>REBP01000192.1 GCA_007692665.1 Gemmatimonadales bacterium | reverse complement strand
CTGGTCGAGTTTCACCGGCGCTTCCTGGCTGACTTCCCGGTGCCCGTCGTCCTCGCCCCGGCCACGGCCCACTATTCGTGGCCCAAGGCGGCGGCACTGGTGGGCCTCGGGCGGGCCGCCCTTCGCCTGGTCCCCGTGGACCTGGACGGACGCATGGACCCGGTCGCCCTCCGGCGCGAGGTGGAGGCGTGCCTGGCCGCCCGTCAGCCCGTCATGCAGGTGGTGGCGGTGATCGGCACCACCGAGGAGAGCGCGGTGGATCCGCTGGACGAGATCCTGGCCATTCGCGACGAGTACCGCGAGCGGGGCCTGGAGTTCGTGGTTCATGCCGACGCGGCCTGGGGAGGCTACTTCGCCTCGATGCTGCGGGAGCCTCTGCCGGAGGATGAGGACCGCCGGGAACCCGGTGGAACGCGACCTGCCGGGGAAGCGGGATCCACCAGCATCTTCATCACGGAGGATGGGAGGGGGGCCCCGGGGATGAGCATGTCGGACCACGTCATGCGGCAGTACCGGGCCCTGGGCCGGGTGGACACGCTCACCGTGGACCCGCACAAGGCGGGCTTCATCCCCTACCCCGCCGGCGCCCTCTGCTACCGGAACGGGTCGATGCGCGACCTGGTGGCCTTCACCGCGCCGGTGGTCTACCACGGCGGTGTGGACCCGACAGTCGGCGTCTACGGAATCGAGGGCTCGAAGCCCGGCGCCGCTGCCGCGGCGGTCTACCTGTCCCACAGCGTGATCCGCACGGACCGGTCCGGGTACGGCAAGCTCCTCGCCCGCTGCGTGTTCAACAGCAAGCGCTTCTACTCGGCGCTGGTGACCCTCGAGGGACCCGCCTTCACGGTCACCCCCTTCCAGCGGCTTCCGGCCGAGCGGGCGGGGGCGCCGGATGCGGACGTGGCCGCCCAGAAGGCGCGGATCGCGCGGGAGATCCTGCCACTGGACAACGAGGCCCTGCTCCTGGCCTTCGAGGAGGACCCGGAACTGCTGGAGCTCTTCCGCGAACTCGGTTCGGACCAGACCATCGTGACCTACGCCTTCAACTTCCGCACCGCCGATGGCCTGAACCGGGATCTCCACCGGATGAACGAGATGAACGACCTGGTCTTCCAGGCACTGAGCCTCCAGCACTTCGAGGGCGGAAGCGTTCCGAAGGCACCCATGTTCGTCACCGCCTCGAGCTTCTCGCCCGAGGCCTACGGCCAGGATCTCGTCTCGAACTTTGCCCGCAGGGCGGGGGTCGAGCCCATCGAGGGGACCGAGGTCAAGTTCATCATTTCCACGACCCAGAACCCCTGGCTCACGGAAGCCGGCGACGGGCACGTCCTGGATACGCTCATGAAGGTTCTCGGCCAGACCGCCACCCGGTCGGCCGCCGAGGTGATCCGCCGCCACGGGCTCGCACCGCCCGCGCACTGACCGCCCGGACCGCACAGGCCGGGTCGACCCCACACCCGAAGGAGAAGGTGAATGTCCCACGATGCGATGGACCACGGCGCAATGGACCACGGCGCCCACGGCGCGGCTCCTCCCGCGGGTCGGCCCACCATCAGCAACATGCCGCATCAGCATGCCCTGGTCCTGGTGGGGGCGGACACCGTCTTCGGCGTCCACATGACGCAGTACCATCACGAGGAACACAAGTACCAGATGATCCTGCGGCTGGCGCTCCCCCACGCCGCCGCCGAGACGCTTGCGGCGCATCGGCGCACGCACCCTCTCGACACCTTCATCCTGTGCAACGACGCCGCCGACGAACTCACGATTCCCGAGATCGCCTCGGGCCGCACGGCACGCTTCCGCGCCAACATCTTCCAGGGGCTGCCGCCCTTCACCCAGGAGGACGAGGAGCGGCCGCATTTCTTCCCCTGGAGCCTGGACAGGGTCGAGCCCATCGCCGGCGACTTCGAGGTGACGGTAGAGCGGGTGGTGCTCTTCCGCCCCTTCGCCCACCACCTCGTCCTGCCCGATTTCGCCACCTATTACCTGTTCGGCAGGGGGTCGGAAGCCCACATGACCCACCTCCAGACGGCGAGGCTGGCCACCGGTCCCTTCGAGGCCCCCGCCTTCGGGCCGGACTATGACCATGTCCTCAGCCTCGCCTCGGCCCCGGACTGGATTGCCCCCGACCTTCTCGAGGCGGGCATCGTGGTCTCCACCCCCGCGGTCCGGATGCGGGATCCTTCCACCGGCGCCCCGAAACTCCCCTGCAAGGACCCCTTCCAGCGGGGTGCCGCCATCGAGCTCCTCTATCGCGGCATGGGGCCGCTCCTCGGCGTCGTGGCCGGGAACACGTTCCTCTTCGGCGCCGGGGTCTGCACGAGCCCGTCGCTCATGATCAGCCCGACCCCCCCGAAGCAGCTGCGGCAGAGATGACCCCCCACCAGGAGTATCGGCAATGGTGACCTCAGATTACGAACGACAGGACGGGAACGAGGAACTCTGGTATCAGGTCTTCGCCAAGGGTCATCCCCTGCTGGCCGGGAAGCAGCGGCGCTTCTCCCTCCTTCCGGGGAACCCCCGCTGCAAGCTCTGCATGGCACCCCTGGGCGGGATGGGCGGATGGCTCATGCGGCTCAGGCACATCTCCCGGTCCGAACGGAACCCGACCTACTGCAACACCTGTGACGGTTTCCTGGAGGCGTTTCCGGGGGGGGCCGAGGTCCCGATCTCGATGATGATGATCGACATCCGGGACTCGGTGGGCCTTTCCGCCCGGAACTCCCCCAGGGAGTTCGCGCGGCTGGTGGGCGGGATGCGAGAGGACGTGATGGAGATTCTGCGGAAGACCGACGGGTTCGTCCTCGAGTTCCAGGGCGACTCGGTCTTCGCCGTCTGGCCGCCGGGATTCGTCGGGGAAACCCACGCCTCGAAGGCGGTAACGGCGGCCGAGGAGGCGGTGCAGCGGTTCGCCCGCCTGAATTCGGATGCGTCGAATGCGGATGCGTCGAAGGTGGCCGTGGGGATGGGTGTCCACACGGGCCAGGTTTTCGTCGGCACGGTCTGCGCCGCCGCCGGAAGGCTGAACGGGATCAGCGCATTCGGTCTCGATGTGAACCTGGTGGCGCGACTCGCCTCGGCCGCCTCGGCCGGCGAGGCCCTGGTCACCCACTCCACCTATTCGTCGGCGGGCCGCGATGCGTCGGCCTCCGAACTCAGGGTGCTCGAGTTGAAGGGGATCGAGGGAGAGGTGAGCGCCGTGGTGCTGGGGGGCGGAACAGCGGAAGCTACCCACCAATCCCCGTGACGAGCACCACCACCGCCAGCGCCCACACGTACCAGGAGAAGTAGCGGAAACGGGCCCGGTACAGCAGCCGCAGCACCATGACCAGGGCCCCGACCCCCACCACGGCCGCGGTGGTCGCCCCCACCAGGTAGGCGCCGGCTCCGATGTTGACCGCCTCGCCGGCACGAATCACGTCGAGGGCCATGATGGCCGTGGCGCCCAGGATCGTGGGAAAGGCAATGAAGAACGAGAACTCCGCCGCCCACCGGCGCCGCAGCCCCAGGAAAAGCGCCGCCGCGATGGTGGTCCCGCTCCGGCTGAGTCCCGGCAGAAGGGCCAGCCCCTGGGCCAGCCCCACGCCAGCCGCCACGAGGGGAGTGAGTTCCCGGAGCCCCCGGGTTCGGCGCGGCAGCACGTCGGTCCACCAGAGGATGATGCCGGTCACGGTCAGGGTCCCGGCAATGAACGCCGGGCGGGCGAAGGCCTCGGCGAAGAGGCTCCGAAGGGGGAACCCCACCAGCCCCGTGACCACGACGGCGCCGAGGCCCAGCACCACGAGGCGGATGGCCAGGGGGTCCCCGGGGTGCTCCCCCTGGAGCTCGCCCACCAGGCGCCGGAAGAGACCGGCGATGCTTTTCCGGAAGACCACGGCCATGGAGACCAGCGTCCCCACGTGGACCACCAGGTCGAAGAGGATCATCTCGGCGGACTCTGGCGGCGGGAGAGCCGAGCCTCGCTCGATCATCCAGTGCTGCACCAGGACCAGGTGGCTCGTGGAGCTCACCGGAACGAACATGAACACGCCCTGGACGATCCCGAGGACGAACGATTCCCAGAGGGTCATGCCGAGGTGGGATTGAAGGGTTGGGGTCGAGCTGCAGCCCTCCAAGGTAGCACCCCGAGGCGGGGACGGAATGCCCCATCCATGCTGTATTCCGTGCCGTGTCCGGCGCAGGCCCCCGTCAGATCCCCAGGTACCAGGTGGCGATCTGGAAGTAGATGAGCACGCCGC
>REBP01000126.1 GCA_007692665.1 Gemmatimonadales bacterium | reverse complement strand
CCCGGCGCCCGAACCAGGTGGACTACCACCGGCGGAGCATGGAGTGGTTCGACCATTACCTGAAGGGCGCTCCCGCCCCCGCATGGATCACCGAGGGGGTCCGGTTCGTCGACCAGGAGGAGAAGCTGAAGAAGGGGCCCGCGGCAGGACGGGTTCCGGGGAACGCGACCCGCGGCAACTGACGCGCCGGCGCCCTCCGTCGGATCGAGGCGGGCTCCCGGGTCGGAACCCCGGGGCCCGCCGGGTTGATCCGCATCCCGTCGATGCTACCTTCCGGGATGATCCGCATCACCTTCCTGGGCACCGCAGCCGCACGTCCCACCGTCGCCCGAAACGTCAGTGCCCTCACCCTCCAGAGAGAGGGCGATCTCTGGCTTCTCGACTGCGGGGAGGGGACCCAGCGCCAGATGATGCGGTACGGGACCGGCTTCGCTCTCCGGGGCATCCTCATCACGCACCTGCACGGCGATCACGTGCTCGGCCTCACCGGCCTGCTTCGGACCCTGGCCCTCCAGGCCCGCACCGAGCCCCTTCCCGTGTACGGACCCCCGGGGTCCACGGCGGTACTCGAGGCCATGATCCACCTGGGCGGGCGCCTGTCGGCATTTCCGGTCCCGGTCACCGAGGTGGAGCCGGGGGGGCGCATCCGCTGCGACGCCGAGGGCTATGACATCGAAGCCTTCCAGGTCCGGCACGGGGTCTCGGCCGTGGGGTACGTGCTCCGGGAACACGACCGTCCCGGCCGGTTCGACGTGGACCGGGCGCGAGAACTGGGGATCCCGGAGGGCCCGCTCTTCGGAAGGCTTCACAGGGGAGAGAGCATCGAGGTGAACGGACGAACGATCCACCCCGACGAGATCGTGGGCCCGGCCCGACCCGGACGGAGCGTGGCCTTCAGCGGCGACACCCGCCCGTCGCCCTCGACGGTGGCGGCGGCGCAGGGGGCCGAACTCCTCGTGCACGATGCCACCTTCTGCGCCGAGGAAGCGGATCGCGCGCGGCAGACCTTCCACGCCACTGCCGCGGAGGCGGCGCGGATCGCGGTGCAGGCCGGCGCCCGGCGCCTGGTGCTCACCCACGTATCGGCCCGCTACTCCGCCAACGCGACACCCCTCGAGCGGGAGGCCTCCGTGGTCTTTCCCGGGGCCACCGTCGCCCACGACGGCATGGTCGTCGAGATCGGGTATCCCGAGGATCCCCCCGAGGGCGATCCGGGTCCCGCCGACGCTCGTCCCGAAGCCGGCTCCGAGGCACTCGACACTTCCCACCACGCATCCCCGGACTCATGAACTTCGATCGCGAATCCACGATGGCCCGGGGACCCGGGTGGGAGGAACGCCGGAACGCGCGGGCGGACGCCGCGGACCGGTGGGAACGGCGCGCCGGGGAGTGGGCCGCCCTCGACCTCGCGCGTCACGTCTTCGGTGCCGACGTGGAGGCCCGCCTCGCGGGGTGGCCGGCCCGCGCGCCCTTCCGAGGACTCCTCGCGCTTCGGGTGCCCTTTCACTCCCTGGCCGACCACCGGCGCCGGGAGCAGGTCTTCCTCCTCCTGGCCGGGCGTGACCCGGTCGTGTCGCGGATACCGTTCCTGTACGTCTTCGAGCCGGCCCCGGTCCGGATTCCCTCATGACCCGCCCGCTTCCCCCCGAGGGACCCGTGGTGATCGTGGGGCTGGGCGTGCTCGGAGGCTCGGTGCTCCGCGCGCTCCGTTCCCGCGATCCGGGCCGGCTGGTGGTGGGGGTGGATCCCGACCCGCTGGCGGCGGCCCGTGCCCTCGAGAGCGGCCTGCTCTCCACCGTGGACCCCTCCGGGGATGCGACGCTGGGCGACGCGTCGGTGGTGGTATTCGCCGCGCCGCTTTCGGCCCTGCCGCAGTTCCTCGCCGGGCCTGGGGCCGCGCTCCCGGACCATGCCCTCCTCACCGACCTCGTGGGGCTGAACGCCCCGGTGCTGAACCAGGTCGCGCGGGCCGGCTTCGCCAACCGGTGGGTCTCCGGGGCGCCGGCACTGGTGACCCCCGGGACCGGCTTCACGATGTCGAATGCCGCACTGCTGGACGGTGTCGAGCTGCGACTCTCCGCCGCACCGGAGGTCCCGCCCGCCTTCCGGGCGCAGGCCGAGGGCTTCTGGCGCCTGGTCGGGGCGGTCCCCACCTGGATGGACCCCCGCGAGCATGACACGCAGGCTGCCTGGGCGGCCCTGCTCCCTCAGCTCGTGTCCAACGCGCTGGCCGGGGCCCTTCACGCCGCCGCCGTTCCCCGAACGGCCCTCTCGCCCGAGGCCCGGCGCATGGTGGCGCTGGCGGAAACGAGGCCGGAGCGGTGGAGTGAACTCCTGGAGGCCGCGGCACCGGCCACCGGTACGGCGCTCACTTCGGTGAGCCGGGCCCTGAACGTCGTGGCCGACCTGCTGGCGCGCCGGCAGGTGGACCGGATCGTCGAGTTCATGGACCGCACCCAGGGGTGGGCAACGGAGGCGAACTCCCGGGGGGAGGAGTCCGGGGGGAGCCAGGTAACGCCCGGCGCGGGCGCCGCGGGAACGGATCCGGCACCGGGGAGCGCGGAGGCATGAGCGTGAACGATGGCGGGCAGCCGGGGGACGGGCTCACCACGGTCCGGGTGCCCGGCGACAAGTCGGTGAGCCACCGCGCGCTCCTCTTCGCAGCGCTGGCCGAGGGAGAGAGCCGGCTCGAGGGGGTGCTTCCCGGGGCAGACTGCCAGAGCACGGCTGCCGCGCTCCGGGCCATGGGCGTGGCGGTCCCCGAGGTCTCCGCCGACGGCGCCCCCTTCACCCTGCGCGGGGTGGGGGGGGGCGGGCTTCGTGCCCCCGATGCGCCGCTGGACTGCGGAAACTCGGGAACCACGGCGCGTCTCCTCCTGGGAGTCCTGGCCGGTGCCGGGGTCCCGGCCACCCTGGACGGTGACGCGTCCCTGCGCGGTCGCCCCATGCGGCGGGTAACGGGACCCCTCGAAGCCATGGGCGCCCGGTTCCGCGAGAAAGGGGTCATGGACCGCCTCCCCATCCGGGTCCTCGGCGAGGGAGAGTTCCGGGGGGGGCGCTGGGTTCTCCCCGTGGCATCGGCCCAGGTCAAGAGTGCGCTCCTGCTGGCCGGTCTCCTGAGTGGACGACCCATGGAGGTCGAGGAACCCGGGCTCTCCCGGGACCACACCGAGCGCATGCTGCGGGCCATGGGCGTCCCCGTGCGCACGGCCCGCGTCGGCGATCCGGGCGGAGCCGATCGGTGGACCGCCTCCATCGGCGCCGGACCCCACGCCCTGGCTCCCCTCGACCTCCGGGTTCCGGGAGATCCGTCCTCCGCGGCGTTCCTCGTGGCGCTGGCTGCCCTGGGCGGGGCGGGGAAGGGGCTGCGCATCGAGGGGGTCGGCCTGAACCCCACGCGGACCGGGTTCCTCGACGTCTTCCGGCGCATGGGCGTGGACCTCGAGGTGATCCCGGACGAGGTTCACCGCGGGGCCGGTGACGCCGGTGACGCCGGTGACGCCGGCGACGCGGGCGTGAGCGACGGGAGTGACGTGGGGGAGCCGACGGGCACCCTCCTCGTGCGCCCGTCGCGGCTCGAAGCCACCGAGGTGGGGGGAAGGGAGATCCCCTCCCTCATCGACGAGCTTCCCCTGGTCGCCGTGCTCGCGGCGAGGGCCCGGGGCGTCACCCGCATCCGCGACGCCGCCGAACTCCGGGTCAAGGAGTCGGACCGCATCGCCGTGACGGCCCAGAACCTCCGCGCCCTGGGGGTGACGGTGCGGGAGTTCCCCGACGGCCTCGACGTGGAGGGGACCGAGGCGCCCCTCGCCGGACGGGCGCCGGCGCACCACGACCACCGGATCGCCATGGCCTTCGGGGTCCTCGGCGCCTCCCCCGGATGCCGGGTGGAGGTGGACGACCCGGCCATGGTGGAGGTGAGCTTCCCGGGCTTCTGGGCGTGCCTCCGGGACTGTGCGCCGCGTCGCCCCGTCGTCACCCTCGACGGGCCGGCAGGGTCGGGGAAGTCGACCACGGCCCGGGAAGTGGCGGCCCGGCTCGGGTACCTGCACCTGGACTCCGGGGCCCTCTACCGGGCGGTGACGCTCGCGCTCCTCGAGGCCGACCGATCGGGGCGTGGACGCCCGGAGGCCGAGTGGTCGGAGCTCACGGTGGAGGAGCTCGAGGCCTTCGACATCGCGCTGGAGCGGGGGGCCGACGGGTTCAGGGTCCGCGTGGGCGACCGCTACCCGGAGGCGGAGCTCCGGACGCCCGAGGTGACGGAGCGGGTGTCCGCCGTGGCGCGGATCCCCGCGGTGCGGAGCTGGCTCCTCGGGGCCCAGCGCGCCACCGCCCGGGAGGGAGGGGTGGTGACCGACGGCCGGGACATGGGCACCGTGGTCTTTCCCGACGCCGAGGTGAAGTTCTTCCTCGTGGCCGATCTCGAGGAGCGGGCCCGGCGCCGCCTTGCGGAGACCCGCGACGGCGGCGAACTCGGCGCCGAGGCCGATCGCCTCGCCCGCCGCGACCGGGAGGACGCGGGCCGCGCCGTCGCGCCCCTTCGCCGGGCGCCCGATGCCGAGGAGCTGGACACCACCCACCTGACCTTCGAGGAGCAGGTTTCGCGGGTCGTCGAGCGCGTCCGGGGGCGCGAAGACTCGCACCGCGGGCCTTGACCCCCCCTCCGCATCCTCCCTACATTATCACTTCTATACACCATCCTTCTCCGACCGTCGGAGGAGGTGCGGGGTTCCGGGGCCCATCGGCCAGGGAACACCCGCTATTCCATTTCCAGGGCCACACGTGCCCGCAGACCCTGACGACGGACCGCCTCCGGGCCTTTCCATCGCAGGCTGAGACCCCCTCCCACATGACCGAACAGACCCAGGATTCCACCTCTCCGGACACCTCGTCCGACGCGTCGATCGACACGTCGCCCGACCTCGAGGCGATTGCCGGAGACACCACCGTCGTGACCGTCGACCCTGCCGAGCTCGAAAAGGCTCCGCCCCGGGTCGGCACGAAGACCGGCATCTCGCCGGAACTCTCCATGGATCCCTACGGAGAGGAAGAGCTCGACATGTCCCGCGGCGACTTCGAGGCCGCGCTGGCCGAGTTCGCCGGTGACCTCCAGGACGTGCGCGAGGGCGAGATCGTCTCCGCCCGCATCCTCAAGATCATGTCGGGCGCGGTGATCCTCGAGTTCGGATTCAAGTCCGAGGGCTCGGTGTCGCTGGACGAGTTCAAGCACCCCGAGGAGCTCAAGGTCGGCGACGAGGTGGACGTCCTCCTCGAGAGCCTCGAGGACGACGACGGTGTGGTGGTGCTCTCCAAGCGGAAGGCCGACTTCCTCCGCGTGTGGGAGAAGATCCGGGCGGCCCACGAGGAGGATCGTCCGGTCAAGGGTGTGCTGGCCCGGAAGATCAAGGGCGGCGTCACCGTGGACCTCATGGGAGTGGACGCCTTCCTCCCCGGCTCGCAGATCGCCCTTCGCCGGGTCCCGAACATCGAGGACCTCATCGGCGAGACCTACGAGTTCAAGATCATCAAGCTGAACAAGCGCCGCCGGAACATCGTGGTGTCGCGCCGCGTGATCCTCGAGGCCGAGCGCGAGGGCAAGCGCGCCACGCTGGTCAAGGAGCTCATCGTCGGGCAGGTCCGCGAGGGTACGGTCAAGAACATCACCGACTTCGGTGCCTTCATCGACCTGGGCGGGCTGGACGGACTGCTCCACATCACGGACATGTCGTGGGGCCGGGTGGGTCACCCCTCCGAGGTCGTCACCATCGGTGCGATCCTCGACGTGAAGGTGCTGGACATCGACTGGGACCGGGAGCGCATCTCCCTGGGCCTCAAGCAGCTTCTCCCCTACCCCTGGACCGAGATCGACCGGAAGTACCCGGTGGGTGCCCGTGTCCGCGGGAAGGTGGTCTCCATCACCAACTACGGCGCCTTCGTGGAGCTGGAGAAGGGTGTCGAGGGGCTGGTCCACATCTCCGAGATGTCCTGGACCCGGAACATCCGTCACCCCTCGAAGCTGGTCACCATCGGCGACGAGATCGAGGCCGTGGTGCTCAAGGTGGATCCGCAGGACGAGAAGATCTCCCTCGGCATGAAGCAGATCGAGGAAGATCCGTGGCTGTCGCTCCCCATGAAGTACCCCACCGGAACCCGGATCGTCGGGAAGGTGCGGAACCTCACCTCGTTCGGCGCCTTCGTCGAGATCGAGCCGGGCATCGACGGGCTGGTCCACGTGTCGGACATGTCGTGGACGAAGCGGGTGGAGCACCCCTCCGAGGTGGTCCAGAAGGGCCAGGACCTCGAGGTCATGGTTCTCGACATCGATGCCGAGAACAAGCGGATCTCCCTCGGTGTAAAGCAGATCATCGACGATCCGTGGCCGTCGATCTCGGTCCGGTTCGCCCCGGGTGTCGAGTCCGAGGGTACGGTGGTGCGGGTGCAGGACAAGGGCGTGGTCGTGGACCTGGGCGACGACATCGAGGGCTTCGTGCCGGCCTCGCATGCCAACCTCGACAACCACGACCAGCTCGAGGAGTTCTACGGAGCCGGTGACCCGGTGGACATCCGGGTGCTCGAGTCCGACGCCGCCAACCGGCGCATCGTCCTGGAGATCACCTCCACCCCCGAGCGCAAGCCGAAGGTGGAGGAGCCGGTCGAGGACGCCGAGGTCGAGGGCGATGCGGAAGCTGCGGGTGATGTCGAGGGTGCCGGTGAAGGCGAGGTAGAGGCTTCGGCGGAAACCGAGGCGGCAACCGAGACCGAGGCCGAGCCCGAAGCGGTGGCCGAGCCCGAAGCGGAAGCGGAGCCGGAAGCCGCGGCCGAGGCGGATGTCGAGACCGAAGCCGCCGCCGAGGCGGAGGTGGAAGCCGAGGCCGAGCCCGAAGCTGAAGCCGAGGCCGAGCCCGAAGCTGAAGCCGAGCCCGAGCCCGAAGCCGAAGCCGAGTCGGATCCCGATGCCGTGACGGGAGACGCCGAGGCGGATGGAGAGGTCCCGGCCAAGAGCTGACGGCCGGGGACTTCAGCACCCCCGGGGGCGCCTCCGGGCGCTGCCCGGAAACAACCCCGAGCCGCCCGGACGCCCGCCGTCCGGGCGGCTCGCTGTTTGCATGCCTGCGACTTCCTCGAAACTTCCCGTTCCAGGAGCTGGATGCCACGTGAGGACCCCATACCGATCTCCCCGCACGTTCCCTCTCGCCCTCATGCTCGCCCTGGTCGGCAGCGTGGGTGCGGGCTGCACCCTCGTGGGGACCACCCCGGGGGAGCCGCCGGCCCCTCCCGCGGCTCCGGGCCCGGCCATCACCGACGGGGTCTCCGATGCGGCCAGCGACCGCGCCGTTGCGGAACTCCTGGCCGATGGGGAATCCCGACTCTCGCGGGGTGACGCCTCGGGCGCCCTTTCCATCGCCCGGGAGATCGCGACCCGCTTCCCGACGGCACAGGGCTCCTCGAGCGCCTACTGGCTCGAGGCCCGGGCCGAGGCCGCCGGCGAGGCGTGGGATGCTGCGGAGACCGCTGCGGCCCGGTACATCGGGGTGGTGGGAATGGATGCGTTTGACGGCGCGGCGGCGCAGGTGCTCCGGGCCCGGGTGCGGTTTCGGGGGGGGATGGGCGACGCGGTGGAAGCCCTGTTCTCCGTACCGGACCAGGCGCCGGAGTCCGTCCGCGAGGATGCCCGGGCGGTGGGCCGCGAGATCGCCGGGAGCTTCGACGATCGCACGCTGAGGGCCCTCCTCGACGAGGCTCCCTCGCAGCCCTGGCTGCTCCCGGTCTTCCTCGTGGAGCTGGGGGAACGGCGCCTCATCGTCGGCGACGTCACCGGGGGCACGGCGCTCGCCCGGCGGGCCCTCGACATGCAGCCGGGCGCCACGGAACGGGCACGGGCCGAAGGCATCATCTCCGGCGAGGTGGCGCGCTCGGGTGCACGGGTCGCGGGCGTGTTGTCGGCCGTCCTCTCGGAGGGTGGCTCGCCGGGAATGGAGCAGCTGTCCCGGCTGATCCGGGACGGGATCGAGGTGGCGCTTCTCGACGAGGAGTACCGCGGGGGCGTGCGGCTTGCCGTTTCGGACGACCGCGGCACCCCGACCCGGAGCGGGGAAGTGATGCGCGCCGCCGAGGGAGGCGCTCCCCTCGGGATCGTCGGTCCGCTCACCGAGGCCGGCCTTGCGGAGGCGGCCCGCGTTCGCGGCTCCAGGGTGCCGGTCATCTCTCCCACGTCGAGGCTCGTCCCGGAGGGAGTGGAGGGCGTCTACTCCATTGCCGCCGTGGATCCCGAAGCCTTCCGCGTGCTCGCCGACATGATCTGGCGCGACGGGAGCCGGCAGGTGGTGGTCCTGCATTCCCGGTCGCAGGAAGAGCAGGCGGAACTGCGCTGGTTCCGCGAGGCCTTCGAGGCGCGGGGGGGCGAGGTACTCCGGACCTTCAGCTACGCCTCCGGAGCCACGACCTTCGCCGAGCCTCTCCAGGCCATCGCATCGATGCGGCCCCGTGCCCTGCTGATCCTCGTGCCCCCCGAGGACCTCGAGCTCGTGGCGCCGCAGCTCGACTACTACGGGGTCACGCAGGGCTCCGACGTCCGCATCTACGGGAACGCGGCCTGGACGCTCGAGGGTGTGCTCGAGGGCGTTCCGACCCGGTACACGGACGGGGTGCGCACGGTGAGTTCACACGTGGGCGACGGCTTCGGCCCCGAGTGGAGACGGTTCGTGAACGCCTACGAATCGCATTTCCAGCGCACCCTCCGAAACCCGGCCCCGGGGCTGGGATGGGACGCCGCCCGACTCCTCCTGCATGCCGCCTCCATCGCCGGGAACTCGCCGGAAGAGGTCGCACGCGGCATCACGCAGATCCGGGACTTCCCCGGGGCCACCGGGACGTTCTCGTACCGGAATGGCTGGCTGGGCAGGAGCTACACGCCCGTCAGAATCGAAAATCGTGCCCTCCTTCCCCTCGACGAGGATCGCTGACCCCCTCATGTCCATGGAACAACGCATCGACGAGCTGAACGAGCTTCGGGCCGAGGCCCTGAAGGGGGGAGGGGAGGCGCGGGTACGGGCCCAGCACGAGCGCGGGAAGCTCTCCGCCCGGGAACGCATCGACCTGGTCCTTGACGAGGGGTCCTTCGTGGAACTGGACCGCTTCGTGACCCACCGCTCCACGGATTTCGGGCTCGAGGAGCAGCGCATCCTGGGCGACGGGGTCGTGACGGGGTACGGGACCGTGCACGGCCGGCTGGTCTACCTCTTCTCGCAGGACTTCACCGTGTTCGGCGGGTCGCTGTCGGAGACCCATGCCGAGAAGATCGTGAAGATCATGGACATGGCGGTGCGAAACGGCGCCCCGGTCCTGGGGCTGAACGACTCCGGAGGCGCGCGCATCCAGGAGGGCGTGGTCTCCCTCGGCGGGTATGCCGACATCTTCCTGCGCAACACGCTGGCCTCGGGGGTGGTGCCGCAGATCTCGGTGATCCTCGGCCCCTGCGCCGGGGGTGCCGTCTACTCCCCGGCCATCACCGACTTCGTGTTCATGGTGCGCGGGACCAGCTACATGTTCGTGACCGGACCCAACGTGGTGAAGACCGTCACGCACGAGGACATCGACATGGAGGGGCTGGGCGGGGCCGACGTCCATGCCTCGAAATCCGGGGTGGCGCACTTCGCCCACGACTCGGAGGCCGAGACGCTGGAGGCGGTCCGGGCGCTGCTCCGGTTCCTCCCGCAGAACAACACCGAGGGCGCACCCGAGGGGCCGGGCACACCTCCGCCCGAAGCCGCGGTGACCGGGCTCCTGGGCGTCATCCCCGACAACCCCAACCGGCCCTACGACATGCGGGACCTGCTCGGGGGGATCGTGGACGGCGGCGACCTTCTCGAAGTCCACGCCCAGTTTGCGGCGAACCTCCTGGTGGGGTTCGCGCACATCGGAGGGCACGCCGTGGGGATCGTGGCTAACCAGCCCGCCGTGCTGGCCGGGGTGCTCGACATCGATGCGTCGGTGAAGGGCGCCCGGTTCGTCCGCTTCTGCGATGCGTTCAACATTCCCCTGGTGGTCTTCGAGGACGTGCCCGGATTTCTCCCCGGCGTCGCCCAGGAACACGGGGGCATCATCCGGCACGGCGCCAAGCTGCTCTTCGCCTTCGCCGAGGCCACCGTGCCCAAGGTCACCGTCATCACGCGGAAGGCCTACGGCGGGGCCTACGACGTGATGAACTCCAAGCACATCCGGGGCGATCTCAACTTCGCCTGGCCGTCGGCGGAGATCGCGGTCATGGGCCCGAAGGGCGCCGTGGAAGTCCTCTTCCGGCGGGAGATCGCCGAGGCCGAGGACCCGGAGGCGGCCACGGAAGCGCGTATCGAGGAGTACCGGAAGATGTTCGCGCACCCCTACGTGGCGGCGGCCCGGGGCTACGTCGACGACGTCATCGATCCCCGGGAGACCCGGGATCGACTCATCTCGGGGCTGGACATGCTCCGGAACAAGCGAGACCAGAACCCCCCGTCGAAGCACGGAAACATACCGCTTTGACCGGTGGGGGAATTTCCTTCAATTTGGTGTACGACGTACAGCCGTTCGAATCCGTTTCCATTCTGAAACCGAGGTGCAGGCATGCAGACGATCTCCTCTTCCGCTGGTCTCCCCCTGGTCGGCACGCGTCGGCTGGGCGTGGTTGCCGCCATGGTGGCCGGGCTTGCTTTCGCCCCTGCCCTGGATGCGCAGTCTTCGGGGCAGGAACGGTCCCATGATGCCCGGGTCGGGCTCGCCTCCGGGCTCACCGACGCCGGTGAAGCTGCCCACAACATGGAGCTGGTGATCAATCGCTCCCGGCCGGACGGCATGTACAACCCGGACAACGTGGGGGATGGGGCGTTCAACAACACCGACCTGGCCTTCCAGGGGAACGATGTCTTCGTCGGCAACTACAACGGGTTCCAGGTCTGGGACATCTCCGACCCCTCGAACCCGAGCCTCAGGGTCTCGGTGGTCTGCCCCGGCGGACAGGGGGACCTGTCCGTCTATCGGAACCTGCTCTTCATGTCGGTGCAGGAGACCCGTGCCCGCCTCGACTGCGGGACCCAGGGCGCACCGGGCGAGGTCAATCCGGAGCGGTTCCGGGGTGTGCGCATCTTCGACATCACCGACGTGGAGAACCCGGTCCAGGTCGCGGCCGTGCAGACCTGCCGGGGATCGCACACGCACACCGTGGTCCGCGACATGAAGGACGAGAGCCGGATCTTCGTCTACAACTCCGGAACGAGCGGCGTCCGCCCGGCCGAGGAACTGGCCGGCTGTGTCCCCGACCCGGATCCGACGAACCCGGAGACCTCGTTCTACAGCATCGACGTCATCGAGGTACCGCTGACGAACCCCGAGGATGCCCGCATTGTCGGTTCCCCCCGGGTCTTCCAGGACTACGAGACCGGTGACATTGCCGGCCTCTGGCCTGGTGGCGACCATGGTGCCGGCACCCAGGAATCCCGCACCACGCACCAGTGCCACGACATCACGGCCTACCCCGAGATCGGGCTGGCCGCCGGGGCGTGCGCGGGCAACGGCATCCTCTTCGACATTTCCGATCCGGCGAATCCGGTTCGGCTGGACGAGGTCGTGGACGAGAGCTTCGCCTACTGGCACTCGGCCACGTTCAACAACGACGGGAGCACGGTCATCTTCACGGACGAGTGGGGCGGCGGTGGCCAGGCGCGCTGCCGGGCCGAGGATCCCATGGAGTGGGGGGCCAACGCCATCTACGAGATCGTCGACGGCCAGCTCGAGTTCCGGAGCTACTACAAGATGCCCGCGCCCCAGTCCGAGACCGAGAACTGCGTGGCCCACAACGGCTCGATCGTTCCCGTGCCCGGTCGTGACATCAAGGTGCAGGCCTGGTACCAGGGCGGTGTGTCGGTCTTCGACTTCACCGACCCGGCGAACCCCTTCGAGATCGCGTTCTTCGACCGGGGGCCGATTTCCGAGACCGAGCTCCTCACCGGGGGTTACTGGTCCACGTACTGGTACAACGGCATGGTGTACGGCTCGGCCATCATCCGGGGCTTCGACGTGCTCAGGCTTCTCCCGAGCGAGTACCTGTCCGAAAACGAGCTCGAGGCGGCAAAGCTCGTGCGGTTCGGGGAGTTCAACCCGCAGCACCAGCCGACGAAGCGCTGGCCCCCCGCCTTCGTCGTGGCGAAGGCGTACCTCGACCAGCTCGAGCGCGGGGCCGGGCTGTCGTCCGCCCGCATCGCCTCGCTCCGGGGCGAGCTCGACCGCCTCGAGGGAATGGGCGCCGGTGCCGCCCGCACCGAGGAACTGACCCGGCTGGCCCGCCAGCTGGATTCCGAGGCACGGAACGCGTCCGACGGCGCCCGGGTTCGTGCCCTGGCCGTGTCCCTCCGCGACCTGGCCGGTGCGGTGGAATGACCCTAGGATCCAGCCCCCCACCCCCCGGGAACTCCCGGAGGGGTGCGGGGGACTGAAGGGGCATGAGACACTGCCTCTTCTGTGACCACGCCCTGGGTGCCGGCATTCCTGATGCGCCGGCCCCGGGGCGTCGTCACGCCTACGACCCGCGAAAGGGTCGACTCTGGGAGATCTGCCCCTCCTGCCGGCGGTGGAATCCGGTGCCCATGGAGCTCCGGTGGGAGACCCTCGAGGGATGGGAGCGTGCGGTTCGGGACCGGGGCACCCTCGTCCTCGAGGCCGGCGAGCTCTCGCTGGTGGAAGTGGATGACGGCCAGGTCGTCCGGGTCGGCGAGCCGCCGCTCACGACCTGGGGCGGGTGGAGGTACGGATCGCGGCTTCCGCCTCCGGTGGCACCCCGGGTGGGGTTCCTCCGAAGGATCCTGGGCGGCCTTCCACCGCCTCCGCTGGAAGGGTACGACCCCTACGGGCTGTCGGGCCCGCTGGGGGGCGTGGCCGGCTCCCAGGGACCCTCCCACTGGCTGGGCTCGCCCTTCCTGGACCGGGCGCATCCGCTGACCCTGGTCTTCGCTTCGGTCCCCCTCGTCCCGTCGTGTCCGTCGTGCGGGGTGCCCATGCCGCTTCACCCCTGGGACTTCCACCGCCTCAGCTTCACGGATGCCGCTCCGGACGCCACCGCCCCGAACCGCACCGGCGAGGTCGAACTCCGGGCCGGCCTGCTCGCCACCTGCGGTCATTGCAGCACCGAGGTGGTGGTTCCGGTGGACCAGGCCCGCCCCGCCCTGCGCATCGGGCTCTCGGTCCTGGACTCGGGTCCGGAGGCTCGCAAGGTGGGCGAGGAAGCCGGGGCCGCGCTGGACCGGGTGGGCGGCACCCGCATGCTGCTGAACGGCCTGGCCCGGGTCGGCGCGCCGCTGGGCGACCTCGGGCGGGTGGAACGGGTGGCCCTGGGGATCGCGCTGGACGCCCGGGCCGAAGCCGACGCGCTCGTGGCGGAATGGCGCGAGGCGGAGGAAATCACCGCAATCATGGACTCCGATCTTACCGATGTCGCCGGTTTCCTGGCTTTCCGGGAGCGGGTCCTGGGCGACGCATGACGGGAGCGAGTGGCGGGGCGAGTGGCGGGGCAGGGGTTCCGGCCCCCCTGCCTCCTCGGTAGCTTCAAGGGCTGCCGGGAAACCTGCCCGCCCCCCACCGCCCGAGCCATGTCGGCACGTGGGCCACGCGTGGGCCGCCGCATCCCCGAAAACAGATCCCGCACGCTCACCCCGCACGCTCACCGGCATGATCCGGGAGGCCAGGGTCCGAATGAAGTCCGTCCTCATCGCCAACCGGGGCGAGATCGCCGTCCGGATCATTCGCGCCTGCCGCGAACTCGGGCTCCGCTCCGTCGCGGTGTACTCGGAGGCCGACCGGCTCGCCCCCCACGTCCTCCTGGCCGACGAGGCCTACCTGCTGGGGCCCGCGCCATCGGCCGAGAGCTACCTGCGGGTGGACCGGCTCCTGGCGGTGGCCCGCGAGGCGGGGGTGGACGCCATCCACCCCGGGTACGGCTTCCTGGCCGAGCGCGCCCCCTTTGCCGAGGCGGTGGAGGCGGCAGGGCTGATCTTCGTGGGGCCGTCGGCGGAGACGATCCATGCCATGGGCGACAAGACGGAGGCCCGCACGCGCATGGCCGCGGCCGGCGTTCCCATTGTGCCCGGCACCACCCAGGCGCTCGTCGACGCCGACGAGGCGGTTCGCGTCGCGTCCGACATCGGGTTTCCGGTCCTCCTCAAGGCAGCCGCAGGAGGCGGAGGGAAGGGGATGCGGGTGGTCGAGAGCGCCGAGACCTGTGCCCGCGCGTACGAGGCGGCGTCCCGGGAGGCCCTGGCCGCGTTCGGCGACGGATCGGTCTACGTCGAGAAGTACCTGGGCCGGCCCCGCCACATCGAGATCCAGCTGCTGGGCGATGCCCACGGAACCGTGCTCCACCTGGGCGAGCGGGAGTGCTCGATCCAGCGGCGCCACCAGAAACTCGTGGAGGAGGCCCCCTCGCCGGTGCTCGATGCCGAGGGGCGGGCGGCCATGGGGGCGGCGGCGGTGAAGGCGGCGCAGACGGTGGGCTACCGCGGGGCCGGGACGGTGGAGTTCCTCTGGCAGGACGGGGAGTTCTACTTCCTCGAGATGAACACCCGGATCCAGGTGGAGCACCCGGTGACCGAACTGGTCACGGGGATCGACCTCGTGCAGTGGCAGCTCCGGGTGGCGGCGGGGGAGCGGCTGCCGTGGAGCCAGGACGAGGTCGAGATCCGGGGTCACGCCATCGAGTGCCGCATCACCTCCGAGGACCCGGACGGGGGGTTCCTCCCCTCCACCGGGACGGTACGTCACCTGGAGGTCCCCGGGGGGCCCGGCGTCCGGTGGGACGGCGGCATCGCCCGGGGCTACGAGGTGGGGCTCCACTACGACCCGCTCCTGGGCAAGCTCGTGACCTGGGCGCCGACGCGCATCGAGGCCATCGACCGGATGGGGCGAGCCCTGGACGAACTCGTGATCCAGGGGGTCGAGACCTCGGCACCCTTCCACCGCCGGGTCATGGCCGAGCCCGACTTCCGGGCCGGCGAGCTGTCGATCCGGTACCTGGAGGAACACCCGGGGCTCACCGAGGGCGAGCCGCGGTCCACCGCCGGGGCCACGGCCGGGGCGACCTCGACCTCGACCTCGACCTCCGGCCCGTTCTCCGGTCTGTCCTCCGACTCGCTCCGGCCCGAGGAAGTGGCGGCCCTGGCCGCCGTCCTCGAGGAGGAGGCAAGGCGCACCCTCAGGCCCCCCCGCATGGACGGCCTGAATGGTGGGCGTCCGCGGACGGCCTGGCAGGCGGCGTTCGACCCCCGCACGGGGGGCGCGTGAGAAAGCCCCGCTCCTCTTCCGGCGCCGTGCACGAGGTGGTGATCCACGGGGTCGGCGCCGCCGGGGCGGGCGTGGGACGCCTGAATGATGGGCGGGTGGTCTTCGTCCATCGCACCGCGCCCGGGGACCGGGTACGCGTCCGCCTCACGCAGGAGAAGGGCCGCTGGGCCCGGGGGCGGGTGGACCGGGTCCTCGAGGGGGCGCCGGAGCGGCGGGTGGCGCCCTGTGTCTACTACGATCGCTGTGGAGGATGTACGCTCCAGCACCTGGAGCCCGAGGCTCAGCTCGCCGCGCGGGGCGTCCAGCTGCAGGATGCCCTGGAGCGGATCGGGAAGCTCGAGGATCTGCCTCCGGTGGAACTCCATGCCGCGCCGGCGGAGTTCCACTACCGGAACCGGGCGTCGTTCACCCTCCGACGGCTCGGCGTGCGGCCCCCGGCCGGTCCCCCGCCGCGATCTTCCGCCCCGGACCCGTCCGAGCCCCAGGTGGTGGCGGGATTCCACGCCCTGGACCGACCCGGGGTCATCGTGGACATCGGAGCGCCGCTCGCTCCCGGAGCGCCCGGGGCTTCCCGGTCCGGGGAGCCGCAGGCCGCGCAGCCGTGCCTCCTCGTCGAACCCGCCCTGGCGAGCCTCTGGGCGGAGATCCGGAGGCACTGGGGGCGCAACGCGTCCCGGCTTCCGGCCGGCATGGAGCTTCGACTGACCCTCCGGGCACTGTCCGACGGCACGGGCGTCCTCCTGGTCGAGGGCGGCGCAGGACGGGGTGAGCCGGAGGCGCTCCTCAAGGCCGTTCCGGGCCTCCGGGCCATCTGGTCGCGGCCCGGAGGGGCGGGGCCCCAGGGCGCCCCCGGTGCCGGAAGGACGGACGGCGAAGGGGAGGGGGTCGATCCTCCCCGTCCCCCCCGCCTCCTCGCCGGGGAGGAAGATCCGGTGGAGCACTGGTTCGGCGAGGCGCTCCCGGTTCGCCCCGGGGCGTTCCTGCAGGTGAACCGCGAGGGGGCCCACCGGCTGCATGACCTGGCCCTCGCGGAACTTGGTGCGCGGCCCGGCGAACGGATCCTGGACGCCTACTGCGGTTTCGGCGTCTATGGGCGGGCCGCTGCCCGGGCCGGCGCCCTGGCCGTCGGCATCGAACTCGATCCCCAGGCGGTGGCCATGGGGCGGGATCGCCCGGTCCCGGGATTCGACCTGCTGGAGGGTGCAGTCGAGGACCGCCTTCCCGGGGAGCTCCCCGCCGACCGGGTCGTGCTGAACCCCCCGCGGGGCGGCGTGGAGGCCGGGGTCATGGAGGCCCTGGCGGCCCATCCGCCCCGGCGCCTCGTCTACGTCAGCTGCGATCCGGCCACGCTGGCCCGGGACCTGCGGCGACTGGGAGACGGTTTCCGCCTCGTCCGGCTCCAGGCCGTGGACCTCTTCCCGCAGACCGCCCATATCGAAACCGTGGCCACGCTGGACCGCATCGACCCGTCGCCCTGACCTTCGGACCCGAACCCCGGCCTTCGCTCCGGCGCGGCCCCAACGGAACATCGCATGGATTACTTCACGCATGTGGACAGCGCCTCCTTCCGGGTGCGCCGACCCGACGGCGCCGGGTCCGGCAACGCCCTCGAGGTCGAGGGCGAACCCATGGAGCTGGAGCTGGCACCGGCCGTCGACAACCCGGTTCGAAGCGCCCGGCTGGGGGGGCGGTCGCTGCGCGTCCTGGCTCACCGCGGCCCCTCGGGGGCGTGGACCCTCGACGTGGGGGGGAGGCGCTACCACGCCGAGGTCAATGACCGCGGTCAGGAAGCCGTGCGGCAAGCCCGGAAGGCTTCGGGCGCCGGGAGTGGCCTGGCGCCCCTGAAGGCCCCCATGCCCGGCATGGTCATGCGGGTGGAGGTGGCGGTGGGTGATGAGGTGGCCGCAGGGCAGGGACTCGTCATCGTGGAGGCCATGAAGATGGAGAACGAGCTCAAGGCCACGACCGCAGCCCGCGTCCGGGCCGTGCACGCCGTCCCCGGGGCGGCGGTGGAGAAGGAGATGATCCTGGTGGAGTTCGAAGCCCTGGACGCACCGGAGGAGGCGCCATGAGCGACGACCGCGGGAAGGACGCCCTCACGGACTCGGGCCTTCCGGTTCGCGTCGTCTACGGGCCGGAGGACGCGCTGCCGGATCCGGCCGCGGATCTCGGCGAACCCGGTGCCTTCCCCTTCACCCGGGGCGTCTACCCCACCATGTACCGGGGCCGGCAGTGGACGATGCGCCAGTACGCGGGCTTCGGTACCGCCGCATCCACGAACGAGCGCTACCACTACCTGCTGGAGAGGGGGCAGACGGGGCTTTCCGTCGCCTTCGACCTGCCCACCCAGATGGGATACGATTCGGATCACCCCATGGCGTCGGGAGAGGTGGGCCGGGCGGGGGTGGCCATCGACTCCCTTGAGGACATGCGCATCCTGTTCGGCGGCATCGACCTGGGGTCGGTCTCCACCTCCATGACCATCAACTCCACCGCGGCCATCCTGCTGGTGCTGTACATCGCCGTGGCCGAGGAGAACGGGGTGCCCAGGGCGAAGCTTGCCGGGACGATCCAGAACGACATCCTGAAGGAGTACATTGCCCGGGGCACGTACATCTACCCCGTGGATCCGTCGCTCCGCCTCATCTCGGACGTCATGTCGTTCTGCGCCGCCGAAGTGCCGAAGTGGAATACGATCTCCATCTCGGGCTACCATATCCGAGAGGCCGGCGCCACCGCGCCCCAGGAGGTGGCCTTCACCTTCGCGAACGGGCTCGAGTACGTGAAGCGGGCGCTCGAGGCGGGCATCGAACTCGAGGACTTCGCGCCCCGACTCTCCTTCTTCTTCGCGGCCCACAACGATTTCTTCGAGGAAGTGGCCAAGTTCCGCGCGGCTCGCCGGCTCTGGGCCCGGCTCATGCGGGAGCGGTTCGGGGCCTCGGACCAGGCCGCCCGCCTCCGGTTCCACACCCAGACCGGCGGCTCCACCCTCACCGCGCAGCAGCCGCTGAACAATGTGGTCAGGGTCACGATGCAGGCGCTCTCGGCCGTGCTGGGCGGGACCCAGTCCCTCCATACCAACGGCTTCGACGAGGCCCTGGCCCTCCCCACCGAGGAGGCGGCGCGCATCGCCCTCCGGACGCAGCAGATCCTCGCGCACGAGACCGGAGCCGCGCGCACCGTGGACCCGCTGGCGGGAAGCTGGTTCGTGGAGGACCTGACGAACCGCATCGAGGCCGAGGCCCGGCGCTACCTGGACGAGATCGACGAGCGGGGCGGTGCGGCCGGAGCGGTCCAGTACATGCAGGACGAGATCCATGCCGCCGCCTACCGCC
>REBP01000148.1 GCA_007692665.1 Gemmatimonadales bacterium | reverse complement strand
GGGAGGGCGGTCCCGGAACTCAGAAGCGGATGCCGATGGTCAGCGGGATGAACCGGAACGAGTCCCCGTCGCTGAACACGTTGTGGAAGCGACCCTCGACGAAGGTGTCCATGCCACCGATGGCGTAGCTGATACCGACCCCGGCGTTGACGCCCATCCGGTTCTCGGATTCCGAGGGCCCGATGTCATGGTCCACGTTGTAGAGCCCGGCGCCCAAGATGAAGTACGGACGTGCGTCGGGCGCGGTCATGAAGGGGAGCACGGCGTTGACCCGGCCCGAAATGAAGCGGGAAGAGAAGTCCCCCTCCGAGAAGGTCAGGTAGTCGGCCTCGCCACGGACGCCGAAGGGGAGCCCGCCAAGGCGGGCCGTCTCGATGAGCCCGCCCACCTGAAGCCCGGTCTCGAAGGCTTCGAACCGATCACCCACGGGAAATACCGCGCCTCCGCTCACGCCAACGGTGAAGCCGCGCTGCTGCGCCTCCAGGCTACCCGCGCCCAGTGCGAGGACGAGAAGGGATGCTGCTGCGATCCGAGGCAGAGATACCATGTCAGAACTCCTGAATTGTCGGGTTGATGCACGATCGAGGAGTCTCGACCCTGCGCCAGGTCAAGTCTCGAAGCCACGGCGGTCAAGAGTGCAAGCCCCAACCCCACCGCGGCCCGAAGCCCGCCTGTCCATGGTGTTACACCGCGGATCCGACTACGGGTTCACATCCCTCGCGACACCCCACTACCGCCACCCCCAGTCCTCCCACCAGAAGCGCCCCCGCTCCCCGGGGTGGTTCCCGATCTCGTTCATGGTCGCCGCATCGAAAAGCCGGCCGTTCACCATGGTGTAGCGGACCTGCTCGGAGTTCCGGAGGTCCTCCAGGGGGTTCGCATCCAGCACGATGAGGTCGGCGAGCTTGCCCACCTCCAGCGATCCCAGGTCGCCGTCCATCCCCAGGTACCGCGCCCCCTGGATCGTCGCCACGCGGAGCGCGTCGTGGTTCGGCATCCCCCCGAGCCCGAAGTTCCAGAGCTCCCAGTGGGCGTCGAGCCCCTGCTGCTGTCCGTGGGCCCCGAGCTGCACGGGGACCCCGGCCTGGAAGAGCCGGTTCGTGTGGGCGGAGATGCGGATGTGGTTCCATTCCTCGTCGGGCACCTGCATGCGCCTCCTGGACCGGGCCTCGATCTGGAGGGGCGGCGAGAACTGGAGGAGGCGCTCGTTCTCCCAGACGTTGGTCTTCGAGTACCAGTACTCCTCGCCCCAGAGCCCGCCGTAGGCCACGACCAGGGTGGGCGTGAGTCCCACCTCCGTCTGGCTCCAGTACTGGATCACGTCGTCGTAGACGTTCTCCACCGGGAGCGAGTGCTCGATGCCCGTGTGCCCGTCGGCCACCATGGTCAGGTTGTGCATGAAGGTGGCGCCGCCCTCGGGCACCACCATGATCCCCTCCTCGATGGCGGCCTGCATGATCTGCTGCCGCTGGTCCCGCCGCGGCTGGTTGTAGGACTTGACCGAGATCGCCCCCATGGACCCCAGCCGCCGGAGATGCTGCCGCGCGTCGGCCAGGGAGTTGACCTCGGCGGTGAAGGCGGTGGTGGCACCGTAGAGGATCTGCCCGGTGGCGAAGAGACGCGGTCCGGTGACCATGCCGCCCCGGGCCATCTCCGCGGCGGTGAAGAACTCGTGGCTGTTCGTGGAGGGATCGTGGATCGTCGTGACCCCGAAGGCCAGCGACACGTAATGCATGCGGTTTCGCTGCGGGATGATCCCGAGTCTCCCCTGGCCCCCGTGCCAGTGCACGTCCACGATGCCGGGCATGATCGTGCGCCCGGCGGCGTCCACGACGTGGGCCCCGGCAGGGACCTGGACCTGGCCCGCCTCGCCCACGGCGGTGATCCGGTTGCCTTCCACGACCAGGGTGCCGTTCTCGATGACCTGGTCTCCCTGCATCGTGATGATGCGTGCCCCGGTGAAGGCTACGGTTCCCGACGGAACCGCCGATGCCGCCCGCGGTCCGATGGAGGTGCCCGCGGCCACCGGCAGATCCACGGCGTCACCCGACTCCGCATCCCCGTTCCCCTCCCGCAGGTGGGTGAACACGTCCTCCAGCTCCACCGAGAAGAGTTCCGGGCCCAGCGCCCAGTGCAGCGTGCTCCCGCCCTCCGCGAAGTGCAGCCAGTCCCCGGCGTCCCGGCTCACCCGGGCCTGGGGGAGGTCGCGGGCGGTCGCGCTCACGTCCACGGTGCGGGCCGCCTGCACGAAGGGCCGGACATACGCCTGGAAGCGCTCGATCCACGCCACGTGCCGGCCGTCCGGCGCCACCCGCCAGGTCGTGGCCCACTGGCTCCTGAGGTGCGTGCGCAGCTCCTGTCCGTCGAGGCCGATGCTCTGGAGGGCGCCCCGACCCCCGTCGGATCCGCTGAAGTAGACCCGGTCTGCGTCGGCGCCGAAGTGGGGGGTGGACCCGCCGCCCCCGATCCGGAAGGGCTCCCCGCCGGCCTCCACACCCGTCACCGGGATGCGGAAGAGCCCGGTCCCCCGGGGATCGTCCGGGGTGCCGTCGGGCGAGACGAGCCCGCCGCCTCCGACCCGTCGGTACACGATCTCGCGCCCGTCCGGCGTGAACACGGGCTCCAGGTAGTGACCCGGCTCCGGCGTCACCACCCGCCCCTGCGCCGTGCCACCCCCGGCTCCGGCACCGGCGGCGCCGGCCCCCCGTGGCACGTCCACCACCCGCACGGCGCCCAGGTCGTCATCGTTCCAGCTCACGTAGGCCAGCCGCTGCCCGTCCCGGGACCACGACGGGTAGAACTCGAAGTGATCCTGCTGCGAGGTCACGCGCCGGGGCGTGCCGTCGGGGAGATTCCGCACCCAGAGGTGTCCCATGGCCGAGTACGCCACCCGGTCCCCGCCCGGGGCCACCTCCACCCAGCGGAGCATCTTCACGTCGAAGGAGTCGGGGTGCACCTCGACGGGGAAGCGCACCGCGTCGGCCACCTGCCGGGTGGTGCGGACCCGGAAGGGGATCTCGGCCCGCTCCCCGCTCTCCACGTGGAGCCGGTGGATCTTCCCGCCGCTCCAGAACACGAGGGAGCCGGAGTCCGGCGTCCATGCCATGGCCGGGTACACCCCGTGGATCGCCCAGATCTCCTGCATGTCGCGGTCGAGCCCCTCGGCCACCGGCCACTCGCGCCCGGTCTCCAGGTCGCGGAGGAAGAGCTGCGTGTCGTACCGCACGCGGCGCACGAACGCGAGGTACCGCCCGTCGGGCGAGGGGGTGGGGCGAGCGGCGCCGCCGGGGCCTCCGGTGAAGTTCTGGAGCTGGCCGGACTCGAGGTCCAGGCGCCGGACCGCGTAGATCCCCCGGTTCGGGTCCTTGTTGTACTCGAAGGTGGGTCCCGGCGTCATGTCCTGAGAGAAGTAGAGGAAGCGCCCGTCGGGAGAGAAGGCGGGCTCGTTCACGTCCTGCTGGTCGTTCGGGCGCTCGGTGAGCTGCACGCCGCCGCCGCCCGTGCGGTGGTACATCCACATTTCGCCGGCTCCCAGCGAACGCGTCCCCGTGAAATGCTTCCGCCCCACCAGGTAGTCGGAGTCGGGGCTCCATGCCGGGCCCGAAAGGAGGCGGAAGCTCTCGCGCGTGACCTGCCTGAGGTTCTCCCCGCTCCGGTCCATGATCCAGAGGTTGTCCCCCCCGGCCCGGTCCGACACGAAGGCGATCCACCGGCCGTCGGGGGAGTACCTGGGCTGCATGTTCCACGCGAACTCGCTCGTGAGCGGACGCGCGTCCCCCCCCTCCATGGGGATCGTGTACAGGTCCCCCAGCAGGTCGAAGACGATTTCCGTGCCGTCGGGGCTCACGTCCAGCGAGATCCAGGTCCCCTCGCTGACGTCCACATCGATGCTCCGGAGCGCGTAGGGAGGCGCATTCACGTCCCAGGATGCGGCGTTCGCACCGGCCCGGGTGGCGGTGTCCCCTGCGGCGTCCTGCGCCTGCACGGGGGCGGCGGCCAGGGTGAGGGCGGCGAGGATCGGGATCGCCCGGGAAGCGAACCGGGCAGGGAGGCTCGGAGAGCAGGGAGGTGTGAGATCGGGCATGGCGACGCATCCTCCGGGGGAGCGGCGAGGGTTCGGTTCAGGTGCCGGGCGGGGGGCAGGGTGTCGGGGGGGGGGGGCCCCCCCGGGCCCGCGCCCCCCCCCCGGGGCTCCCGACGGGGGGTCGGCGCCCCGGGTGGCGGCGCCGTGGCCCCGGGTTCCCCACCGTTCCAAG
>REBP01000028.1 GCA_007692665.1 Gemmatimonadales bacterium | reverse complement strand
TGGCCTGGAGCATGGAACGCCCGCCCACCAGCGGCAGGAGCTGCTTGGGATAGCTTTCCCGGGAGAGTGGCCAGAGCCGCGTGCCGCTACCCCCGGAAAGGATGACGGGAAGGAGCGGGGGATGGGTCGAGGAATCGGTCATGAGCGGAGCAGTCGGCGGGTCATGAGGTCAGGGCTGGACGGGGGCGCGGGCGGACGGGGCGCCTCGATGGAGGCCCCCGGCCTGGGCGGGTTGATGGTACGAGAGGTACCAGTCCACGAAGCGTTTCACACCTTCCTCCACCGGGACTTTCGGGGCGTAGCCGGTGAGCTCGGCCAGGCGACCGGTGTCGGCGTGGGTCTCGAGGACATCTCCGGGCTGCATGGGAAGCATCTCCATTCGGGCGTCGACTCCCAGCGCCTCTTCAAGGGCCCTGATGAAGGCCATGAGGTTCACCTTCCGGGTCGCGCCGATGTTCAGGATCCGCCACGGCGCCGCCGAGGTGCCGGGGTCCGGGTTCCGCGCGTCCCACGAAGGGTTCGCCGGGGGCGGCAGGCGCGCGGCTTCCATGATGCCGTCCACGATGTCGTCGATGTAGGTGAAGTCCCGGCTGGGCGCTCCCTCGCCGTAGACCGGGATGGGCTCGCCGGCCAGGATTCGCCGGGCGAACATGTAGTACGCCATGTCGGGCCTGCCCCACGGACCGTAGACCGTGAAGAAACGGACGCCGGTGCAGGGAAGCTGGAAGAGGTGGGCGTAGGCATGCGCCATGGCCTCGCAGGCCTTCTTCGTTGCGGAGTAGATGGTGAGCGGGTGGTCGGTCGTCTGGGCCTCGGAGAAGGGGGTCGAGCGGTTCAATCCATACACGGAACTCGTGGACGCGTAGAGGAGGTGTCCGACCTCGTGATGCCGGCAGCCCTCCAGCAGGTGCATGAACCCCGTCACGTTCGACTCCACGTAGCTGTGCGGGTTGGTCAGCGAGTGCCGCACGCCGGCCTGCGCCGCCAGGTGGACCACCGTGCCGAAGCCACCTTCCGATGCGGCGTCGGCGAACAGCGCCTCCATGCCCGCCCGGTCACACAGGTCCAGGCGGTGAAAATGGAAACCCTCCCGACCTTCCAGCAGCGCCAGGCGATCGGTCTTCAGCTTCGGGTCGTAGTAGTCGTTCAGGTTGTCGATGCCCACCACGCGGTGTCCCCCGGCCAGCAGCCGTCGGACCGTGTGGAAGCCGATGAACCCGGCAGCTCCGGTAACGAGATACGTCCGCTTCACGTTCGGCAAATCGCACGCTCCGTGGTGAGTCGCCACATGGGCACAGACAGGGGCTGGGAGAGGAGGGATGCCGTGCGGGCAGGACCAGGCGGCGTCACCGGGGGGGACTTCCTTCCAGCAGGATCCGGCGAACCGCCACCAGGAGCTCCTCTCCGGCAAGGGGCGCCGGCAGCACGACTGTGCTTCCGGCAGACCTGATGAGGTCCTCCGTGTCCGCGACGGCGGAATCCGACGTGAGAATCGCCGGGAGTTCCGGGTAGTGTTTTCGAAGCATCGTAGCAAGTTCGGGACCGGGGACTCCCGGGAGCTCCGCCCTGGCCAGCAGCACGTCGGGTCCGGCGGCGGTGAACACCCCGGCCTCCACGAGAGCGAGGGCTTCCCGGGCCGACGCGGTGGGAAGAACCTGGAAACCCGCCGATTCCAGCACCCGGTGAGCGTTCCGGCGCAGGCGCAGGTCCGGTTCCACGAGGAGAACGAGGCTGCCCCGACCCGGGGTCCCGGAAAAATCCGCGTCCGGGCCCCTCGCGTCATGCCCGCCGCTGCCCCCCCTGGCGTCCCCCCCTGTCGTGTCCGTCGAGGGAGCGTCGGGGCTCGGGGTCGGGGTCGGCGCGGGGGGAAAGTAGAGGTCGAAGGTGGTTCCCGCACCGGGGCTGCTGGTCGTCCACACGAACCCCCCGGCCTGCTTGACGATTCCGTAGACGGTGGCGAGGCCCAGACCGGTCCCCTGGCCGACTTCCTTGGTCGTGAAGAAGGGCTCGAAGATGTGGTCCATGATCTCCGGATCGATTCCCTCGCCGTCGTCGGTGACGCTGATCCTCACGTACCGCCCCGGGAGCATCTCGCCGGGGCGGGGGGCCACGAACGCCGCATCCACCTCCACGACTTCGGTCCGGATCTCCACGGCCCCTCCCCGGGGGAGGGCGTCCCGCGAGTTCACGACCAGGTTGAGGAGCACCTGCTCCAGCTGCCCCGGATCCACGATGACATCGGGAGGGTCCGGGGCAAGGCTGAAGGCGACAGCCGTCCGGTCACCGGCAGCGCGTTCCAGCATGGTCCGGATGCCGGTGACGACCTCGTTCACGTTCACGCGGCGGGGCTGGATGACCTGCTTGCGCGAGAACGCCAGGAGCTGCCCGGTCAGGCTCGCCGCCCGCCGCGCGGCCTGCAGCACCTCCTCCACTTCGAAGCGGAGCGGGGAATCGGGTTCCATGTCCTCGAGGAGGAGCTGGGTGTGCCCCATGATCGCCGTGATGATGTTGTTGAAGTCATGGGCGATGCCCCCGGCAAGACGGCCCACCGCCTCGATGCGCTGGGCCTGACGGAGCTGGTCCTCCAGGTGACGCTCCGCGGTGACGTCCTCGGCCATGCCGGCGATCCGCACGGCCTCCCCGGCTTCGTCCTTCACCGGGAAGATGCGGTCCCGGATCCACCGGACCCCACCGTCCGGCCGAATGATGCGGTAGGTCACCTCCGAGGGATGCTCTCCGGCGCGCTCGAGGCGGGCCACGGCCTCGTCCCGATCATCGGGGTGGAGGGAGTCGGTCCAGGCCCGGTCGTCGTCCATGAAGTCGGCGGCAGGCCGACCCCAGATCCTCTCGACGGCCGGGCTCACGTAGAGCGAGCGCGTGGTCAGGGGATCCGAAAGCCAGAAGACGCTCTCGATGTTCTCGGCCATCTGCCGGAACCGCTCCTCGCGATCGTGGATCTCGTCCCGCGCCCGGCGGGTCTCCCTGCTCCTCATCTCCGCCACGCGCGCCGCCATGCCGTCGAAGGCCCGGGCAAGGCTCGCGACCTCGTCGTCGGGGGGCGTGTCCCCGACGCGCGCGTCCCAGTCGCCGTCACCGAACGCTTCGGCCGCGCCGGAGATGCGGGAAAGGCGCCGGAGGAGGAAGAACTCCAGCATGAGCCAGATCCCGACCGCGGCGAGCAGGGTCATGAGGAGGAGGCCCAGGAGGGTATCCCGCAGCACCCGGCCGGCGCCGAGGATCGCATCGGAGGGATCGAATCCCACCGTCACCCAGGCCCCGGGTGTCCCCGCGGGATCCGGGCCGGCCAGCGGGGCCAGGGCGAAGATCCGGTCCTGGCCGTCGATGTCCCGGAAGCTGCCCAGCACCCGCTCTCCGGGTGCTGCTCGCGCCGCCTCGGCCAGCTCCGGTGGAAGCAGCTCGCCGATGAGCGGGGCGCCCTCCGGGAAGCGGACAAGGATGGTCCCCTCCCGGTCGAAGACCGTGACGGTGGCGTCCCGCCCGTCGAGCTCGATGCCGGCATGGGCGGCGAGGGCCTCGAGGTCGATGCCCGCGGCCAGCAGGTGGGCGACCTCACCGTCGGCGCCGGGGACCGGCTGTGCAAGGGTCACGGAGGGGCGTCCGGTGATTCGCGCGACCTGGTAGCTCCCCATGGCGAATTCGCCGGTGCGGAAGGCCTCCCGGAAGTACCCCCGATCCGAGAAGTTGCCCTCGAACTCCAGGGCCGGGACGGTGCAGACCATCCGGCCGGACGCGTCGATGACGCCCACGACCGTGTAGTAGGGGCGATCTGCCATCATCGACGGAATGAAGTCCTCGCATGCGAGCCCCGGGTTTTCGCGCACCCCCGGCAGCCGCGAGAGCACCTCCAGCGCCACCCGGGTCTCGGCGAGCGCCCTCCCATGGCGCAGGGCCGCGGCGTGCGCGACCTGCAGCGTCTCCCTCGCCACCGTCCCGCGGGCAAGGTCTCCCAGCTCCTGGCGCGCATGGAGGAGGACCAGGCCCATGGGGAGGAACGCCAGCACCACGAACAGCGAGAGCCGGGCCCGTAGGGACATGGTGGGCATCCGATGCGGGAGGGGTGAAGGGACGGCAAGGCCGAAGTGACGGCCCTTCCCGCTCCGGCCCTGCGGGCCGCCGGGTTGCCGAACCTTCCGGAGAGTACACTCCGAATGTAGGCCGGAGGCCACCTTCGCGACACTCCGGAGGGTCCTCCGGCCGTCAGCCCCCGTCCAGGTCGCCCACCCGGGCGAAGTCCGCGAACCCGTCCAC
>REBP01000212.1 GCA_007692665.1 Gemmatimonadales bacterium | reverse complement strand
GACGGGCCATCGGGAACGTCGTTTCGTCCATCCGGGCCGCCGACGTCATGGAGCTTGCCCCAGTGAGCGACATGCAGTCGCTCCTGAACGCCCGCGCGCCCGGCGTCCTCATCACCCCCGGCACCGGCATGGTCGGGAGTGGATCCCAGATTCGCATCCGGGGCTCCTCCTCGATCTCGCTCTCCAACACGCCCCTTCTCTACGTGGACGGCGTGCGGGTGGACAACGCACAGAACTCCGGGCCCATCAACCAGGCCTTCGGGTCGAGCGTGATCTCGCGGATCAACGACTTCAACCCCGACGACATCGAGAGCATCGAGATCATCAAGGGGCCCGCCGCCGCCACCCTCTACGGGACCGAGGCCGCCAACGGGGTGATCCAGATCATCACGAAGCGGGGGGCGCAGGGGACGCCGGTCTGGAACCTGTCGGTCCGGCAGGGTGCCAACTGGTTCGCGGACGCGGAGGGTCGGGTCCCCACCAACTACTGGCGGAACCCGAACACGAACCAGGTGGAATCGCTGAACTTCGCCGCCACCGAGGCGGCACGGGGGACCCCTCTCTGGCGAACCGGCCACGTGCAGAACTACAACCTGAGCCTGAGCGGAGGGAGCGCCGACTTTCGGTATCACATCTCGGGGAACTGGGATGCGGAGCAGGGCGCCGACTGGGACAACGACGTGTCGCGGCGGGGCGCCCGGGTGAACCTCACGGTCTCGGCCTCACCGCGCCTCGAGCTGTCCGGGAACGTCGGGTACACTCGGGGAACCTTCAACCTGGCCTGTGAGGGAGGATGCGGGGGGCCGACCTGGGCCTCCTACTACTCCACGCCGTTCCACTTCGGAACCAACGACCCGAACCGGGTGCAGCGCGAGGATGGAACCGACCGGCGGCGCGGAGGCCGGAGCTTCGTGCCCGAATACTACTGGAACGTCACCAGCCGGACCCAGGAACTGGGGCGCTTCACCGGCAGCCTCCAGATGAACCACCGCCCCGTGGACTGGTTCAGCCAGCGGGTCATCTTCGGGCTCGACGATACTCGCGAGGATGACCAGACCCTCACGGAAATCAGCGCACTCTACCGGGAGTGGTCGCCCACCGGACGAGGCGGGAAGGACGTGGGTCGCCGCGACATCACCAACTACACGCTGGACTACAGCGGCAGCGTGATCCTCCCTCTCACCGAAGCCCTCTCCTCGCAGACGTCGTTCGGCGCCCAGTACTACGACCGGATGCTCAGGGCCGTGAGCGCCTCGGGCGTCGAGTTCGCGCTCCCGGGCCTCCGGGTCATCAACGCCACGGCGGAGCGGAGTTCCGGAGAGACCTTCGTGCAGAGCGTGAGCCTGGGGGTTTTTGCCCAGCAGCAGTTCTCGTGGAATGACCGGCGCTACCTGACCCTCGGGCTCCGGGCCGATGACCACAGTGCCTTCGGAGAGAACTTCGAACTGGTCTACTATCCGAAGATCTCGGGCACCTGGGTCCTTTCGGAGGAGGAGTTCTGGGATGTGGGGTGGATGAGCGACCTGCGCCTTCGGTCGGCCTTCGGCCGCGCCGGCGAGCAGCCGGGCGCCTTCGATGCGTTGCGCACGTTCAGCGCGGTGGCAGGCCCTGGTGATGCGGCAACCGTCACCCCGGGCGGGGTGGGCAATCCCGACCTGGGCCCCGAGCGCGGTGAAGAGTTCGAGATCGGCTTCGAAGCCGGGTTCCTCCGCGACCGGGTCGGCATCGACTTCACCTACTACCAGCAGCGGACCCGCGACGCCATCCTGCTCCAGCCGGTGGCACCCTCCACCGGTTTTCCCGGGTCGCGCTTCGTGAACGTCGGCGAGATCCGCAATTTCGGAATCGAGGCCGTCCTGCGGGCGCAGCCCGTGGAGACCCGAAACGTCCGGCTCGAGACCACCTTCTCGCTGGCCCGAAACGACAGCGAGGTCGTGGACCTGGGTGAGCAGGACGAGATTTCCATCGGGTTCGGGGTCACCCACAGGGTCGGCTACCCCGTGGCAAGCTGGTTCAACCGAAGGATTGTCTCCGCGGACTTCGACGCCGCCGGACGGCACATCCCCGCCAGCATGCTTTGCGACGACGGCGATGGGGGAACCACGCCGTGCTTCAACGCGGCAGGGGCGGTCACGGCCCCGGCGATTCACCTTGGACGGAGCGAGCCGCTCTACGAGGGGGCGTTCTCCTCCACCCTCACCCTGAACGAGAGAATCCGCTTCTACGGTCTCGTCGACTTCAAGACGGGCTTCCGGAAGTGGGATGCCGTGACCCGGGTCCGCTGCTCGCTCTTCAACGTGTGCGAGGAGAACGCGGATCCCACGGCCTTCGTGGACTCGAATCCCGCCCAGCTCGCGGCCTATCAGAACGGAGACATCTTCGGGGCCCACTACATCAACGACTCGAGCTTCCTCCGGTTTCGGGAGGTCTCGGCGAGCCTCACCCTTCCCGACGACCTTGCAGGCCGCATCGGAGCCTCCCGTGCGTCCATCTCGCTGTCTGCCAGGAATCTGGGCACGATCACGAACTGGACCGGCATGGACCCGGAAGCCCGGTTCCTCGGGGGTGCTCGGGGGCTCTTCGGCGGGTTCGAGCAGAACCACCTGCCGCAGCTCACGACGTTCGTCACCTCCATCAACCTCACCTTCTGACGGGGGCCGGACCATGCGATCTGAAGACATGATCAATTCCAGCGACCTGCGGCACCCGGCGATGCGCACCCTTTCAACGCTCGGAAAGCCCGCCCTTCTCTTCCTTTCCGTCTTCGCCCTCGGAGGGTGTGACGGCATTCTCAGCGTCGAGGCTCCCGGCCTGGTCGATGCAGGCGACCTCGACAACCCCCAGAACGCCAGTTTCCTGGTTTCGGGGACGATTTCGGACTTCGATTGTGCCCTGGGAGCGTATATCGTGAACCAGGGGCTCCTGGGCAATGAACTGCAGGACGCCTCCGTCACTGCCGGGCGCTTCTCTCTCGACCAGCGGACGATCACGGATTCCTCGCCCTACGGACTGGGCGCATGCTCCGCAAATCCCCCGGGGATCTACCGACCCCTTTCCACGGCGCGCTGGTCCGCAGACAACGCGCTGGCCCGCCTCGACGGATGGTCGGACAACGAGGTTGCCAACCGCACCCGGCTCATCGGGCAGGCGGCGGCGTACTCGGGATACAGCCACCTGCTCCTGGGTGAGGGTTTCTGCACCGTTGTCATCGAGGAGGAAGGCCCCGAGGTGCAGCCGGCCCAGGCCTTCGAGGCCGCCGTTGCGCGGTTCGGGCGAGCCATCGAGTCGGCACGCATCGCCGGGGATGCGCCCACCGAAACCATGGCGCTGCTGGGACGTGCCCGAACGCACCTGAACCTGGGGAACGGAACCCAGGCCGCCGCCGATGCCCGTGCGGCGCTGGGAGTGAACCCGCAGTTCCAGACCGTCGCCACGGCCTCCAGTGCGTCGGCAAGGCGCTGGAACCGCGTGGGAGACGAGTTCTTCGGCGGCCGGATCACGGTGCCACCCCCGTTCCGGGACCTCACCGTTGGGGGTCAGGCCGACTCCCGGGTCAACGTGATCAACACCAATACCCTGGGGCACGACAGCCAGACACCGGTGTGGCTCGTCACCAAGTACGGCTCGTCCCGGGCGGCCACGCTGCGCGACGCTGCGCTGCCCATCGCGACCTGGCGCGAGGCCCATCTCATCATTGCCGAGGTCGAAGGAGGCCAGGAGGCAGTGAACCGGATCAACCTTCTCCGGGGCCACCATGGCCTTCCCACCTACGCGGGGGGGACCACGGCGGAGATTGCGCAGCAGGTACGCACGGAACGGGCCCGGGAACTCTTCCTCGAAGGGCACCACCTGAACGACCTGCGGCGCTTCGACCTCCCCCAGATCCCCGCGGCGGGCTCGGACTACCGCCAGGGCGGGATCTACGGCACCGCACGGTGCTTCCCGCTTCCGGAGGTCGAACGTAACTCGAACCCGAACGTGTCCTGATCCACGCGGATGTCCGCCGGTCACGGCGGGCATCTCGAACATGACGAACCCCCCGACGGCCTCTGCCGTCGGGGGGTTCGTGGTTCGAGCCCGGGACGCGGGGGGAAGCGGCTCCGGTCACGACCCGGTGCGCGCCCTCAGTTCGCGGCGGGTGCCTTCCGGGATCCGGAGACCGGGACGGGTCCGACATCCTCCTGCGCGACCATGGGTTCCGCTGGCCCGCTGCCGCCCTGCGCGGTTTCCCCGCCTGCGGAAGTCCCGGCCCCTCCGACCCCGTACCGCCGCTCCACGTACGCCTCGAGGATTCCCTTGA
>REBP01000029.1 GCA_007692665.1 Gemmatimonadales bacterium | reverse complement strand
GGTGCCTGAATGAGGTCAGATCCACGCGAATACCGGCTCTCCTTCACGGTGGGCGGGCTTCTCCTGCATGAATCCGTCGCACTCGCTGAGGCTTGGGTCGCCAGTCGGGACTGGCAGGTGGCGCGCGCCACCGTACCGGACAACCTCTTCGTCGCCTCAGGTGGCGCCTCCTCTGCGTCCCGGATCCGTAATGAAGCAATCCGGCGTCTACGCACTCTTGACGAGGCGGAACTGGTCCATCTGTCAGACTGCCCGATCACGGACGCACGGGCCCTATGCTGGGCCGCAGCCTGTCGGGAGTACCGTCTCCTGTCGGACTTCGCTTGGCAGGTCCTTCTCGTTCGTCACCACCCCTATGCGGAGCCGATCCGCGGGGCGGATTTCGAGATGCTTTTGGACGGGGTGGACGCGGCAGACGCGCGCACGGCCCCGGTCAGCCGGAGCACGCGGGCGCGGCTGCGCTCCGTCCTTTTGCGGATGCTGCGCGAGGCGGAGCTGACCGATGCCGAGGGCCGCGTACTCACGCTGCCCATCACCGAGGAGCTGCGCGCCCTCCTCTCCCGGCACGCCTTGGGCGGGCTGGACTGTATTCCGGGGGGACGGTGATGGATCAGGATTTCTTGGTGGACGGCGGCGAGATGGCGCGTGTCGGGCCTAAGCTCTTCGACCTTCTCAAGGCCGTCATCACCGGTCCTCGCATACTGGGCGGAGACACTCCCGGAAATGACGTGCCCTTCTTCCTCTGCCCCTATGAGCCGGAGGGGGAGGCGGCGATGCAGCCGCTCATCTCAGACCTGGCGACCGAGATCGGGGCGACCGGGACACGTATCCTCACCCTTGACCTCTACCGGATCGCGATCGACCTGCTTCACCGGACCGGACGGTGGGATCGGCTCCTGAGCCGGGAGACACGAGATGACAAGGTCCGCTTCCTCACCCTTCTCCAAAGCACCCTGAACGAAGAGGAGGTGCTGGTTCCGGAGATTCGCGACCTTGTAGCCCGGACCCCACATGAACTGATCTTCCTGACCGGGTTCGCCCCCGTTTTCCCAATGATCCGATCCTACACGATCCTGAGCCGGCTGCAGAGCGTTCTCAAAGAGGCGCCGACCGTGATTTTCTTCCCGGGCCGCTACACGCAGGACGGGGATACCGGGTTCTCCTTAAAGATGCTCGGCCTGCTCCGGGAACGCAATTATTACCGCGCACACAACATTTTACACATGAGGGGGACCGCATGACGAGTGAGATCCGCAGCCTGTTCAAAAAGGACATCGCACGTCGCATAGACGGGGTGATCAAGGCGGACGACGACAGTGCGCTCCATACCGAGCTGGAGGAGTACGTGGTCACCAACGAGGTGGCCAAGCGGCTCGATGAGTTCATCCACGCCTATAACGACGGGAAGGTCGGGAACGGGGTCTGGATCTCCGGCTTCTTCGGGTCCGGCAAGTCGCATCTACTGAAAATGCTTGCCCTGCTTCTTGAGAACCGGGATGTCGCGGGTCGGACCCCACTGTCCTATTTCGAAGAGAAGTTCGAGGAGAACAAGCTCCTCCTCGCAGACTTGAAACGGGCTGCGCAGATCCCGTCCCGGTCCGTCCTGTTTAACATCGACCAGCAGGCGGACGTCGCCTCTCAGGCACCGGCTGAGGCGCTGCTCGGCGTGTTCGTGAAGATGTTCGACGAAATGCAGGGGTATTACGGAAAGCTGCCGCATGTCGCGAATTTCGAGCGGGATCTGAACCGGAAAGGGAAGTTCGACGCCTTCAAGGAGGCCTTCGCCCGGATCGCGGGGGAGCCTTGGGTCGAGGCACGCCGGTCCCCACAGCTTGTCGACGTGGAGACCGCGCAGGCCTATGAGGAGGCGACCGGAAGAGCGGTCCCGGAGTCGATCCTCGACACCTACTGGGATCAGCGGGTCCTCTCGATCAAGGACTTCGCGGACCGGGTGGCGGAATATATCGAGACGCAGGATGCGGAATTCCCCGGGTTCCGGCTGAACTTCTTCGTGGATGAAGTGGGGCAGTATATCGCGGATGACACCCGGCTGATGACAAACCTCCAGACGATCGCCGAGAGCCTGAACACCCGGTGCCGTGGCCGCGCCTGGGTCGTGGTGACCGCGCAGCAGGACATGGACGCGATCATCGGGGGTATGAACGCCCGGCTAGGGCAGGACTTCTCGAAGATCATGGGCCGGTTCGACGTGAAGCTACCGCTCAACGCGGCGGACGTGGCGGAAGTGATCCAGCGCCGCCTGCTCGCCAAGACTCCGATAGCCGAGGCCGACCTCGGGGATCTCTATGATGATGAGGCGGAGAACCTCCGGGCCCTCTTCTCCTTCACCGACGGGACCCGCACGATGCGCGGCTACCGGGACCGGTCCCATTTCATCGCGAGCTACCCGTTCCACCCCTATCAGTACGAGCTTTTTCAGGCGGCGATACAGGGGCTCTCGGAGCAGAACGCGTTCGAGGGGAAATATACCTCCACGGGGGCGCGCTCCATGCTGGGAACGTTCCAGCTGGTCGCCAAGGAGCTGATGACGGAGCCGGTGGGCCGGATCGCGAGCTTTGACCGGATGTTCCACGGCGTCCGCAACATTCTCAAAGGGAGCGCCCAGAACGCGATTATCGCCGCCGAGAACGGGCTCGGTCCCGATAACCCGTTCGCGGTTCAGGTCCTGAAGGCGCTGTTCCTGGTCAAATATGTGGACTTCTTCAAGCCGAGCGTCACGAATGTCGCGATCCTGATGCGGGACCGGCTCGACCTGGACCCCAAACAGCACCGGGATCGGGTCTCGGAGGCGCTCAACCTCCTGGAGCAGCAGTCCTATGTGCAGCGGAACGGGGAGCTTTACGAGTTCCTGACCGATGAGGAGAAGGATATCGAGCGGCGGATCCGGGCGGTCGAACTGGACAGTACCGAGGTGGCCCGGGCCCTCGATGAGCTCCTTTTCGGCGAGATCCTGCGCGCCCGCTCCATCCGCCACGAGCGGTTCCGGCAGGAGTTTCCCTTTGCAAAAAGGGTCAATGGGGTCCTTCAGGGGAAGGATCAGCACCTCTCGATCAATCTCATCACTCCGCATATGCCGGACGCGGACCGGTCCCCGGCCGTGCTGGCGCTGCGCTCACAGGCGGAGGACGCGGTAACGATCGTGCTGCCCGAGGAGGGGATGCTCGTCTCGGAGCTCAACACGTATCTGCGTACCCAGAAGTTTCTCGGCCGGTCCGCCCCGGAAGGGGCGGCCGCGCTTCTCACGGCGCGTCGGGTCGCCAACACCAGCCGCCGCGCGCGCATCATGACGCTGCTGCGCGATCAGATCGGCTCCGCGGAAATGCTGGTTCGGGGTGAGGCGCTCGACCTTCGGGGGACCGACCCGCGCGCCCGGATCGAGGCGGCCTTCGAAGTTCTGGCGGACCGGGTCTACACGGCGCTGCCGATGCTACGGGGCCACGCCTACAAGCTGGCCGAGCTCGAGAAACATCTCGACATGACTGATGACGGGGGTCTGACGGAGGCGGAACGGGAGGTCCTCAACCGGATCGCACAGATCCGGAAACGCCACGTGCGTCCGACCGTAAGCCTCCTCGTCTCCGAGATGAGCACGAAACCCTACGGCTGGGAGACGCCCGCCACCCTGTGCTTGATCGCCGGGCTCATCGGACGGGGCCGTCTTGAGGCGCGCCGCGGACCGGACGTGCTAGGGCGTGACGCGCTCCTGCGGGACCTCGCCGATGACAAGGCCTATGACAAGATCGACCTGGAGCCACAGGAGGCGATCACCGCAAGTCAGGTGATCGAGCTGAAGACCTTCGTAAAAGACGTGCTGGACGCCCACCCGGTCGCTCAGGACGGCAAGGGGGTTGTCGAGGAGCTGATCCGGGCTCTGGCCGAGCTCCGAGAGCGGGTGAAGGGCTGGCAGGCCCTTTCCGGAGAGTACCCGTTCCTCGAGCGTCTCGCCCCGTTCAGCGCCGCCCTTCAGGAGCTGTGCGATCGGCCCTCCGCCTGGTACGTGGCGGAGCTGCCCGGGCGCGCGGACGCGTTCGCCGACCTCAAGGACGACCTCTATGAGCCGGTATACGGGTTCTTCACTGGCCCGCAGAAGGAGATCTATGACGGGGCCGCGAAGACGATGCGGGAGCATCGGCAGAACCTCCATCACGTGGAGGAGGCCCTGATCGTACCGGTCCGGGACGCGCTCGCGGATGAGGAAATCCTCGCCCCCGGTCGGATCACGCGGCTTAAGGGTGAACATGAAGCGCTCCGGGCCGCGATCCGCACCAAGGTTGCGGCGGAGCG
>REBP01000030.1 GCA_007692665.1 Gemmatimonadales bacterium | reverse complement strand
CGGCCTCGAAGAGCACGAGGCGCGTCTTCGGAACGTAGGGCTCGAACCCGCTCTGGAGGGCCACCTCGATGCCGGCTTCGCGGAGGATGCCGGCGGTCTCGAGGGTGGCGTTCTCCATCGACCCCGTGTGGCGGGCCATGGTGGGGTGCAGGATCACGGGAACCCCAGCCGCGCGGATCTCGTCGGTGACCAGGTAGGCCTCGGCCGCACCGTCCAGGACCAGGTCGAATCCGAACTCCCGCTGCAGCCGAAGGGCCGCCAGGATTTCGGTGGCGCGCTGCGCGGTGAGGAGGACCCGTACTTCTCCGTTCAGGACCCGGGTCAGGATCTCCATGCGCAGGTCACGGGCGGGGGCGCCGGCGCCCCCGTTTCCCGCCCCTGCCTCCATCCGGGCCCGGTACGCTTCCGCCTTCAGGAATTCGGCGCGGACAAGGGCGATCCCCCGGGCCCGGGTGCCCGGGCGGCCCCCGTAATTGGCCGAGACCTCGGGCCCCAGCGTCATGGCGACGGTCGTCACCGAGTCCACCATGGCGTCCTCCACCGCGTCGCCCCGGGTCTTCACGACCATGGTCTGGCCGCTCATCAGGGCCCCGGGCCCGTGACCGGTGTGAAGGGTCGTGACCCCCAGGCGCCGGACGTAGGAGACCAGTTCCTCCCTCGGGTTGTAGGCGTCGAAGGCCCGGAGTTCGGGCTGGATCGCCTCCGAGCGTTCGAGCTGGTCCTGGTCGTGGGGCTGGTTCAGGTAGCCGGCGAGACCCACCACCGAGTGGCCGTCGACGAGGCCCGGGGTGACGACGGCGGCTTCCAGGACCCTCGTGCCCTCGGGGATCGTCACGGAGGCTGCCGGGCCCACGGCCTGGATCCGGCCGTCGGCGCCGATGAGCACCACGCCGTTCTCGATGACCGGGCCCGCCATGGTATGGATCACGCCGCCGCGGACGGCCACCTGGCCCTGGGCGTCCGGGGGGAGGAGGAGGGCGAAGGCGGCGAGGAGCGGGAGGGCGAGGCGCGGTGCGGCGACGCGCGCTGCGAGGAGGCGGTTCATCGGTGGTCCTCCCAGCCGTGGTGGTGGTGGGCACCGCTGTCGCGGAGGAGGTTGAAGCCGCCCACCGCGTACCCCCGGTGCACGGGGTCGGACAGGTCGAAGACGCGGATCCCCTCGATCCAGGTCTCCTCCACCCGGGTGTAGACGCTGAGCGGATCGCCGGAGAGGACCAGGAAGTCGGCGTCCTTCCCCGGTTCGAGGGATCCGACCCTGTCCTCGAGATCCATCATCTCGGCGCCGGCCAGCGTCATGGCGCGAAGGGCGAAGTCGCGGGACATGCCGGCCCGCACGGCCAGGGCGGCGGAGCGGAGGAAGAAGCGCGAGTCCGTGATGCCGTCGTCGGTGTGGAAGCCCACGACCCGCTGTCCGGCCCGCTCCAGCGCGCCCCCGGACTCGAACGACACGTTCACGGCCTCGAGCTTTCCGCCGGGCGCGTCGATGATGATGATGGACGACCCGACCACCTCCGGGGCCGCCGCGATCTCGTCGGCCACGAGCCAGGCGTCGGAGACGTGCTGGAGCACCACCCGGAAGCCGAACTCCCGGGCCAGCCGCAGGACCGTGAGGATGTCGTCGTGCCGGTGCGTGTGGAAGTGGACGATGCGGCGGCCCTCCAGGACCTCGACCAGCGCCTCCAGTTCGAGGTCGCGGGCCGGGGGCTCGAGCGACGTGTCGGCGTCGGCGGCGGCCACCCGGTCGCGGTATTCCTGGGCGCGCACGAAGTGGGACCGCACCATGGCCGCCGCCCGGGCACGGGTGCCGGGGAAGGGCGGGTCACGGCGGGGGTTCGTGCCGTTGGCCATCTTCATGCCCCCGCAGATCTCCTGCTGGACGTCGGCGCAGAGAAGGAGGTCGTAGATCGTGCGGCCTTCGCGCAGCTTGAGGTAGGCGGTCTGGCCGCTCATGAGGTGACCGGAGCCGGGCATGACGTTCACCGTGGTCACGCCGCCGGACCGGGCCTTCTTGATCCCGTCGTTTCGCGCATCCAGCGCATCCAGGATCCGGACCGACGGGTGGAGGGCCGCGGTGGCGTCGCCCCCGTCTCCGCCCCCGATGTGGGAGTGGGTATCGACCAGGCCGGGCATGATGACCTTGCCCGTCACATCCACCGTGCGGGCGCCGGCCGGAACCTGGACTTCACCCCGGCGCCCCACGGCCACGATGGCGCCGCCCTCCACCACCAGCACGCCGTCCTCGATCTCCGGTCCGGAGATGGGGATGATGCGCGCCCCCTGGAACGCCACGGGGGCGTCGACGCCCGGGATGGTACCGGGCGGGGTGGCGCCTGCCTGCGTGGCGCCTGGCTGCGTGGCGCCTGGCTGGGCGACAACCGGCGGGGAATGCGCGGCGGCAGCGACGAGGATGCCGGCGAGGAGGAAAGCGGGACGCAGGATCACGGGCGGACTCGAGCGGAGGGGGAGGGACGACGCTACTGCGATGAGGCACCCAGCTTCCGGAAGAGTGGGACCCGGCCCGACTCCGTGTCAAGCCGGTGTCAGCAACCGCATCAGCAAACGGGTGTCGCGGCCCCGATGGCGCGTCTCAGGGCCGCCAGACCGTCCAGCAGTCGGGGTCCGGGCCGACCCATCCAGGCCTCGGGGATGCGGTGAACCTGCCCCCGGCGCACGGCAGGAATGCTCCTGAAGGCCGGGTTTCGGTAGATGACCTCCGGCCGGTAGCGGGCGGGTTCGACGCCGCACCAGCTCATGACGATGACGTCCGGGGCCAGGGCGGCGACCTCTTCGTCGTCCAGGGGGCGGCTCAGGCGGTCCTCCCCCTCGAGGGCGTTCCGGCCTCCGGCGAGGTCGATCATCCCCTGGACCCAGCTGCGGACGCCGGGTGCAATGACCGGCTTCGGCCACCACTGGACGAGGACCGAGGGGCGGTTGCCTGGGGCCGAGGGCCCCGACGCGTCCCTCCGGCCCCCCCGGGGGAAGGCTGCATCGAGCCGTCGAGCCAGCGCCTCGGCCCGCGCCTCCACCGACGGATCGTGGGCGCCCAGCGCGTGGCCGACGGCCATGACCGACGGGGCCACCTCGTCCAGTCGCTCGGGCGCGAGGGTCAGGATCGGGAGTCCCGCGGCCTCGATGCCCTCCACCACGGTCTCGTGGCCGGGCACCGTGAGCGACGCGAGGACCAGGTCCGGGCGGAGGGCTGCCACCGCCTCGACATCGATCTCCAGGTCGGGGCCGACGCGCGGGAGCCCGGCGAGGGCCGCCCGGGGGTAGTCCGAATGATCATCCACGCCCACCAGGAGGTGGGCGCATCCCAGCGCGGCGACGATCTCGGTGTTGGAGCAGGCCAGCGAAACGATACGCACGGGTCGGACCTCCGGTGAGGCTCAGGGGTCGGAAGGAAAACCATCGACTGCAACCCGAAAGGAGACTTCCATGGCCGCCGTCGCGTCCACCATGCTGCCCCTCGGCACTCCCCTCCCGTCGTTCACCCTTCCCGACACCGAAGGATCCCCGGTCACGAGTGACGACGTGGGTTCGGGGAAGGGGGTGCTGGTCATGTTCATCTGCAACCATTGCCCGTACGTGAAGCATCTCCGGGAGGGGCTGGCCGAGTTTGGCCGAGACTACATGGCCCGCGGCCTGGGGGTCGTTGCGATCTCTTCCAACGACGCCGAGAAGTACCCTGCCGACGCGCCGGACGCCATGGCCAGGGAGCGGGAGGAGGCGGGGTATCCGTTCCCCTACCTCTACGACGAGAGCCAGCAGGTGGCGCGGGACTTCCAGGCGGCGTGCACGCCGGACTTCTTCCTCTTCGACGCCGAAGGCAGGCTGGCGTACCGGGGACAGTTCGACGGGAGCCGGCCGGGGAACGACGTGGCCGTCACCGGCGCCGACCTGCGGGCCGCCGCCGATGCGGTCATGGCGGGGCGCCCCGTGGAGGTGGAGCAGACGCCCAGCGTGGGGTGCAGCATCAAGTGGAAGGCCGGCAACGCGCCCTGAGGCGGGACCGCCGGCCCCCCCACGGACCGGATGCCGAATGCCGGGCTCCCGAACGCGAAAAACCCCCCGCCGGACGAACCGTCCGACGGGGGGCCTTCGTTACGCCGTCCAGCCTGACGCGGTGACCGCGTGGCTCAAACAGCGAGCGATCTGTATGGCTGTCAGAAGCCGATACGGCGACCGCTTGCCCATGCCAGGCTGGAGTGAGTACTGGAACTAGACAAGGGATCACCTCCTTTTTGCGAGTTAACATCGGGCGTAGCACCGGCGGGTTCGGATCCCGCGGTCCGGGAGCCGGAAGAC
>REBP01000031.1 GCA_007692665.1 Gemmatimonadales bacterium | reverse complement strand
GCCAGGTTCTCGTAGAGGTTGTGCATCGCCTCGATGTTGGCTTCCTGGCGGTGCGCCTGGGAATCGGAAACGAAGATGACCCCGTCCACACCCTTCAGAATGAGCTTCCGGGATGCGTTGTAGTATACCTGTCCGGGCACGGTGTAGAGCTGGAAACGGGTCTTGAAGCCACGGATCTCGCCGAGGTCGACGGGGAGGAAGTCGAAGAAGAGGGTCCGGTCGGTTTCGGTGGAAAGGGAAATCATCTTTCCACGGGAGTCCGGATCCACCCTGGAGTGAATGTACTCCAGGTTCGTTGTCTTCCCCCCGAGACCGGTGCCGTAGTAGACCAGCTTGCAGGTGATCTCGCGTGAGGCATAGTTGATCATCGACATGGGTCAGCCCCCCCCGCCGAAGATCTGGTCGATCCGGGATGCGGCGTCGTCGGACCAGCTTTCACCGACCCGGCCCGGCCCCGCAGCCTGCCGATTTCTCGCCCCTCCGGCGATTCTCTCCAGATCTGCCTGCAATGCGGCCACGTCTTCACCACTCGAGTGAGGCCGGGCCCTGGAGCCCGGCGATGTATCATGGAGGGATGCCACGATCCACCCGTCACGGAGACCCATGACACGGATGGTGGCGCCGACCCCCTCCTGCGAAAGCTCCGAAAACTCTCGCCCGGTGACCAGCGGGGCAAGCGCACGAGCAGCCGAGGCCTGCGCGGCGACGAGGGACACGAAGGATTCCCGGTCGATTCCGGAAGCCTCCCCGGCCGAAGTCGAGAGCATCCCGGCGTCGGAGATGAGGTAGCCCATGCGGGCACCTTCCTCCCGGAGCACCCCCTCCAGGTCGTGGGGCACCTCCGGCCGGGGCGTCGACGTCACGGGGTCATGTCACTGTAGGGCGGCGCCGAGGTCGCGGGAATCCGGTGGTTTTCAGTGACCTCTTCGCCCATTCGCTCCAGGAGGGCCCGAGCGCGGTTCCGGAGGAGCCGCCGCGGCTCCCAGGCGATGTAGTCCCTGAGGAGGTTCAGGGTATCCACCGATCCCTTCTGCCGGGAGACGTGTTCCAGGGCCGCCATCCGCCTCAGCGCCGACGGGTGAAAGAGATCCCGCTGGCGCCGCTGGATCTGATCCCGCACGAGCAGCGCAGCCACCGTGCCGGCGAGACCCACGGCGCCGGCCGTGATCACCGTGATTTTCAGCCAACGCTTCGTATCCCCTTCCATCCTTCTCTCCCTCGCTTCGGAACCGGTCCAGGGGATTCCCCCTCCCGGAGAAAAAATGACGCGGGCTCGTTCGCCGACGCTATTCTCGGAGCAGCATGTCCTCGTGGTCGGCCCCGACGGCCTGCGCTGGCGTTTCCGCACGAACCTCGCGTCTCCCGGCCAGCGCCTCGGCCAGGGTCGAACCGTCCACGTACTCCAGATCGCTTCCCACGGGAATGCCGCGAGCCAGGCGGGTCACGCGAACCCCGAGGGGCCGCAGCACACCTTCAAGGTAGACTGCCGTGGCTTCGCCTTCAACGGAGGGGCTCGTCGCGAGGATCACTTCGACGATTCCCTCCTGTCCCGATTCGATCCGCTCCGCGAGAGCCGCCACCGCCAGGTCGTCGGGACCCACCCCGTCCAGGGGTGAGAGCCGTCCGCCCAGGACATGGTACAGCCCCCGGTACCGACGCGTCTTCTCGATGGACTGCACCTCGAAGGCGCCCTCCACCACGCAGACGAGGGAGCGCTCGCGGGAGGGATCGCGACAGACCTCGCAGAGATCCGCCTCGGCGAAGGTCCCGCACCGGGAGCAGGGGCGGACACGTTCAAGGAGCGCCTCGATGGCACCGGCAAGCCGGTGCGCGTCTTCCCTTCGGCCCCGGAGGAGGTGATAGACGAGCCGGGTCGCGGTCCTCGGACCCACCCCCGGCAGCCTTCCGAATTCCCGGACCAGCTCGTCGAGTGCCGACATCCAGTGTCGTCAGAACCCCGGAAGCTTGAACGGGAGCGGAAGCCCCCCGGTGAGGCCGCCGGCGGCGGACTTCATCTCGGTTTCCTGGGCGTCGCGAGCCTTCTTCTGCGCTTCGCCCACGGCGGCCATGACCAGGTCCTCGAGCATTTCGACGTCGGCAGGGTCCACCACGGAGGAATCGATGGTGATGCCCTTCAGCTGGCCCTTTCCGTCGACCATGGCCGTGACCATCCCGCCTCCTGCGGTCGCCGACACCTCCATCCGCTCCAGCGATTCCTGGACTTCGCTCATCTTTGCCTGCATCTGCTGTCCCATCTGGAGCAGCTGGCGCATATCCATCATGTACCTCGGTGAGTTCGTGGGTTCATCCGTCCATGAATTCCAGGTCGAGCGCTTCTACCGCTGCCTTCAGCCCCGGTTCCCGCTCCAGGAGGTCGTCGAGTCTCCCCTTCCGCACGAGCTGGGAGGAGATGCGGGCATCGCCGCCTCCGGTGGCCTCCGCCTCGAGTTCCACGAAGGTCAGCCCCTCGGTGCGTCCCGTCCGGACCCGAAGCGCCTCTCGAAGCCCCTCCCGGACCTCGGGGTCCCGGAGCCTCTCCAGGGCCGGTCCCGCAGGCACGGCGACCTCCAGCCCTCCCTCCACGTTCTTCGCCCGCGCTCCCATGAGAAAGGGAGACACACCGCGGGGAAGACCCTCACCCGACGCCAGGAGATCCCGCCATGCCGCCACCGCATCGCCCGCGCCTGGCGCTGGCCCCGTTCCGGTGGTGGCGGGGGCGTCAGCCGTTTCGCCCCGGGGCCCGGGGGCGGGCTGGTAGGCGGCCCGGCTCTCCCCGGAAATGGAACCCGTCACCGGCACGGGTCCCGCCGGCGCCGACGGTGCCGCCGGCTCCGAGGAGGCTGTCGGCCCCGAGTGCGGCGCTGGAGGGGGCGGAGCGACCGGGGCCGGGGGAGGGCGTGGGGCCGGGGGAGGGCGTGGGGCCGAAGGGCCCACCGGTCCCTGCGGCTCCGGCGGCGGGGGTCCCTCGCCGCCCAGCGCATGGATCATGGCCTCGAGATCGAGGGTGCGGTCCAGCCATGCGAAGCGAAGGAGGAGGAGTTCGAGGAGCACCCGGGGCTGCTGGGTCCTCCGGAGGCTCCCGTTCACTTCGAGTTCCGCCGCCATGCCGAGCATTCGAAGGAGGTCGGCGGGGTCGAACAGGCCCGCCCTCTCCGTCCACTCCTCAAGACGCTCTTCGGCCACCTCGCCGTCGCCGCCGCCAACGCGGATCCGGAGCAGGGTCCGGAGCGCCTCCACCAGCCCGTGGTAGAACTCCACCAGATCGAACCCCTGGTCGAGGAGCGCGTCCACGAGGCGGAACACCCCGGCCCGATCCCTGGCCGCGAGAACGTCGAAGAGGTGGAGATAGTGGTCGTCGCCCACCACGCCCAGGATCCGGCGAACCGTCTCGGCGGTAATGCTCCCGTCGGAGAGGGCCAGCACCTGGTCGGTAAGGGAGAGCGCGTCCCGCATCCCCCCGTCGGCCTTCCGGGCCACGAGGCGAAGCGCCTCGTCCGAGGCCTCCACCCCTTCCCGCTCCAGGACCTCCCGGACGCGGGCGGTGATGTCGAGCACCCCCACCCGCCGGAAATCGAAGCGCTGGCAACGTGAGAGGATCGGTGCTGCCGTCTGCTCGATCTTCTGGGGTTCCGTGGTGGCGAAGATGAAGTGGACCCGTGGAGGAGGCTCTTCCAGCACCTTGAGGAGGGCATTCCATGCCTCCCGGGTGAGCATGTGGGCCTCGTCCACGATGTAGACCTTGTGCCGGCTCTCGTTGGAGGGGGCGTACATGGCCCGCTCACGGAGGTCCCTGGCATCGTCCACGCCGCGATTCGAGGCGGCATCGATCTCGACGACATCGAGAGAGGTCGAACCGCTCCAGATCCGGGTGCAGTCCTCGCATGCGCCGCACGGCTCGCCGCTGTCGTCCCGGTTGGGACAGTTGAGCGCCATGGCCAGCACGCGGGCCAGCGTGGTCTTGCCCACGCCCCGGGGTCCGCAGAAGAGGTAGGCGTGCCCGACCCTACCGGTGGACACCGCGCGCCTGAGGGTGTCCGACACGTGCTCCTGCGTCGCCACCTCCGAGAAGGTCAGGGGCCGGTACTTTCGGGCGAGGGCGGTGTGGGTCACGGGTCGGCTGGCAGGGGGAGGACAGCGGGACCGGAGAGGCCGCGGCGGGGAACCCGCGCGGTTCGGCCCACGCGGGGGGCCGGCGACGGAGGGTGCCTCGACATGGCGGGGGTACAAAAAAATGCCCCAGGTCGACCGCAGCAACGATCACCACACTTACCGCTGCTACCGGCGAGGTCCTGACGGGATTCGTGGGCTTTCGATCTGCGAACCTGGGGCAC
>REBP01000032.1 GCA_007692665.1 Gemmatimonadales bacterium | reverse complement strand
TCCATTCCTACGCAGGCTGAGGCGACTTTCCATGACGGTGCTGAACGAGGAACAGGTCGAGATCCGCGCGCTGGCGCGGGAGTTCGCCCAGGGTGAACTGCGACCCCACACCGAGGCGTGGGACGCCGCCCGGGCGCTCCCGGATTCGGTCTTCGAGGCGGTGGCGGAGATCGGTTTCCTCGGCCTCCGGTCTCCGGAGGCCCACGGCGGGCTGGGGCTGGACCTCCCCACCGCGCTCCTGGCCGTGGAGGCGCTGGCGTGGGGGGAATCGTCGGTGGGGCTGTCGGTGGCGATCCACGTGGGCTCGGTGACCCGCGCGATCCTCACCGCCGGAACCGAGGCCCAGCAGGGCAGGTGGCTCCCGGAGCTGGCGAGCGGGGCCCGACTTGGCGCCTTTGCCCTCTCGGAGATCGAGGCCGGGAGCGACGTGGGGGCCGTGGCCCTCCACGCCGAGCGGGTGGACGGTGGGTGGAAGCTCTCGGGCGAGAAGCGGTGGGTCACGAACGGGGAGCGGGCCGGCCTCCTCCTCGTGTTTGCCCGCACCGGGCCGGAGTCGGGCGTGGCGGGCCTCTCGGTGTTTCTCGTCGAGGGCGGAAGCGAGGGGCTGCGCGTCACCGGACGCGAGCGGACGCTGGGGATGTGCGCCTCCCAGACCGTCACGCTGGCCTTCGACGACGTCCAAGTCCCGGACGACGCCCTCCTCGGCGAGGAAGGGGGGGGCTGGGACGTTGCCCGCGACGCCCTGGTCCACGGACGGCTCTTCGTGGCCGCCCAGGCGCTGGGCATCGCACAGGCCGCCCAGGAGCATGCCCTCCGGTACGCCGCGGAGCGGGAGCAGTTCGGGCGCTCCCTCGATGCCTTCGGTGGCATCCAGGAGAAGCTCGCCGGCATGGCGATCCGCATCGCCCAGGCCCGGGCGTTCATGCTCGAGACCGCGGCGCGGGTGGACGCTGCCGGTGCCGACCTCGGGGCGGGAGAGGGGGGGCTCCACCAGCCGGCATCCCTCGAGGCCGCCGCGGCCATGGCCAAGGTCACGGCATCCGAGGCCGCCATGTGGGTGGCCGACGAAGCCGTCCAGATCTTCGGCGGCTACGGGTACATGCGCGACTATCCCGTGGAGAAGCTCATGCGGGATGCAAAGGGAACGGAGATCTACGAGGGGACGAACGAGGTCCTCCGCTGGATCATCTCGCGGGAACTCGTTCGGGAGGCGGCGGGGGGGTAGCCCCCTCCGGACCGCGTCCCCGAAACCTATTCACGATCCGAACACTGGTTCACGATCCGAACTGCTGGAGCTCCGCCACATGAAGCTCTTCGAAACGCTTTCCGAGTACGGCCACGAACAGATCGTCTTCTGGTCCGAGCCCGAACTGGGCTACCGCGGCATCATCGCGATCCACGACAGCACGCTCGGTCCGGCCCTCGGCGGGACGCGGTTCTGGAACTACGCGTCCGACGAGGAAGCCATCACCGACGTGCTGCGCCTCTCCCAGGGGATGACCTTCAAGGCCGCCGTGGCCGGCGTCGCCCTCGGGGGCGGGAAGTCGGTGATCATCGGCGACAACCGCACCCGGGACCGGGAGATGATCTTCCGTGCGCACGGCCGCGCCGTCGAGTCGCTGGGCGGCCGGTACATCACCGCGGAGGACGTGGGCACCTCGGTGGACGACATGGAGTTCGTCCGCATGGAGACGGATTCGGTGGTGGGGGTCTACGGCGGTTCGGGAGACCCGTCGCCGGTTACCGCCTACGGCGTCTACCAGGGGATCCGGGCCTCGGCGGAGCGCCAGTTCGGCACGCCGTCGCTGGAGGGGCGCCACCTCCTGGTCCAGGGGCTGGGGAACGTGGGCTTCCATCTCTGCGCCCTCCTCCACGACGAGGGGGCCCGGCTCACGGTCACCGACATCGACGAGGAACGGATCGCCCGGGTCCGGCACGACTTCGGCGCCACGGTGGTGGGGCCGGACGACATCTACGGGATCGACGCCGACATCTTCGCGCCGTGCGCCCTCGGGTCGGTCATCAACGACGACACCCTGAAGGTGCTGAAGGTGAAGGTCGTGGCCGGCGGCGCCAACAACCAGCTGGCCCATGCCCGGAACGGCGAGGAACTTCATGCCCGCGGGATCCTGTACGCGCCGGACTACGTGATCAACGCCGGGGGGCTCATCAACGTGTACGGGGAACTCCACGACTGGACGTCCGAGCGGAGCAAGCGGAAGGCCGGCGAGATCTTCGGCACCCTGCTCCGGATCTTCGAACTGGCCGCAGACGAGGGCGTGCCCACGGCGGTGGCCGCCGATCGCATCGCGGAAGAGCGGGTCCACCGCGTCCGTCACCTTCACCGCAGCTACGTCTGAGCCCCTCCCGTCCAGACTTCGGAGCCTGACCCCATGGATCCCTATCCCCACCTCGCCGCCGCCGACCCCGAACTCCATGCAGCGGTTCAGGCCGAGGGCCGCCGACAGGCCGACGGTCTCGAGCTCATCGCGTCGGAGAACTTCGTGTCCCGCGCGGTGCTGGAGGCCGCGGGCACGGTCCTGACGAACAAGTATGCCGAAGGGCTCCCCGGAAAACGCTACTACGGGGGATGCGAGTTCGTGGACGTGGCCGAGGAGCTGGCCCGATCCCGTGCCCTGGAGCTGTTCGGGGCGGACCACGTGAACGTCCAGCCCCACTCCGGTGCCCAGGCCAACATGGCCGTGTACCTGGCCTTCCTGAAGCCCGGGGACCGGATCCTGGGGATGAACCTGTCCCACGGAGGACACCTCACCCACGGGTCCCGCGTGAACGCGTCGGGGATCCTCTACGAGGCCCATGCCTACGGGGTCGGCGAGGACGACGGGCTCATCGACTACGACGCCCTCCGTGCCCAGGCCCGGGAACTCCGGCCGGCCATGATCATCGCCGGGGCCAGTGCCTACCCGCGGGTCATCGACTTCGAGGCCTTCGGCGAGATCGCGCGGGAGGTCGGGGCCGTGCTCCTCGTGGACATGGCTCACATCGCCGGGCTCGTGGCCGCCGGCGTGCACCCGAGCCCCGTCCCCCACGCCGACGTGGTGACGACGACGACGCACAAGACGCTGCGCGGCCCCCGGGGGGGCATCATCCTGTCCACGGAGGAGCATGCGAAGGCCGTGGACAAGGCGGTCTTCCCCGGGACCCAGGGCGGGCCCCTCATGCACATCATCGCCGCCAAGGCCGTGGCGTTCCGGGAGGCGCTGGATCCGTCCTTCAAGGGCTATTCCCGGCAGACCGTCGCCAACGCCCGCGCCCTCGGCGAAGGCATGATGGAGGCCGGGTTCAGCCTGGTGTCCGGGGGGACCGACAACCACCTCATCCTCGTGGACCTCCGCGACCGGGGTGAGCTCACCGGCAAGGCGGCGGAGCACGCGCTGGAGGCGGCGGGAATCACCGTCAACAAGAACACCGTGCCCGGGGAGCCGCGGTCGCCCTTCGTGACCTCCGGGCTTCGCATCGGAACACCGGCCCTCACCTCCCGGGGGATGAAGGAGGCGGAGATGCGGCAGGTGGCGGCGTGGATCGCCCGGATCCTGGAGGCACCGGAGTCGGAGACGGTCCGGGACCGGGTGCGGGCGGAGGTCCGGCAGCTGGCCGAGGGTTTCCCGCTCTACCCCGACCTGGTGGGATGAGTCGCCGGCAGCGCCCCCCCCACTGGCGCGTCCCGCCCCGGAGTGAAAGATTTCGGGCATGAGCCACGTTGAGTTCGCCGACGACATCCTGGATCGCCTCCGGGACCGGGATCCCCGGTTTCACCCGAAGGCGTATCTCTTCGTGCTCTCCGCCCTCCACCACGTCATGGGCGAGCTGGACAAGCCGCGGCACATCTCCGGGAAGGAACTCGCCGCCGGGGTGCGCGATCTCGCACTCCGGGAGTTCGGGCTCCTGGCCCGGACCGTCCTCGGCCACTGGGGCGTGCATGCCACCGACGACGTGGGGGCCATCGTCTTTGCCCTCGTGGATGCGGGGGTGCTGGTGAAGGAGGAAGAGGACAAGGCCAGGGACTTCCGGGCCCTCTTCGATTTCGAGGAGGTCTTCGATCGGAACTATCCGTGGGGCGCAGGGGATTGAACAGCCGCCGGTCGTCGCCGGCACCGCGTTCGGAGTCGTCGCGCCGTGGGGTATCCACCCGGGCTCGAGGCTCCAGAAAGGGAGGGGTGGTGATGGACGCAGAGCTCAGCTTTCCCCGCTGTCAGAAGTGCGATGCCGGCCTTCTCCTGCCCCTCTCGGACTACGGGCGAGACGGTGCCTCCATTCGCTACAAGGCCTGGGTCTGCTCGAATCCGGAGTGCGGCTTCAACATCCGCATCGACAACGGCGAGATCACCTTCGGACGAGCCATCGGGCAGAGCTTCAAGTAGC
>REBP01000033.1 GCA_007692665.1 Gemmatimonadales bacterium | reverse complement strand
AGATCGCCGTGACCCCGCTCCAGATGGCCATGGCCTACGGGGCGCTGGCCAACGGGGGACTCCTCATGGAGCCCCGCCTCGTCCGGGAGGTCCGTGCCCCCGACGGCCGGGTCCTCGAGAGGGAGGAGCCCAGGGTCGTGCGCCGGGTCATCTCCGCCGCCACGTCGGCAGAGGTGAACCAGTCGCTGGTGGAAGCCGTCCAGGACGGCACAGGGACCCGCGCCAGCCTGGGCACCTTCCAGGTGGCCGGAAAGAGCGGGACCGCGCGGGCCACGGGCCTCGACGGGCGCTACGAGGTTGGGGCCTATTTCGCCTCCTTCGTCGGGTTCTTCCCGGCCGAGAACCCGCAGCTGGTGGTCTTCGTGAAGCTGGATCGTCCGCGGGGGACCTACTACGGCGGCGCCACCGCGGCGCCGGTGACCCGGGCCACCATGGAGGCGGTCCTGGCGGCCCGGCATCCTCCGCTGGACCGGAAGGCCCTGGCCTCCATTGCCCGGCGCCAGGAGCAGGAACTCCGCACCCGGCAGGAACTGGAGGCGATGGAGCGGGAGCTGGAGCAGGCCGGAGCACCCGGGCAGGCCCCCGCGGCGAATGGCGCAGGATCCGGGTCTGCTGCCACCGAAGTACCCGGAAGCCTGGCGGCACCGGCGCCTCGCCCTGCCGTCGGTTCCCGCCCTCTTCGCGTCGTGGGAGGCACGCTCCGGTGCTGCGGCCCTCGAGCCCCGCATTCCCGCACTCCCGGGCAGCGAGCTCGAGGTCCCCGAATTGCGCGGCCTTCCGGCACGAGCCGTCATCCGCCGGCTGCACGGGCTGGGGCTCCACGTGTCGTGGGAGGGCCAGGGAGAGGTCGCCGGGACCCTGCCCCGGGCCGGAGCCCGCGTCCACCCTGGCGACACGATCCGGGTCCTGGGCGTGCGTCCCGGGCCCCCGGCCGGATCGACCCCGGGGGTGACGCCGAGGACCGGGGCTGGGGCGGCTGGAGCTCCGGTTGCATCCGGAACCTCGCGACCCCAGGCCGGCGCGAGCCGGGTGGCAGGGGGCCAACGCCGATGATCGGATCGCCCGGGTCCGACGGGAGCGCGACCCCGGTATCCGGGCAGCTTCCCTCCGAGCGATCCCTCGGACTCGGTCGCCTCGCCCGCATGCTCCGGGACCGGGGGCTGGAGGTCGAACTCCGCGGCGCCGACGACGTTGCCCTCAGCGGGGTCCAGCAGGACTCCCGGAAGGTCACCGCCGGTGACCTCTTCCTGGCCTGGAAGGGCACGCATCACGACGCCCATGCGTTCCTGGGCGACGCCATGGCGCGGGGGGCCGCGGCGGCCCTCGTGGAACACTTCGTGGAGAACGTGGAGCTCCCGCAGCTCCGGGTGTCGAACGGGCGCTCCGGCGCCGCCATGGCCGCCATGATGGTCCTCGGGGACCCGTCGGCGGAGCTGAGTGTGACCGCGGTCACCGGAACGAACGGCAAGACGACGACAGCACTTCTCGCCCGGCACCTGCTGGGCACGGGAGCGCCGACGGCCGCGCTGGGAACACTGGGGGTGGTGAGTCCCGATGGCAGGGTACGGGACGGGACGGGGGGGCTCACCACGCCCGGGCCCGCGGAGCTGGCACGCACGCTCCGGGGGCTGGTCGACGAGGGCGTGCGGGACATGATCATGGAGGCATCGTCCCACGCGCTGGAGCAGCGCCGCCTGGACGGGCTCCGGGTGGACGTGGCCGCCTTCACGAACCTGACCCGCGACCACCTGGACTACCACCTGACCATGGAGGCGTACCTCGAGGCCAAGTCGCACCTGCTCGAACTCCTTTCGGAGGATGCGGAGGTGGTGGTGAACGCCGGGGACCCCGCCTGGAGCGGCCTCCCCCCCGTGCGCGCCCGGGTGCGTCCGGTGGGGTTTGCCGGGGAGCCCGCGCCGGGCATCCCGACGGGCGGCGAGCGCCTTCCAGCCCTGCTCGCGCACCGGGTCCGGTACTCGGGGACCGGGGCGCGCTTCGAACTGGCGGAGGAGGGTCGCGCCGAGACCCACGAGGTGCGCCTCCCCCTCCTCGGGCGCTTCAACGTCGAGAACGCGCTGGTGGCCGCCGGCATCGCGCTGGCTGCCGGGCAGCCCCTGGCCACGGTGGCGGCGAACCTGTCCGGGGCTCCGGCCCCCGCGGGGCGCATGGAGATCACGCTCACCGAGCCGGTGCCCGTGATCCTGGACTATGCCCACACCCCGGACGCGCTGGCGCGGGCCATCGAGACGCTCCGGCCGCTCTACCCCGGGCGGCTCATCGTCGTGTTCGGGGCCGGGGGCGACCGGGACCGATCGAAGCGTCCGGAAATGGGCCGGATCGCCGCCGAGGGGACCGGCTTCGCCATCGTGACGTCGGACAACCCCCGCACCGAGGATCCCGCCGCCATCATGGACGACATCGTGGCCGGCATGCCTGCCGGGGGCGAGGGGAGCCGGTGGATCCGCGTCCAGGACCGGCGCCGCGCCATGGCCCGGGCACTGGAGCTTGCCGAGCCTGGGGATGCGATCCTCCTGGCGGGGAAGGGGCACGAGACCTACCAGGTCGTGGGCACCGAGGTCCGGGACTTCGACGAGCGCGTCATCCTGCGGGAACTCCTGGCGGGGGGGGAGGGCGCATGAGCGATTCCCACCGCGAGACCGGGTTCACCTGGACCGCCGCCGCCGTGCGCGAGGCGCTGGGACTGGGCGGCGTGGCCGCGCCCGAGGACCAGGACCGGGTTTTCCGCCAGGTCTCCACCGACACCCGGAACCTCGAGCCCGGCGATCTCTTCGTGGCGCTGGAAGGCCCGAACTTCGACGGGCACGACTTCCTCGCCGAGGCCGCGGCACGCGGCGCCACCGGCGCCGTGGTGCGGCGGATTCCGGCGGGGCGCCCGGCGGGGCTCCCCCTCTTCCCGGTTCCCGACACGCTGGTGGCGCTGGGCGCGCTGGCGCACCATCGCCGGATCCGGCTTCCGGCTCGGGTCGTGGCGGTCACCGGGTCGTCGGGGAAGACCACGACCAAGGAACTGCTCCGGGCGGCCCTGGGCACGCATCTCCGGGTCCACGTGACCTCCGCCAACCTGAACAACCGGGTGGGGGTCCCCCTGACCCTGCTGAGCGCGCCCCTCGATGCCCAGGTCGTGGTGGTGGAGGTCGGGACGAACGAGCCCGGCGAGATCGAGGCCCTTCGCCGCGTGGCCCACCCCGACGTGGCCGTTGTGGTCACGGTGAGCGAGGCCCACGTGGAACGCCTGGGTGACCTGGAGGGCGTCTACCGGGAGAAGCTGGCCCTCGTGCGGGACCTTCCGTCCGGGGCGGTGGTGGTGGTGGGCGACGAGCCGGCAGAACTGGCCGACCGTGCCCGCGCGGCGGCACCCGGCCACGAACTCTGGGTGGCGGGACTCTCCGACCTGGCCGACCAGCCCTGGCGGGGACGGCTCCTCGAGGCCGACCCGGTGGGGCGCTGGCGGGTGGGCACCCCCTCGGGCTCCTTCGTGTCGCCGGTGCCGGGGGCCCACGGTGCCCGGTGCGCGCTGCTGGCGCTCGCCGTGGCGGACCTGCTGGGGGTGGCGCCCGAGCTGGCCCGCGCCGGGCTTCCCTCCACGACCCTTCCGGGGATGCGAACGGAGGTGCGACGTCACGCCCGCGGGGTGCTCCTCGTGGACTGCTACAACGCGAATCCCCAGTCCACGCGGGCGGCGCTGGCCTGGCTCGAGGCGCTCCCGGCCGAGGGGCCCCGGGTCGCGATCCTGGGGAGCATGCTCGAGCTGGGCGCCATGGCCGGTGACCTGCACGCACGCATCCTCGAGGAGGCCCTTTCGGGTGCCGCGGACCTCGTCGTGGCGGTGGGGCTCTTCGCGGAGGCCCTCCCCGGGGTCACCGACCCCCGTCTCCTCCGTGCGCCGGACACCGACCACGTCCTCCCGCTCCTCCTGCCGCGCCTCGAGCCCGGTGCGGTGATCCTGCTCAAGGGGTCCCGGGGGATGGCCCTCGAGCGCCTGGTCCCCGCCCTGGGCGACGCCCTCGACGAGCGGCAGGGAGGGATCGGCTGATGTTCTACCATTTCCTTCCCGGTCTCGTCGACGTTCACATCCTCTTCAACCTCTTCAACTACCTGACCTTCCGGTCGGCGGGCGCGGGGGCCACGGCCTTTCTCTGCGCCGTCCTGGCCGGACCCGCCACCATCCGGCGGCTCCGCCTCCTCCGGGTAGGACAGGTGGTGCGGACCGAGGGGCCGGAGAGCCACCTGGAGAAGGCCGGCACCCCCACCATGGGCGGCGTCCTCATCATCCTGGGGGCCACGGCCTCGACGCTCCTGTGGGCGGAGCTGACGAACTGGTACGTGGTCCTGACGCTGCTGGCCCTCCTCTGGATGGGGGCCA
>REBP01000208.1 GCA_007692665.1 Gemmatimonadales bacterium | reverse complement strand
AGGGGCTCGGCACCTCGGTCGTGCCCGTACGGTTCGGGGCGGTCCCGGAGATCGCGTGCTTCACCTGGCATCTTCGAGGCGACGCCTTCCAGGCGCGGACGATGGGCGGATCGAAGGATCATCGCTGGAGCGACCTGCGCGATTTCTGACGGCCCTGGACCACGAGGTCGAGATCGTCGGCAAACGTCGTCCGCGGTCGCGAAAAGTTGTAGTTCTCCTCGTGACCCTGGCGACCGTCCAGCCCGCGAGGGCGAACAGGACTTCCTGGCCGAACTGGCGGCCGGGCGAACGCTGCTGGACCTTGTGGGATGCGGCGGAGGGGAGCAGCCTGGCTCGCTGACGCAGGCGCGGGTGGCCGGAGGCCCTGACCTCGAGTCGGGAACCCGGCGCCCGCGCCTCGGTTGTCCGGGCAGGCGGCTACGGTCCGTCCGACCCCGACGCCTCCACGATGCGCCGGGTCCCGAGTTCGACCAGGATCGACTTCTCGACGGTCTCGTTGACACCGGGGAGCGCCGGCACGTCACACAGCTCCCGGGCGATTTCGAGGGCCCATCGGGGGAGGTCGGAAAACGCGGGGCCGGCGGTGAGAAGTGCCGGGCCGCGCGGGTCGGCGAGGTCTGCCGACGTTGCACTCAGGTACTCCGCTCCCCAGATCCCGTTGGCGACCGTGCCCGAGAGATTCAATTGCGAGGTGAGCTGCACCTCGATCGAGCCATCGGGGTCGACCAGCAGCGCGAGCGTTCGGCCGCCAATGGGATCCGCATTGTCGAACGAACGCCCGCCCGGCGGGCTCTCGCCGAGGTGCCGCGCGGTCAGGCGTACCACGCCCCCGGGGGCCCGAGGGGGGTCGGCAAGGTCGAGGTCCCCCAGGTCGAGCTCGCCGTCCACCACCCGGACCGTGAAGGTATCCCCCACGTTCCAGTCCCGGTTGTAGTACGTCAGGACCCCGTAGGTGATCTCGGCCTCTCCGACACCCGGCGGCGTGGTCCACTCACCACTCAGGCCGCTCTCCAGGGAGTCATGTCGGGCGAGCAACCTGGCCGCGTCCGGGCACGACGCAGGCGCCGATGCCGACGCCAGGAGCGGCCGCGGTGAGGGCGCTTCGGGAACTGTCCAACCACCCATCCACAGGAACAGCGCACCGGCCAGCGGCCACGGGGCGATCCACCTCGCTCGAACCATGTTCCGGCCTCTCCTGGAAGAAGGGCAGCGAAAGGAGCTGCCCGATGGCGGCGAGACGGCCGCAGTCGTACACTCGAACATCCTGCGGTGCTCATGCCGAATCCGCAAGAAGCTGCAGGCCCCGCATGTTCCATGGTTCAACCGGTGGAGGATCCCTTGGCGAACTCGTCCAGTGCAGGAAGGGCCGCGATGGTCCTTGTCGCGTCCCTGGTGCTGCTTTCTGTCGGCGCCTGCCAGGTCGACGACACGGAGCCGGTGGGATCACAGGACTGGCTGACGGGAGACACCCGGGAGAAGCTGGAAACAATTACCCACCATCTGCGCGGGTTCGACATGGCGATGGTCGAAACCGGCTACAGGTATTCGGAGCTGTACTGGGCCGGCCATGACCGGAACTGGGACTACGCCCGGTACCAGGTCGAGAAGATCGACGTTGCCCTCGCGCGGGGGCTGGAGCGGAGGCCTGCGCGGGCCGCCTCGGCGCAGCAGTTTCTGAACGGAGGACTCCCCGACATGGGAGCGGCGGTTGAATCGGAAGACTGGGAGGTATTCCATGAGCAGTTCGAGATCTTCACGATTTCCTGCAATGCCTGTCACGCCGCCGAAGGCGTGCCGCACTTCCGGGTGCAGATCCCGGACGTCAGGCAGAGTCCCATCCGCTTCGATTGACGGAATGACCGCTGCTCCGATCCGGGTGGCGCTGCTCCTCTGCCTGGTCGCGCTGCCCGCCCTGGCGGGGTGCGGCCCGGAGGAGGACGCAAACCTCCCCGGCATGGCCCGGGCGATCGCCGCCCAGCTGGACCCCTTGAACGGGCTTCCCACCGCCGTCATGGACGCGTACCGCTGCGAACCCGCCTCGGAGGGCTGTGACGAGGGCGCGGGGGAGGGTCCTTCCAGCCCCTCGGATGCAGGCATTCTTGCTTCGGCCTTCGCCCAGGCGCGGGAGATCCCGGTGGTTCCGCTCAGCCCTTCGGCGGTCCCGGCCTGCGGCTGGAACGAGCCCGGCAACCGGGCGCAGGGGCTCTGGGCCGCCTTCGCGGGCCCTCCCGCGGTCCGGGGCGATTCGGCCCGCGTGGAGCTCGCCACCGTCTGCTGGGGCTTCGAGCAGGTCCACGCGTTCTTCCTGCACCTCGTGGAGGGAGAGTGGCGCGTGGTGCGCCGGGAGCTGGTCTCCATCACGTAGGGGTGGGGGGGATGCGTGGTGTGCTGGCGTCCGGACCGGACAACGCAGGCGCGGGTGGGCGGAGGCGCCATCGTGGGCCGAGGGGCAGATCCCCGCGCCACGGTGGTTCACATCCGGTGGGCCCTCTCTACTGCCCCGAAGCCTCCCGGGTCTCGGCAAGGGTGAGGTTCAGCTGGAGCTGAGGGATCCTCCGAAAGTGTCGGACGTTGCCGGTGACAAGCTCCAGTCCGTGGTAGACCGCAGTCGCGGCGATCTGGATGTCTGCATCGGGAAGAGGCAGGCCCCTCACTTCGAGGCCGGCGCGAATCTCTCCGAAAACCCGGGCGATTGCCACGTCGAACGGGATGACGGTAACCGCCGGTAGCACCCGCTGCTCGATGTTCTCCAGATGACGATCACGAGCCGAAGAACGAAAGGCCCTCTTGGACAGCTCGCCCACGCAGATTGCGCTGGTGAACTGATCCTCTCGGGGGATCGTGCGCACCCACTCGAGATAGCCGGGCTCTGGTCTGGGTCGCAGGAGCTCGGAGATCGCGTCGGTGTCGAAAAGGAGCGGCAACGGGGTCAGTCAAGGGAAGGGGTGGTACGCTGCCCGATCCGCTCGGACCGCTCCAGGATGGAAACGAGTTCCTCGGAACCCTCCCACCCGCCGGCGATGCTCGCGAGGCCGCCCTCGGGTCCCGTGGCTCGGAGTCGGCAAAGAGCCTCCAGGTCTTCGGCGGCCACCAGCGCAGCGACGGCTTTGCCGTGACGGGTGATCACGACTGGATCTCCGTGTTCGGCCGAACGGATCTGCTCGGAGAGCGTGGCCTTGATCTCAGCCACGGATAGGGACCTGGTTGACATGGCGCACCTCCTTTAAGCGGTCATAAAGACCATAATGACCAGAACGGCTTCCGGCAAGAGAGGAACGGTCCGCTTGCGGGGTCGGATGCGGCTTCGCATTCTGGAAGGGCGGCCGTCTTCGGCGGATGCCGGCTGGACCCTGCGCCCGAAGGGTGGCCTGATCTGGGACCCCGGCCAGGATGACCAGTTCGGGCTGCACTTCGGCGTCGGGGTTTCTGTGCCGCTGCGACCCTGATGAAGGCTGACGAGCAGGGCAGGACGGGTCCCCGCACCGTGAAGGAAAAGGTCCGGTTGCGGCGTCCGCATGAGGTGGTGCATTCTGCGGGGCGGCCCCTCCACGCCGTTGGCTGACCGGGAGTCCCGGTCGTCCCCCCATACGGTGAAAGGCGCAATCATGCATTACGTCCGTACGGCATTCACGATCGTGGCGCTCGTTGTCATCACGGCGTTCATCTCGGACACCCCGGTCCCGGGCTACGAGGCCGAAGCCATCCCCAGAGGCGTGTATTTCAAGCTCCCCCTGGAGCAGCCACGCTTCCACTGGCGGTTCACCGACCAGGAAGCGTTTTTGTCCGGGCGGCTGGCCCTCAGCATCACCAGCTCCGATGGTCAGCGGCAGGAGTTTGTCGTTTTCGAGGATGGTGCCATCACTGACGGGTGGCGTGAGATCAGTGGGCCGCAGGCAGACGGGTCGATGTACTTCGGCTTCAGCTCCAGACTCGGTGCGCTTACCGCTTCACGTGACTCGATCGAGGTGGAGCTGATCGTGCTAGAGGATCTCGCTGGCATGGGTGCATTCAACGAGGGCGTCCTTCCCGCCGGGCGGTACGTGGCATCGGCTTCCTACTCCAGCCTGACCGGGAAGCGATGGTACGACTGGATCACGCGCGACAACCGGGACCCCATGGCCTTCATCAGCTGCTGGCATCACACCTGGCCGCTCGAGATCACCCGGAACCAGGGGTGGCACGGAGCACAGGAGGCCGACCAGGATCCATCGGGCTCGTCCTGGTTCTCCAACGTGCTCGATGCAACGGACGTAAAGCGTGGCACCGACGGTACGCGATGCCTCAAGTGACACCAGGAGGTCAACGTGAATCGGAATGTCCGGACGGCACTCGGGACGGTCCGGAGGACGTAGAGATTGTCGACTACCACTGAGGGCGATCACCATGGTGCG
>REBP01000035.1 GCA_007692665.1 Gemmatimonadales bacterium | reverse complement strand
CCCCCGCGCCTGCTCAGCCCCCGGGGCTCCTCGCCTCCAGGATCCGCTCGCCCGCCTGGTCGATGAGGCGGAGCACGTCGAGAATCGTCTCCACGGCCTCCAGGTAGAACTCGGGCGTGATCTCCTCGAACACGTCCGTGGGGTTGTGGTAGCCCGGGTGGTCCTCGACCCCGAAATAGAGGAACGGGATCCCGGCCTGGTGGAACGGCCCGTGGTCCGACGACATGGTCCAGTCGTCGCCCGGCGGAAGGTCGGGCCGATCATGCCCCATGAGGAGCGAGATCCGGCTGCGCTCGGCCGCCTCGGCCACCAGCGGGGCCAGGAAGGGGTAGTGGTAGGTTCCGGCGGCGTAGAGCTCGTCTTCGGTGTTCCGGCTCACCATGTCGAGGTTCACGTTCATGAGGACCTGGCTGAGCGGGACCGGGGGATCTGCGATGAACGCACGCGCCCCCTGGAGCCCCTTTTCCTCGGCGTCCAGCGCCGCCAGGATCACCGAGTGACGGGGACGGTTGGACTGGAGCCAGCGCCCGATCTCCATGATGGCCGACGTCCCGGAAGCATTGTCGTCGGCACCGTTGTAGATCTCGCCGTTCCGCACGCCGAGGTGATCGTAGTGGGCCGTGAGGACGATGTACCGGTCCGGGTAGACGGTGCCGGGAACGACGCCAAGGACGTTCACGCCTTCCAGCGGCTCGGTGCCCCCGCGGGGCGTGAAGGCGAAGCTCCGGGTGCGAACGCCGTCCACCGGTGCGAAACCCAGGGCGTCGAAGCGGTCCACCAGGTAGTTCCGGGCCCTCTCACCCCCGGGGGTCCCCGTCTCCCGCCCCTCCATGGAGTCGTGGGCGAGGGTGCGGATCCCGTCGATGAGCGCCCCCCGGTCGATGCGCTCCCGAACGCCGACGGTGTCGGCGGCGGAGGTCGTCGCGGCGGACGCGGGCTGGACCGCAGCCGTCGGGGAGGCGGCCTCGGCAACGGCGGCGGGTGCGGTACGTGCACATCCCGGGAGCAGGACCAGGGCGAGGCTCAGCGCCGCGAGCATCGCGGAGGAACGGGGCTCGATGAACCGCGAGGCGAAACGCCAGTGCGACATGGGTACTCCGCAGGGGTAGCAGGAGAAGGGCAGAAAACCCGCAAAGGTGCGATGTTTTCAGTTGCGGGGTACACCCTCTTCCGGCGCCGGGGTCCCACGGGAAGGTCCCGTTGCCGGGACCCGAGGCCTCCGGCCGAACATGAACCTCCTCCACATTTTCGCCATGGTTTCGTTCATGCAGGGATTTCCGATGCGTTTCGCTCCCGGCTGGCTCGCTCCCGGCTGGCTCGCGCCTGTCATGGCGGTCGTCCTGTCGGCTGCCGCCGCGGCTCCCCTCGCCGGCCAGGTCACCTCCGACGAGTTTGCCGACCGCCGGGCCGCGCTGGTCGCCGCCGTCGGTGACGGCGTGATCCTGGCCATGGGGAGCGCCGCCCCGCCGCAGGACTACATCCCCTTTCACCAGAACAGTCTCTTCCGGTACCTGACCGGCTTCACCGAACCGGATGCGGCGCTGATCATGGTCGCGGCCGGGGATGAACTCCACGAGATCCTCTTCGTGAACCCCCGGGACCCAGGGCGGGAGACCTGGGAGGGTATCCGCATGGGACCCGAGCGGTCCGTCGAGGCCACGGGCATTCCCGGACGGAGCGTGGCCGACCTGTCGAGCGTGGTGGACTCCCTGCTGGCCCATCAGCAGGAACTCCGCGTGGTCGGCCCCTACCAGCCCGCGGGGGTCGTGCAGAACGACGTGACGCAGCGGGTGCGCCTCCTGGTCGAGGGACACGACGGTGTGTCGGTCCGGACCATCAACTCCGAGGTGAACGCGCTCCGGGCCCTCAAGTCCGACGCCGAGCTGGAACTCCTCCGGCGCACCGTGGCCATCACGGTGGAGGCCCACCGGGAGGTGGCGGCCCACCTGGCACCCGGCCGCAACGAGTTCGAGATCCAGGCAGTCCTCGAGATGACCTTCCGTCGCTACGGCTCCGAGCGTCCGGCCTTCGCCTCCATCGTGGGCTCGGGCCCCAACTCCACGATCCTCCACTACAACACGAACGACCGGTTCATGGAGGACGGCGACATGGTGGTGGTGGACATCGGGGCGAGCTACGGGGGCTACGCCGCCGACGTGACCCGGAGCTACCCGGTGAACGGCCGCTTTTCGCCCGAACAGCGCGCCATCTACCAGCTCGTCCGGGACGCCCAGGCCGCCGCCGAGGACATGGCCGGCCCCGGTGCCGCCATGGGAGCCATGAACGCCGAGGCCTCACGGATCCTGGCTGCCGGGCTCGCCGAGCTCGGGCTCATCGAGGCGCCGGATGCCACCTACGAGACCGCCATGGGCACCCGGGCCCCGCAGCTCCAGCTCTACTACATGCACGGGCTCGGGCACGGCATCGGCCTCGACGTGCACGATCCGGCGCCGAGCCCCCTGGAAGCCGGCGCCGTCATCAGCATCGAGCCCGGCCTCTACGTTCGCCCGAACCTCCTCACCGAGGTCGTCGCCGACACGCCGGCGAACCGCGCCATGATCGAGGGGATCCGTCCCGCCTTCGAGCGTTTCGTGGGGATCGGGGTCCGCATCGAGGACAACTACATCATCACCCGAGACGGGGTCGAGTGGATTTCTCCCGCCCCCCGCGAGATCGACGAGATCGAGGCGGCCCTGGCCGCACCCCGCGCCGGAGCGGACCGCAACGCCGAATGGGTGGAGTGGTACCGAAGGATGCGATGACCCGCGACGTGATGGAGCCCGAGGTCCCCGCGCCTGACGGACCGGCGTCCGAGGGGGACGTGCCCGGCATGGCCGTGCCCGTCGTGTCGGGTCCGGGTGCGACGGTGCCCGCCGGGCGACGGCTCCCGTGGCGGAGCGCCCTGGTGTCGGCCCTCCTGGCCGGGGCCGGCTGGGGGGTCTGGCGGTTTCTCGAGCCCCGCCCGGAGCTCGCCGAGTCGCTCCTCGGCGGGGGTTTCCACCCCGAGTTGATCCGCACCCTCACCCGCGTCACCGGTCTCGTCCCGCTCCCCTTCGCCGTGGCGGAGCTGCTCCTCGTGGCGGTGATGGTCTGGGTCGCCTCGCTCCTGGTCCGGGCGGTCCGCGAGGGCCGCCGCACGGGCGCCTGGCCGGCGGCGTCGGGGAGGGGCGGGCTCCGGTTCCTTCGGGGCGCCGGTCTGCTGGTCTTCAGCTTCTACTTCCTCTGGGGGTGGCAGTACGCGCGACCGGGACTGGACGCCCGCCTCGGGTTTCCCCCGTCAGGCGTCGTGTCGGACGACGAGCTCGAGGCGCTGGGCGAGGCCCTCGTGACCCGGACGAACGCCCTGTACCTCGAGCTTCACGGATTCCCCGACGCCGGCCTTCCCACGGCCGGACCGGAGGGCCGGAGCCCGTCGCGGACGGCCCATGCGGGGATGAACGAGGCCTGGGAGCGGGTGGCTGCGAGGTGGGATCTCCCCCCGGCCATGGCGCGCCCGCGCCCCGGTCCCCGCCCCCTCCTCACCACGCCGGTGCTTCGGCGGCTGGGGATGGCGGGCGTGTATGCGCCCTGGACCGGAGAGGCCCTGGTCATGGCCGACCTGCCGGGAGCCGGCTTCCATTTCACCGCAGCCCACGAGTCGGCCCACCAGCGGGGCATCGCGAGGGAATCGGACGCGAACGCCATGGCCTACCTCCTCGCGCTGGAGGCCCCGTCGGCCGAGACGCGCTACAGCGCGGCCCTCTTCCTCCAGCGCCAGGCGCTCCGGGCGCTGGCCCGCCAGGACCCGGAGACCGTCCTTCGCCTCGTCCAGGCACGGTACCCCGGCGTGCAGCGAGACGTGGAAGCCATCGCCGCCCGGGCCCGCTCGGTGGCGGGCCCCGCCGGGGACCTCGCCCGGCAGGCCAACGACGCCATGCTCCGGCGCCACGGGATCGCGGACGGGGTGGCCAGCTACGGCGGGAGCCTCTGGATCGTCGCGGCGCTGGCGCGGGATCTGGGCGTGGAGACGCTGCTCCCACCCCTGGAACCCCAGGAGCCGGGCGCGGTGCTTCCTTGAAAATTCCGGTGAATGAGAGGAGATTTCAGAGCTTGACCCCGGGGCGGGCACACCTCCCCCCTCCCTGGCAGCGCCCATGGAGCCCCCGGGGTACGCGTTGAACGCGCATCCCTTGCCCGATCCCCTCGCATCCCCTCCCCCGACGACATGATCGGTATTGTCGGCGCCGGTATCACCGGCCTCTCCCTCGGCGTCTTCCTGGACGCCCGGGGAGTGGAGTACGAGGTGCTGGAGTCCACGGGGCGGAGTGGCGGGGTGATCCGGAGTTCGGCGCCCGAGGGGCGGGTGCTGGATCACGGCCCCCAGCGCACGCGGGTCACCCCCCCGGTGGCCGAGATGATCCGGATCCTGGGGC
>REBP01000135.1 GCA_007692665.1 Gemmatimonadales bacterium | reverse complement strand
ATGCCGGGGGCGGGATTCGAACCCGCACGGGAGGTTACTCCCAAGGGATTTTAAGTCCCCTGTGTCTACCGTTTCACCACCCCGGCTTAGCTGTCTGCAATGACTTGCGCTGATCCTTGCCCTCGTCTGACCCGTGCTCTCGCAACCACTCGTTTCCGCAACCGGTCCGATCCAGCTGGCACCAGCAACCGTCCGCGGAGCATGGCCGGCCGCCCCTTCCCACGCGCGGAAGTTACGCAACACGGACGTGCAAGTCGATCAAGCCCGGCAGGATGGTGTGCTCCGGGAGGCACGCTCCGGCGCACCGTCGGGCCAGCGACACGCGTCGGGAACCCCGGAGCAGCCCACCCGGTCACCCGCCAGAACGACCACGCCATGCTCGAGCACCTTCGCCTCCTGAAGCGGGAGCTCGAGATATCTCGAGCCGTCGGCTTGCGCTCTACCGTACGAACATGCACGGGCAAAGGTTCGAAGGACTCCTGCAGCACGTCAGGCCCGGGTCCGGATCGACGTTCAGGCGGCGACCGGCGGCTCCTCATGGTCGGCAAGCGCCACGTCCGGATCCGATTCGGGAAACCACACGACCGGATCGCGGCAGGAAATGGGATCTCGGCGGGTGCGGCCCGGTCCCCATCCCGAGCAGGGACAACGCCGCGAAGCGAATGAACGCTGCAGGGGCTCGCAGTGTAGGAGGCATCGCTCCGGCAGCTACCGACCCCCGCAGAGAATGGCGTTCAACATGAAGGTGGAAATCTGGTCCGACGTGGTCTGTCCCTGGTGCTACATCGGGAAGCGCCGCTTCGAAACGGCCGTCGAGGCGTTTGGCGAGGAGGTGGAAGTAATCTGGCGGAGCTTCGAGCTGGACCCCGGAGCGCCCCGGGAGCCGGCGACCGCGCTGGACGAGGCGCTGGCGAAAAAATACGGCATGACGGTGGAACAGGCGCGGGGGATGCTGAGCCAGATGACCGGCACCGCCGCCGAGGAGGGCCTCGCGTTCGACTTTGGGCGCGCGCGGGGGGGAAACACGCTGGATGCCCACCGCCTTCTCCACCTGGCAGCCCAGCGTGGGGTGCAGGCAGAGATGAAGGAGCGGCTGCTTCAGGCCTACTTCACGGAGGGACGCGCCATTTCGGATCCGGAGGAACTGGCCGGGCTCGCGGGGGAGATCGGACTGGATGCCGAGGAGGTCGGGATGATGCTCGCCGGCGACGCGTTCACGGATGCGGTCCGTCAGGATGAGCTGCGCGCCCGGGAGCTCGGCGTGCGCGGCGTTCCCTTCTTCCTCGTGGACGAAAGCGTCGGGATTTCGGGAGCGCAGCCTTCCGAACTCCTGCGCCGGGCCCTCGCCTCCGCGCGGGAATCGTCCTGAGGCCCAGGTGAAGACGGCGCAGCGGGCCAGGAGCTTGACTCCGCTGCTAGCTTGAGGCTCCCCGCCTGGCGACGCGATGGTGACCTTTCAGCCGGACGGCTTCCGCTCGAGAACGCCCCATGCAGAACATCTATGAGACCGCCTTCACGGGCGGAGCGTCCTTCCCCCACTTCCTCGCGGAAGCCGGGGACAACCGGGAACTCTGGCACGCCTTCGCCCAGCGGGTGGCGCTCGATGCGCCGGCCGCCAGCCGCGTGGAGAAGGTGGGCGGCTGCTGGCGGCTCCTGGTCCTGGCTGACGACTGGTGCGGCGATGCGGTGAACACCGTGCCCGTGATCGCCCGGCTGGCCGAAGCGGCGCAGGGCATGGAACTCCGGATCGTGCCCAGGGACCGGCATCCCGAGCTTCGCGACCGCCACCTCACCAACGGCAGCCGATCCATACCGATCGTGCTGCTCCTGGACGAGGCATGGGTCCCCCGGGGCAGCTGGGGTCCCCGGCCCGGGCCACTCCAGGAGAAGTTCGAGGTCGAACTCCGGGGACTCCCCGCCGATGTCCGGTACCGGGAGATCCGGAAATGGTATGCCCGGGATCGGGGCCAGACCACGGCCCGGGAGTTCGCGGAGCTGGTCGAGAGAGGGGCCCGGGAAGCGGGCCTCTCCGAGGGTCTGCCCTGCCCGGAGCCGAGGGTGGCCTGAAGGCAGGGCGCCGGGTCTGGCCCAGCGGCGAGCCCGCCATGGTCTGGGGAGGCAATGTCGGGTGGCTCAATCCGCACCGCCCTTCCCCCGCTCGTCCCCTACCCGCCCGAGTTCGATGGATCGCTGGTAGGCGGCCCAGATCCCACGGCTGACCACGGTTCTCAGGCCCCCCTTCTCCATGTGGTAGAGGGCGGCGGCGGTGGTTCCCCCGGGAGATGTGACCTGGTTCCGAAGCTCGGCGGCGTGCTTCCCCGACTGGGCCGCGAATTCCACGGATCCCCGGAGGGTCTCGACGACCAGCTCCTCGGACACGCGTCGGGGGAAACCCATGTGGACCCCTGAATCGATGAGGGCCTCCATGAGCAGGAAGACGTACCCCGGCCCCGAGCCGCTCAGGGCGGTGGCCATGTCCAGGTAGCGCTCGTCATCGAGGAAGATCTCCCGGCCGAGCGCCCCGAGGATCGCCCTCGCCTCGTCTCGCTGTCTTCCGCTGACTTCCGGCGTTGCGGTCCACACGGAGATGCCCCGGCCGATCTGGGCGGGGGTGTTCGGCATCGCTCGCACGACGGGGGCATGGGCCGAGCCGTCGGCCAGTATGCGGATCGGTGTGCCGGCAAGGATCGAGAGCAGGAGGTCGTCGCCTCGAAGCCGGCCCCGGATCTGGGGGAGAACGGCACCCACGGACTGGGGCTTGATCGACAGCACCACGATCTGGCCCGCCTCGGCGGCCTCCCCGTTGTCGCGGGTCACCTGGACGCCGTGGCGCTCCCCGAGCTCGTCCAGGCGCGGCTGCCAGGGGTCGGCCACCACCACCCGATCCGGCGCCACCAGTTTCTGCTCGACGAGGCCGCGGATCATGGCCTCACCCATGACGCCGCCGCCGATGAAGGAGATCGTTCGGTCGTTGAACACCCGGTCCTCGCTTTGGGAGAGGTCGTAGCGTGTCGCGTAGTGGATGATGTCTCACGGAGGCCCGGGAGGCCATCCCCCGGGGCGGCCCCCGGCTCCAGGGCGCCCACGATCCACGATTCCTTGGCGCGGACGCCATTTGCGTTGTAATATGGACAATCTGCAGGCGACGGTGCCCCTCACATTGATCGATGAGGCTCCATGGATTACCGGGATTTCGAGTTGAAAGTCCGTTCCCTCGGGGGGAAGGAATACGAAATCGACGTCCGCTCCCCCAGCGGGGAGAAGACGTCCACCGTCCGCTTCCCCTTCGACGAACTGGCGCTGGAATCCCGTCTCCAGGCGCTGGAGATCGCGCTCCTCAGGGCCAGCGGGACCCGGCGCGACATCCGCTTCAAGGAGGAGGAGTCGGTCGAGGACTTCGGCAAGGCTCTCTTCGACATGATGCTTGGCGGAGAGATCCGGGACCTCTACAGGAGAAGCCGCCAGGCGGCCGTGGAAGAGGGTCGGGGGCTTCGGCTGAGGCTCCGGGTGGAAGCACCCGAACTTGCCTCGCTCCCCTGGGAGTACATGTTCGACGAGGGGGAAGGCGACTTCGTCTGCCTCTCGGCGGAAACGCCGGTGATCCGGTACATGGCGCTGGACCGCCCCCCACCACCCCTCAGCATCGAACCGCCCATCCGCGTCCTCGGGATGGTGGCCAGTCCCAAGGACCGGGCCACGCTGGACGTCGAGCGGGAGATCCAGCGGATCGACCGGGCCACGCAGCGGCTCCGTGACGAGGGGCTTCTCCACTGGGAGTGGCTCCCCGGGGGCGGATGGAGGGACCTGCAGCGGGCCATGCGCGGAGGCCCCTGGCACGTCTTTCATTTCGTGGGACACGGCGGCTTCGACCCCTCGACCCAGGAGGGCCTCCTGGCCATGGTGGACGAGCGAGGCGAGTCGTTCCGCATCTCGGCCACGCAACTGGGGCGGCTCCTGGCGGATCACCACACCCTCCGGCTGGCGGTGCTGAATTCCTGCGAAGGGGCGAAGGGGAGCGACACGAACATCTTCTCGAGCACCTCCTCCATCCTGATGCGCCGGGGGGTGCCCGCGGTGGTGGCCATGCAGTACGAGATCACCGACCGGGCAGCCATCGAGTTCTCCCAGGTCTTCTACGAGGACATCGCCCGGGGGCTGGCGGTGGACACCGCCGTGACCGAGGCTCGGAAGGCGATCAGCATGTCGCTGGGAAAGAGCCTGGAGTGGGGGACCCCCGTCCTCTACATGAGGGCGCCCGACGGGGTGCTCTTCGATATCCAGGGGAAGCCAACGCCTCCTGTCGAGCGTCCTGGAACCCCACCCCTTTCAGCCGGGGCGCCGACTCCGGCGCCTGCGATGGCGGCCTCCACGAGAGGCGCGGGGGCCGGCGGGAGCGCCCCACCCCAGTCGCCGCCTCCGCCCACGGCGCCC
>REBP01000144.1 GCA_007692665.1 Gemmatimonadales bacterium | reverse complement strand
CAGAAGACGGCGGGGAAGGTCACCGGCAACCGCTCGACGCAGGCCAAGGGCACCGTGAAGGAAGCTGCGGGCAAGGTGCAGAAAGAGGCCGGTCGAGCCGTCCGGAAAGCGTCGGACTGACGCGGGATCCCGGGAAGCCCCTCCGGCGCCTGCGCCGGGGGGGCTTTTCCTGTTCAGCCGATGCCGTCCGGCTCGAGGTTCGACCGGAACCCGCCGAGGGCGATGCGGCCGGCGCCCGTCAGCCGAAACCTGCGGCTCGGTCGACCTTGCGCCCCACCCCTCGGGCCCCCTTCCGCCTCCTCGAGGTAGCCCTTGGCCACGAGATCGCCGAGCGCGCTGTTCGTGGCCGTGTACTTGAGCCCAAAGGGTTTCTCCATCTGCCGCGCCGTGAACGAGGCATCGAGCCCACGCACCGCGATCTTCCGCATCTGGTTTTGCTGGGTCTCGTCCAGGTCGGCCTGCATCTTCCGCTCGTAGATCGCCGAGAGGACGGGGCCCACGTCCGCGAGATGCATTCCCGAGGTGGGATCGGCCGTTCGCCCGATCAGGATCCGCGCAGCTTCGTCGAGCGCCAGCAGGAGCCCCCGCAGGTTCCCGCGGAAGACGTTGTACACGGCGCCAAGGGCCTCTGGCGTGACGGGGCGGTGCACGGGCTGGTTGTCGAAATGCCGGAGGTGTTCGTAGCGGCGCTCGAGAAGCCTGCCTACCTCCTCGAGCGTCAGGGCTTCCAGGGACCCGGGGTTGTTCACGACGCTCCGGAGTCGCTCCTCCCCCGTGATGACCGCGCGAATCGCGTCGTCCGTGCCCGCGAACAGGTAGTGGAAGCCCGAGTTCATGAGCGCCGTGTCGCGCAGGTCGCGCAGCACGCGGGTCGCCGTCTCCTGCTGGGCTTCGGCCAGGTTCTCGAGGTTGTTCAGGTGGATCACGATGCCCGGCACCCTGTCCAGGGTGAAGAGAAGCTTGCTGAGTTCCCGGAGAAGCCCCTCCGGCTGCACCGAGAGCGCGCCGGGGCCCGTGTGGCGCTGCACGGAAGTCCCGCCCCCGACGCTCCCCACAGCCGGCAGGCCCAGGGACGCGCTCACGGCCCGGTGCCGCTCCATCCCGATGATCTGCCGCACCTCCTGCATCACCGGATTGCTGGCCAGGGAGGAATCGTGGGCAAGGAGGGCACTGTACGCGGAGAGGAGGATCTTCAGGCGGAGTTCATCCGCCGATGCCGCACTCGTCACGGCGACCGCGTCCGCATCCACCAGATAGCCTGCCTTCGCAGCCTCGGCCTTCACGTACTGGAGCAGGGTCGTCTTTCCCACCCCGACTGCGCCCTGGATGACGTGGCGGCTGTGCTGGGAGCTGCCGATGCCGTCCAGGATGTAGCGCGCCTCCTTCTCCCGGCCCACGAACAGGTCGATGGGGTGCTGCGCGTTCTCCCCGGGATACAGGGGGTCCTGGAAGAATGGCGTCGAGGTGAGGTTCATCACGTGCCAGATGTTCGTGACGCCCATGGGGTTTTCTCGGCGAGGGGGATGGAAACGGCGAGAAAAAGGTTTATCTCGCGTATCTGGCGAGAAAATTATTTATCTCGCCAGATTGGAGCAAGGCTGTGAGAAAACTCCCGAGGGCTGGAACCTCGGCGCTGAGGAGAAGGTCCTGGAGCTCCAGCAGACCAAGCGGGAGCTGGCGGACGCGGTCCTGGGCGAGAACCAGGGCCTCCTGTCGCACCTCGCCGAGACCATCGAATTCGATGGTGACCGAGTAGGGCTGTTCGGGTGCGCGAAGCGCTGGAGGCTGCTTGGACACGCGCCTACGCCCCAACGCCTCGATCACTCGACGCGCGACACTCGCGTACCAGGTGCTCCCAATCTGTCGGCGGCTGTCCGCGCTCCAGCATGCCCCGGAAGACCGCATAGACGTCCGTTCGCGCCCCGGTCTTGCGCAGTGTGGAGTCATCGTTCAGCCAGACGTACGCGATCAAGGCGGGATCATTCGAGTAGCGGAAGAAGAGCCTGAATCGCTGGAACATCTTCTCTCTCCTCCAGTGACGATACCCCGCACCGAGGGTGTTCCCCTGTCGGTAGCGATCCGCACCGGGGTCCTGGGGGATATCGCGGAGCGTGGCGTCCCGCACAGCAGCGAGGAGCTTCGTTTCCGGCTTGTCTCGGTAGCCCTCGGGATTGCTCTCGCGTAGACGCTCAACCTCGGCCCTCAGCCTCTGCCAGCGCTCCGCGAATCCGGGCCACACGAGCAAATGGTAGCCGTCCACAACCAGGGGGCGCGATCCACCATCGCCCCCGCTGCTGTCGCCCTGCCCCTTCAAGGAAGCTCGAACTCGTCATCGAGGACTTCATCCCTCTCGTACGTGACCCCATCGAGGAGTTCGTCGAGTCCCACCAGGTCCTCAGCCGCAAGAGGCTGGAGGAGCTCGGGATGCCTGGCAAGCTGGTCCTCGAGAAACGCCAGATACGCCGAGAAGACGGGGTCCCCCGTCGCTTCCTCTGCACGAAGCCCTCTTGCACGGTTCAGTGCAGGGGTTGACGCCGGACCAAAAGCACATACAGTTTACTCGTGAGTAAACTAACCGTGATTAAACAGGAATTCGCTCCTTGAATACGATCGAGCCTTACGCCTGGCCACGCATCGGGGACTTCATCGGCCGGGACGGCGAGCTTGCCAGGCTGGAGAGCTGGTGGGGCGCTTCCGAGCGAATGCCCGTCAACCTCTACGGGCGCCGACGCGTGGGCAAGTCCTGGCTGTTTCGGCGGTTCGCGCACGAAAAGCCCGCGATCCTCCTCGTCGCCGAGCGACTCGCCGAGGGTACCCAGCTCACCAGGTTTGCCGAACAACTCGCCCCTGCCCTTGGTGGGGTTACGCCGGACCTGCCCGACGTCGCCGCGCTGTTCCGCGTGCTGTACCGGCTGGCACGGGACGAAAAGGTTCTGGCGGTCATCGACGAGTTCCCGTGGCTGCTCGGAACCTCGGAGCGAGCGGTCGAGCAGAATCTTTCGGCAGTCCAGGCGGTGATGGAGGAAGAGCGCGACCGATCGCAGCTGAAGCTCGTCGTTTGCGGATCCGCGATCGCCCAGATGGAGGCACTCCAGTCCGAGAAGAATCCGCTCCACGGGCGACTCGTGCCGTTGGAGCTTCGAGCCTTGCCATACGGAAGGGCCATCGAGTTCCTCGAGAATGAGGACCCCCTCGATCGGTTCACCCGGTACGCCATTGCCGGCGGGATGCCACGATACCTGGCCGCGCTCTCGGGGGGGACCCTCGAGGACAGGGTCTGCGACCAGATGCTCAAGCCCGACGCACCTCTCTGGAACGAGGGTCGCACCATCGTCGGGCAGGAACTGAGAGAACCGGCCGTCTACTTCTCTCTCCTGGAGCAGCTTGCATCGGGCGAGAAGGAGGTGGGCGAACTCGCGAGCGCCATCAGGAAGGGGAGCGCACCGGTGGCGAAGTACCTGTCCCAACTCGAAGATCTCCGGCTGGTGAAAAGGGACCTGCCCTACGGAGCGTCGGCAACGGACCGGCGGGGCCGCTGGGTTCTGGTGGACCCGTTCCTGCGGTTCTGGTTCCGGTTCGTCTTCCCGTTCCAGGCGGACCTCGAGGCGGGCCTCTCTGCGGAGGACCTTTACCGCAGCGAAATCGGCCCGGAACTCGCGCACCACGTCTCTCCGGTTTTCGAGGGCGCCTGTCGCGAGCATGTACGCAGCACCATGGGCGCCCAGGCGACACGCGTCGACCGGTGGTGGGGAATCGCGCTCAACTCCTTCCGAAAGACGGGAGAGCGATCGACCGAGGAAATCGACGTGGTGGGGTCTGTCCGGAAACGCGTCACGGTGGTCGGAGAGGTCAAGTGGACAACAAGGCCGGCAGGCGAGAGGCTCCTCCATGACCTTCACACCTACAAGATCCCGGCGTTGCAACAGGCCGGCATCAAGCTCGCCGGCAATCCCGTGGTCGTCCTGTTCAGCCGGTCGGGGTATACGCCGGAGTTGGTCAGGCAAGCCGGTGAGAACGACGACCTCGTGCTCGTCGACGTCGCGGCGATGTTGTCTACTCACAAGTAGTTTGTTCACGGGTAAACTGTGTGCGCCAGAGTCGGCAGCCCGGCTCACACCCTGGTCCGCTGTCACTGGCCCGCCGTAGGTTGGGGGCCATGACGCCTTCCGACCTGCCCGCAGACGCGCCCGACGCTTCGGCCACCGACTCGCCCGCCGACCTGCCCGCCACCCCGCCCGACGATTCACCCGCCGATTCACCCGACGCGGATTCGATCGATCCCACCTGGTTCGGCCTGCACGAGCGCCTGCGCACCCCGTCGCTGGAGCGGGCGCTGGCGGGGGCGGGGCTCGTGGAGGGGACCCACTTCCGGTGGGAGAAGGCGCCGCCCAGGGAGGAGCTCGCACCCCTCGTGGCGGCGCACCTGGCCCGGGCCTTCCA
>REBP01000230.1 GCA_007692665.1 Gemmatimonadales bacterium | reverse complement strand
ATTCCCAGAAGAGAACGTCCCAGAAATACTCTGACATGTCCTCCTTCGGCGACCGCATGACCGTGGGAAAATTAACCACATTGGTATGTCTCATCCCAAGTTCAGCGTTCTCCTTGGTGCCACTGTCAACCACTTCGCCCGTCTGGCCGTCATGAATCCACCAGGCGAGGATTCCATCCTGCACTCCTTGGGCACTTTCGGCCCGGATCCTGAAGGTAAAGACGAGTTCGCGGTTTTCGAGGTCACTCGTCTCGAATCTCTGGGATCCGTTCGTTCTCGAGGACGAGGTGTTGTAATCACCATAGAACCTGAACTGGATTGGCGACGGTCCGGGAAGAAGCGCTGTGGTCCGCTGAATGTCCCTATCCCACCTGCTCCCGGTCGTCCGGATCATCTTGCGAGCGGCGTTGGGGCTGCCGGGATCGCTCGGATTGACGAAGTCAAAGCGCTGCATGACCCCATGAGCGACGTCAGTGTCGTGCGGGGTACGGCCCATCCACTGACGCCACTGGATGTAGATATCCTGCACGCGGTCTTCATTGTACAGATACTGCTGGATCATCCGTGACTGATCCCCCCAGTTGGTGCCAACGCCAACCCATTTGGCTACGAGGGCCCGGGTACCCCTTCCGTCGAAATCTCTCGTGAAGCCCCAGTTTCCGTGCACATTGGAGAACACCTTCCTGGCTTCATCGAAAGAGTTCGCGGCCTGCAGGGACTCACGCGAGTCCAGGATGATCCTGTCTGCCCCCGTCGGCGACGGAATCGCGTCAGGGTTGCCAACCACCGGAGGCGGAGGGGTCGCATCTGCCGCCACTGCCACTGCGGCCGTGGTGCTCAGGGAAGCGGAGGTCACCGTGAGGACCGCGGATCCCGCCCCCTCGGCCTTCACCACGCCGGTGGGGGAGACCGTCATCACCGCGGCGTTCGACGTGGTCCAGAACGGCGTGCCCTGCGATACCAGATCGTGGCCGTTCGCGTCCTTCAGGGTGACCTTCACCCCCTGGGTGTTCCCGACCTTGAGGCTCAGCGCGCCCGGATCGATGGAGATGTGCTTGGCCGTCTGGATCACCGTGACGGTGATGGTGTCCGCACCAGCTGCCTGGCAGCAGGTCGCCGACACGACGATGAGGGCGGTGCCGATCCCCTTCGAGATGATCTTTCCTGCCGGACTCACCGTAGCTACCCCCTGGTTGCTGCTGGCCCACGTGAATTCCACCCCCGGGACGACCGTTCCGTTCCCCTCGCGGGCGGCGGCGGACACAGTAGCCTCCATGCCCAGGGAAGTAAAGCCGACGGACCTGGTCGAGGCGTGGACCGAAGCCACGACCGGCGCATCGCTCGTGACCTGTACTGCGGCCGTGGCGGTCAGGGTGCCGGACTTCGCCGTGAGGACCGCAGACCCAGCGGCCTCGGCTTTCACCATTCCGTTGGCGGCAACTGTCATTACCGCAGCGTTCGACGAGCTCCAGGTCGTGGTGCCCGGCGTCGCCAGGTCGTGACCGTTCGCGTCCTTCACGGTCACCTTCGCGCCCTGAGCGTCTCCGACCTTGAGGCTCATGGAGCCCGGATCAATGGCGATCTCCCTGGCGACCTGGGTCACCGTGACGGAGACCGTGTCGGTCTTGGCGGTCTCGCAGCAGGAGGCCGAGACAATGACCATTGCCGTGCCGACACCCTTGGAGACGATCTTCCCAGCGGCACTCACCGTGGCCACGCCCTGGTTGCTGCTGGACCACTTGAACGTCGCATTCGACACCACCTGCCCCGCGCCATCGCGGGCAACCGCGAAGACCGTGGCCTCCATGCCGAGCGAGGTGAAGTTCACGGTCCTGGTCGAGGCGTGAACCGAGGCCACGGCAGGACCGGCCGGCGGAGCGACTGCCCCGGCGACGGTCAGATCGCTGTTGCCGCTCACCCCGTCCACCGAAGCCCGCACCGTGGTGGTGCCACCTTCCCTCGCGGTGGCAACCCCCTCGGTCGAGATGGTTGCAATCGCGATGTCGCCGGTGCTCCACTTCGGTGCGGCATGATTCGTCACGACGTTTCCAAAGCGGTCCCGGGCAGAGAACCCGAACTGCCGCTTGTCGCCCTTCTCGAGCGAGGCGTTGCCCGGCGTGACGACCACCTCGCTCACGCTTCCGGGCTCTGCGTTGGCCACGAAGGACACCGAGCCTACGGATTCCGCCGTCACCGTGACGACGACGAGGCCGGGCGTCGACCCCAGTGTCAGCGAGGTCGAGGTATGGCCATGCGGGTTGGTCCGCGTTGAGGCGGAGCCCACCGTGGCACTTCCCCTCGCGACGGTCCACGAGACGTCCTGGTGCCGCATGCCGGCGCCCGAGCTGTCCGTGATGCGGATGGCCAGGTCAATGGGGAGCCTCTGGCCTACGGGACCTCTCTGGTCGTTGCCCGACATCAGGGCGATCGTTGCAATGTCCCCTCCGCTCGGCTCCCCGATCCTGACCCTCGCGTTCCCGCGGCCGTTGCCCGGTGACTGCGCCAGGATGGAGAAGTTGGGCGAGGAGGCGGAGGGTCGGGCCACGACGAGCCCCTGACCTGCGGATACGCCCATCGCCCGGCCGTCCGTTCCCACCGTGACGACGCCCGGGTCGGACGTGCTCCAGTCCACATCGGCTTCGGAGACAAAGTTCCCGTACAGGTCCACGAACTCGGCCGAGAACTCGTAGGGGGTGCCCTGCTTCAGGTCCACCTCTTCGGGCAGCACGCGCACGGCGAAGGCCGGACCGGCCAGCGCCTGGCCTGCGAGGGTCCGCTTCGCCACGCCGGCGTGAAGCACCTCTGCAGCGACCTGCTGGGGGCCGGACCGGAGGCCGAAGGTCCAGACGGCCCGAGCGATGCCCTGGGCATCCGTCTCGGCGACCACGGGAGAAACCGTGCCACCGCCCGCCGCGACATCGAAGCGGACTTCGGCCCCTGCCACCGGGCGGCCCGCCCTGCTCAGTACGACGGCCTCGATGGGACCGTTCAGGACCGAAGCCACCGGCACCACGCGGGATGCGGGTCCGCGGAGCTCGAGTTCGGTGGGCGTCCGCACCACGCGAACGCTGCTCGTGGCAACGGTGCCGCCGATTCTCGCGGTGAGCGTTGCAACGCCTGGCCCGACCGCCCGCACGACTCCGTTTTCCATCGTCGCCACGCTCGGGTTCGAAGACGTCCATGCGATCCAGTCGCCCGAGACCGCGGGGCGTCGGGGCTTGGAGCTGTCAACGAGCGTCATGCCGCGGTCGTCGCCTTCCTCGAGCTGGAGCGCTACCGGCTCGAGGGCGAGGGCGGCAGGAATCTCCACCTCCACCACCTCCCGGTAGGTACTGCTGTCGCACGCGGCCAGGAAAAGGATCCCGAAAAGGAAGAATCGTGCGCCACCTGCCCTGGCGACGAGCCTGAGAAATTGCGACCGGCAATCGTGGGTCCTCGTTGATCGGTTCATGATCCACATGATCCTTGGCCTTGGGCCTCTTGGTTTTCCCAGAACCGCTCGGAGGGCTCGGGGTGTCGTGTATACGCCACAGGTGTTGCGTGACGATGACACTTAGCAAGGGGCGTGCCTCAAAACGAGGCGCGGCCAAGAATTCTTTAAATTGTTATTGAATAATGATTTATGACCTCCTGTGTGGGGAATTCGGGCACGATCTGCGACGGAAGTGGAAGATTTTTCTCTGTTGCGTCCGGTAAACGGTTCTGGAAACCTCGGGATAGAAGGCCCTCGTTTTTCGCATCCGGAGAGGCGGTGATTGTGGCCGCAACGCAACAGGGCGACCAGGCCGGGAGTTCGGAAAAGTGTTCTGGCTGTCGAGGGGGGCCCGGCAGCCTAGGGCCCGACTGTGATGGGTGGCGCTCCATCGTTCCAACAGAAAAAGCCCCACCTCCCGGATGAACCGGAAGGCAGGGCTTTCCTGCAGAGAGAGGACATCGAATGCCAACGAGGGAGGCTATCTCGTCAGGTGTATCCGGCTCCCCGGGCGATCAATTCACTCGCTATTCACCTGGGCTCCCAGAAGAGGACATCCCAGAAATACTCCGACATGTTCTCCTTCGGCGACCGCATGACGGTGGGGAAGGTGACCACGTTCGTATGTTTTATCCCGAGCTCAGCATTGGCCTTGGTACCTTTGTCCACCACCTCGCCGGTCCGACCGTCGTGTATCCACCACGAGAGGATTCCATCCTGCGCCCCCTGCGCGCTTTCCGCCCGAATCCTGAAGGTGAAGACGAGTTCCCGGTTCTCGAGGTCCCGCGTCACGAAAGTGCGCGATCCGTCCGTCCTCGAAGACGGCGTGTCGTAGTCCCCATAGAACCGGAACTGGATCGGCTCCGGCCCTGGGAGAAGCGCTGTGGTGCGCTGAATATCCCGGTCCCACCTGCTTCCCGTGGTCCGGAGCATCTTGCGCGCGGCATTCGGGCTCCCGCGGTCACCGGGAT
>REBP01000105.1 GCA_007692665.1 Gemmatimonadales bacterium | reverse complement strand
GGGCCTGACGGCCCCCATTTCATGAAAAGTGCGGCACGGCGTGCCGCATCCACTCCATGCGTTTCACCGGGCTCACCGGGCTCACCGGGCTCACCGGGCTCACCGTGGCCGAGGTGGCGGCCCCCTCAGCTCGAGGTCATGACCTCGAACTGGCGGTGCCGGATCCCGCCGGCAAGCCGCTCTTTCTGCCAATGGTGGGCTCCGGAAACCCCCCTGTCAGAACGGTGACATCATGACCCCCCAGAATTGCCATTCTGCCAATCGCCTCCAGACGATTGGCAGGATCGTCACGTCCTGGCCGCCGTTTCAGCCAATGGATTCTCTTCAGGCCTCGATTTGGCAGCCTGACGAGGGGGCGCCGCTGGAGGACCGCCGCCGCTGGAGGAACCGGCGCGGCGGGAGGAGCCGCCGCCGCGGCCCAGGAGGCGTTCCGCAAGGGAGTCGGCGGGTTCGGCTACCGGACCGGGGCCGCCTTGCGGGCCTGGGCCGTGCGGCCGGCCCGCGCAGCCCAGATCCACGTCCAGGTCAGGGCGATGACGATGCCCACGAGGACCGGCACGAGAACGAACCCGGGAAGTCGGAGGTGGCCGATGACGAAGATCAGCCCGAAGAGGATCACCCGCAATCCATAGGCCCACTCACGCCGGCTGCGCGCCTCGACCTCGGCGTGGGACCGGCCATCGGGGTCTTCGGGGGAGTCCGGTGCGTGATCGTCGGTCGCCCTGTCGGGGAGGCTCATGTACACTTCGACCACGCCGGCGATCATGAAGAAGATCCCGGCGAAGAGGAGGAAGTTCTCCATCCTGCCGGCCTCCTACAGGCTCGCCAGCGCAGCCAGCGCCCGCTCGATCTCCTCTTCGTTGTTGATGAGGCTCGGGGCAAACCGCGCATAGGACCGCCGGTAGGGCGTGGTGCTGGCGATGATGCCCTGGCCGTAGAGCCCGCCCATGACCTCGCCGGGATCCAGGTCCCTGTAGTCGAAGCACACCATCCCCGAGGACAGCTCCGGCGACAGCGGGGTGTGCAGGGTCACCCCGTCGATCTCGAGCAGCCCCTCCTTCGTCAGTGTGTTGAGCTCGTGGATCCGCTGCTGCACGTTGGCCTTCCCCAGCTGGAGGTGGAGCTGGAACGCCTCGGGGAGCGCCCACCGGTGATCGAAGGCGTGGAACCCGCCCGGCGTCATGTAGTCGCCCACCGGCACCTGGTCCCGGGTGATGTAGCCCAGCCAGACCCCGTAGTAGGCACCGAAGCTCGGCACCACCGGGCGGCAGTGGGCCCAGCCCCGGTCGCTCCCCCAGATCACGCCCGTGCCGCGGGGACCGAACAGCCACTTGTGGGTGCCCGCCACGAAGAAGTCGCAGCCGACGCTGGGCACGTCGATGTCCTCGATCCCGAACCCATGGACCCCGTCCACCAGATAGAGGATGTGATCCGCCTCGTCCCGGGTGCTGTTCAGTTCGGCCACCATCTCGCCGATGGCATGGATCGGCAGCTTGACGCCGCTGTACGAATGCACCCAGGTCATGGCCACGACCCGGGTGGCCGGCGTGATGGCCGCGCGCAGCCGGCTCAGGATCTGGTCCACCGACGCCTCGGCCGGAGTGTCGTACAGGGACACCCTCCGGATCCTGGCCCCGGTGCGCTCGGCGCGGAGCTGAAACGACTGCTCCATGGCGTAGTGGTCGTGCTCGCTGTGCAGGACCTCGTCGTCGGGGCGCAGCATCAGGCCGCTGGCGACCATGGCCAGCCCCATGGTCGTGCTGTCCGTCATGGCCACCTGGTCCGGCCGTCCCCCCATGTACTCTGCGGCCGCGGCTGCAATGGCCTCGTCCATGGCGGCGGCGTTCATGTAGTAGTACTCGACCGGGTTCACATCGAACCCATGCCGGTGCCGCTCGATGGCCTCGGCCACGGGCTTCGGATGCGACGCCAGGAGGAAGGTGGCCAGGTGCACGTACTCCTGGCTCAGCGCGAACATCTCCCGCAGCTGCGTCCAGTCGGCGGCCTTCAGCGTGGTGGCCAAGCCCCGGGTTGCGGACGCTGCCGTCGAGGTCGCGGCGCCTGCCGACGCGGACGCGGCGCCTGCCGCCGGTGCCAGGGCCGCCAGGGGGAGCATGCCGCCCCCCAGGGCGAGGGAAGCGTTCTTCACAAACGTGCGGCGCTGCATCCTTCACCACCTCCGCGTCAGGTACCCACGTGCCACGATTCCGCCCAGGATTCCGCGAACGTCAGGAGCGAAAGTGCGCTCCTGGAATCGGGGCCAAGATAGGATGCGGTTTTGGGGCCATCAAGCCTCTTGCTGCGTCGCTCCGGTTCACCGTTCTGCCGATGGTGACCGCCGAAAGATCCGTTGGCAGGATCGTGGCCACGTGGTGCCTGGGGATGCGGCGGCGCGGGGTCGAGGGAGCGGCGCAGGAGGGAGGGAGGTCTGCAGACCTGCGCATTGGCTGACGATGGGAGGCGGAGTTCCCAGGCGGCCGAGGCTTCCCAGGATCCTGGAAGCCAAACTTGCGACTGCGGGGGGCACACTATAAGTTGTAGCCCTACAACTTGTAGCGCTACAACTTGCAGGAGTGCAACTATGACACGGCAACGCCCGAGCGCCTCCGAGTCCCAGCCCGCGGGCCCGTCCAAGCCAGGGGACATCGTGGATCGGGACCAGGTCTGGCAAACACTCGTGGAGGCCTGGCGGAGTGATGAGCCGGAGTTGCTTGTCGGGCTCGGGAGGCGGCGCGCCGGCAAGAGCTGGGTGCTGGCCCGGTTTGCCAGGAGCGTTGGCGGCCTCTACTACCAGGCGACGAAGCGGACCGAGGCCGATCAGCTCGCGGTTCTGAGCCGCATTGTCGGGGAGCACCACGGCGACCCCGCGCTGACCCAGGGGGTGCCCTTTCCGGACTGGGAAGCGCTGTTCGCGTACCTGACGCAGCGGGCGGGCGGAAAGGCGTTTCTTCTTGTCATTGACGAGTTTCCCTACCTCGCCGAAGCGGCGCCCGCTCTCCCGTCGATCCTGCAGTCCACATGGGATCACCCGTGGTCAACCTCGAAGGCCAAGGTGGTTCTGAACGGCTCCCACATCACGGCGATGAAGCGCCTGGAGGAAGCCGACCAGCCCCTCTACGGTCGCAGGACGCGTCGGCTGACGTTCCCCCCGTTTGCGGCCCATGATGTGCGAGCCTTCGTCCCGGGGTACTCGGTCCGAGACATCTTCCGGGTCTACGGAATCGTCGGTGGGCTCCCGGGCCATCTGGGGCTGCTGCGCCCCGATCAGGACCTGGAGGCCAACGTGAGCCGCCTTCTTCTCGACCCCGACGGGCGACTTGCAGACGAAGCCGAGCACATGCTCGATGCCTTCCTGGGTGACGCCGACGTCCACTACTCGATTCTTCAGGCGATCGCACAGGGAGAACGGAAGTGGAACCGGATATCGAGCCGCCTGGGAAAGCCCAGCGGGTCCCTTTCGCGCCCCATGCGGTGGCTGGAAGACATGCACCTGGTGAAGCGCCTGGTTCCCGTGACCGAAAACCCGAAGACCTCGAAGCGGACGCTCTACAGTCTGTCGGACCCCTACGTGGGGTTCTGGCACCGCTTCATTGCCCCGCTTCGGGCCACAGGCGAACTGAGTCTGGCGACTCCGCAGGCGCTCTGGCAGGGGCGGATCGAGCCGGGGCTCGACGCCTACATGGGGCCGGTCTTCGAGGACGCCTGCCGGGCGTGGGTCGCGCGGGCCCGGGAGCTCCCGTTCAGACCCAGCCGCCTCGGGGCGTGGTGGGACGCTACCTCGGAGAACGAGATCGATGTCGTGGCCCTCGGCCCCACCAACGAGGTTCTCGTTGGTACCTGCAAGTGGGGCGCGGTGTCCGACCGGGACCTCCGGGCGCTGCGAGAAACGGCAGCCCGGCTGATCCCGGAACTGCCCTCGTCCCACCGGTCCGGCGCCATCACCTGGGCCTGCTTCTCCGCGCTGGGGGAGTGGGGCGCCGGCGTGGCGGACGAGATCGAGGCCGGGTCGGTCCTCGGGTTCACCGGGAAGGACCTCCTGTCGCGGTGAGGCGGAACCTGGGGATGCGGCGGCGCGGGGTCGAGGGGGCGGCGCAGGAGGGAGGGAGGTCTGCAGAGCTGCGCGACGCCTGACGATGGGAGTCATAGGCCCCAGTGCGGCCCAGCGCCTCAGCGGGCGAGAGGCTACAGGTCCAGGACCAGCTTGAGCCCGGCATCGACCTGGGCCATGAGGCTCGGGGGGACCCGCCCGGTCCGCTCGGTAAGGAAGTCCACGTCCAGCGTGACGAGCTGGGTGATGTTCACGACCGAGTCCTTCGACAGGCCGGTGCGTGCGGCAGGCAGGAGGACATTGCCGGGAACGTCGAGCAGCCGCGCGTTCGAGGTCAGAACGACAGCGAGCACCGTCCGGAGCCTGCTGCGGTTGAAGGCGTCGGACTGGACCACGAGGACCGGGC
>REBP01000258.1 GCA_007692665.1 Gemmatimonadales bacterium | reverse complement strand
CGATCACCAGGAACGCTCCAGGTCAGGGATTCCTGAGGGCGAGGCCCACAGGAAGGAGTAGGACGGGTCCCACGTCGTCGAGCGACATGCGGATCGGCGCCCCCGGAGTCACCGGGATGCGTTCGAAGGGATTGGTACGGGTTACCGGCACGCCCATGCGTTCCGACAGCGCCTCTTCCAGACCCGGGATCCGGGCACCGCCGCCGCCGAGGAAGACGCGACCGAGTCCCTCGCCGGCGTACTGGGCCATGAGGAACGCAGCTGCGCGCTCCACGCCGACGGCCACCTCGTCCGCTCCGAACCGCACGTAGCGCTCCAGGGCGTCATGGACCTGGCGGCCCTGCACGATGGCCTCGGCGTCCTCGGCCACGAGCCCCTGTTCACGCTGCAGGTCCTCGCGGATGCGCCGTGAGCCGAAGGGGATGTCGCGGGTCAGGATCGGCACGCCGTCCTCGAGGATGTTCACGTTCGTCATCTCGTGGCCGATGTTGACGAGCCCCACGATCCCCTGCATGGCTTCGGGATGGTTGCGTTCCAGCGCGTTGTGGAGCGCGAAGGAATCCACGTCGATGAGGCGGGCCGTGAGCCCCGCATCCTGGAGCAGCGCAACCTTGTGGTCCACGAGTTCGCGCTTGGCTGCCACGAGGAGGACATCCATCTTCGGCCCCATGCCCTCGGGGTCGAGAATCTGGAAGTCGATGACCACGCTCTGAATGTCGAAGGGGACGTGCTGCTCGGCCTCCCACCGGATTACCTGCCGCGCGTCGTCGGCCGTCATGCGATCCATCTCGATCTTCTTGACGATGACGTCGTGTCCGCCCACGGCGGTCACGACTTCCTTCGACTCGATGCCGGCTTCGGCCCAGAGGCTGCGGATGGTATCGGCCACGAGCCCCGGATCCATGATCTCCCCTTCGACGATGGCGTCGGGGAGGAGGGGGCTCATGGCGACACGGATCACTTCGGGCTGGTCGCCCGAGTGGTCGATCTCGACCACCTTGACGAAACCCGAACCGATGTCCAGTCCGACGGTTGTCTTCTTACGCCCGAAGAGCGCCATGAAGGGTGTCCAGGGTACGGGGTAAACAGATCTTTCCTATCCAGCCTTGAGACGTTATCCGGCGCGTCGAGGCTTGTCAAGAAAAGCGGGAAAAGGTTTTGGAACAAATGTTCCCGTCAGAAGCCCGTCGCGGTCAGATCGACCCAGGCGCGGTTCTGGACGGGCCGAAGTGCGGTGAGTCCACTGAGGTTGTTGATCACGTTGGAGATGGCACAGCTGGAGTACTGAACCACCGAGGCACCCACGAAGGTGGAGAGGTCCGGATCGATCTCGAGGCCGTTGGCCGCGAGCATGGAACCGAAGACCCGGTTGCCGGCGCCCTGCACACCCACCTGGCCCCTGACCATGACGATTCCCTGGAAGAGGAAGTCGCCCCGGAGGTCCAGGTCCCCCTCGATGAGGAGGATCCCCTGCCCGCGACCGCCGGACTGGATGCGCGCCGTTCCGGTGACGTGGATGATGGGGTAGTAGGTCCGGCAGTCGGGGTTCGCGACGATCCGTTCGGGGTCACCCCAGTTCAGGTTGTGCTCCTTGTCGCACTTGTCGTCGGCATCGAACCGGGGGGAGGTGTTGTTGATGTTGCCGCCGGGGAGCGTGATGTCGGCCATGGCCACGAGATCGTCCCACCCGAGTTCACCCACCCGGAAGGTGTCATTGGGGTCAAAGGTCCGGCGTTGGTCCCGCGGGGCGCCCTCCACCGTCGAGTTGCCTCGCGAGGTCACTTCGGAGCCCGGCGTCGTGATGACGCCGGCCTTGTCCTGGGTCGTGCCGCTGCAGACGGCCCCGGGAGGGTTCACGTCGAACCCGCTGATGGAGGCACCGCCCCGGGTTTCCACGTCCCCGCGGGTGGTCAGCGCCGCGTCGGCGGCGAAATCCGCCGTCAGCAGGCGGGCCAGCGTGCCCACCGTGCGGGTTGCCCCGGAGAGTCGCCCGGCCTGGTTCACGACACCGGTGCTCTCGATGAAGTAGATCTTGTCTCCGACCCTGGAAATGGCGACCTGCCACTGGCCGTTCAGGCTCGCCTGGCCCCCGGTGCAGCCGTCGCACGTCGTCAGGGGAGCACCTCCGATTTCAGGTCCGCCCCCAGCCGGGCTCCACATGGCCAGGACGTTGTTCATCCCCGTTTCGGCCAGCAGCGTGGCCTGGGATGCGAACTCGGTGGACTGCCCGATGCTGCGCTCCTGCCCCGAGATGAAGAACCCGGCGGTGACGAGAAGCGCGACCACGACCAGGGCGAAGATTGCGGCGGGAAGCGCGAAGCCGCGCCGGTCCCGCCCCAGGGGGTGCACATTGGTGTCGATCATCATGGCCTCCATCAGTTCCTGAGGTGGATCACACGGGTGAGCGAATCGGCGACCATCCGGCCCGTGGAGGTTCTGGCTCCCGAGGTGGAGCGGAGCGTCAGTTCGATGGTTCGGATCTCGGTCAGCGTCGAGGTCGTCGCCCCGGCGGCGTTCCGGTAGACGAACCGGATGCCGTTCGTCGCGTCCACGGGGCCGACCAGGGGGACGCCGGTGCCCGAGGCAGGCACGCGTCCCAGGTACGGCTCGGAGTCCCAGGTGACCTGGCCGTAGGTGAAGGACTCGAAGGCACGGATCATGGATCCGGCATGGACTCCGGTGGTTGCCGTGGTGGGCGCCACGGATGCGAGGACGAGGGACAGCGCCGGCGTCACGGCGTTCGGGCACAGCATGCCGGCATCAACGGTGGTGATCGTGGCCGTCGCCCACTCGTCATCCCCTGCGATGTCGACGTCGTTGTCGACGAAGAAGGTCACCGCTTCCCCGGCCTCGAAGGGCCGCCCGCGGACCCCGATGCGCACGGTGAGGGGCGCGCGAGAATCCACGGCACAGACGACCCCCATCTTGCGCACGGCCCGGATCTGCACCTGGGTGGCCGACGCGCTCAGCACATCGCCCAGCTCGGAGCTGATCTCGCGAAGCTCCTGGGCCACGACCTCGACACCGGAGCGCACCGTCTGCTGGGCCAGCACCTGCTCGGTGTTGGCCGTGTAGAGGCGCTGGTTCGACAGGAGGATCTGGATGATGGCCCCCATGACGATGGCCGAGAGCACGATGACCACGAGCAGCTCGATGAGCGTGAAGCCTCGAACTCCCCGGCGCCGGCGGGTCGCAGGACAGGAAGTCTTCATGGGGCCCGGTCCCGGAGCACGCGGAAGACGATGGTGTCGGTAACGTTGTTCGACAGGGCGGGCATGCCGCCCGCGACTCCACCTTCCCGACCCGGACCCACGAGAATGATCTGCATCTGGGCCGACTGCGACGTGCTGCCCACCTGCGCCCAGGTCGCCGTGAACCCGCCCGACAGCGGGGTGGTCCCCCCGGCCGACAGGTTGGCGAAAGGGGTGGCCCGCACGCTCTCGATGGCCGACTGGACCGCGGTGGTCCGGGCGGTATCGACGCGCGCGGCCTCGGTGGTGCGGAGCACCCACCCGGTGCCGGCGGCGAGTCCGAGAAGCCCGATGGCGAGGACGAGCACGGCGACGATGACCTCGATGAGGGAGAAGCCCTCCCTGCCGCTGGCTTCGCGCGTGAGCATCTTCATGGTGTTCACCTGGCCTGACCGAGGGGGAGCACTTCCACCTGCGTGGACCGGTCTCCGCGGGTGAAGGTCACGGTCCGGGCGGCGGTAACACAGTTGAGGTCCGCGATTCCCCGGGGCGTGAAGCACTGCGTGAAGCCCCCTCCACCACCCGACGTGGCCACGGTGACGGCGAACTCGCTGGTCAGGTTCACCTGGTTCACCACGTTCGATCCCACGCGAACGGTGACGAGACCCGTCGCATCCACTACTGCAAATTGCGAGGTTACGCCGCGTTCCACGGCAAGCGCACGCGCCTGGGCGTGGAGGCTCAGGAAGTTGCTCTGCGCCGACCGCGTCGCCATCTGCCCCTGCACCCGGGAGAACGAGAGCGTCACGATGGAGGCGAGAACGCCGCCAATCGCAATGACCACGATCATCTCCAGCAGGGTGAACCCGGAACGTCGGGTCCTGATTCGCTGTAACCGCACCATCGGCTGGGCTCTGTCGGGGGAAGCCTGGACCACGGACTCAGGGCACACTGCAGTGCGAGGGGCGTGCCATGCCCTGAAGGGGTTTTGGACGGGTTTGCAGGCGTTCGGCCCCCGTTTTTCGGAAAAGAGTTCCGAATCCGGTCCGGGGATCGGCCTTTGTTCCGCTTTTCTGTAGAGTGGGATGCGTCAATAGTATCCCAGTCGCCCCCCTGGCGACAGCCACGACGGGCATGGGGGAAGCACACCCAGGGCGGCGGAGCGCACGGCCGGCCCGAGGTCCACCTGCACCCTGCTCTCGGGTGCGGCCTCGGGTGCGGCGGCGGGTGCGGCGGCGGGTGCGCCCGCGAACGTCGCCGCCCTGGCACCGCCGTTGACGGTCACCCCGCCCTGCAGCTCGAGCTGTCCCCCCACGAGCA
>REBP01000085.1 GCA_007692665.1 Gemmatimonadales bacterium | reverse complement strand
GGGAACGACCTTCCGGAGGTCCTTCATGACGTAGATGTACTGGGGTCCGCTCATGATCGGGGCTTGGGGCTGTGGGGAGCTGTGGGCTCTGGATGCGGGGGTGGCTGCCGTGGCGGCGCCTGGCAACCGGGCGGGCGCGGGCGCCGCGGCGACCCCGCAGCAGGGGGTCGAACCGACGCGAAGGGCCGTGTCCGGCGCCCCGGGAATCTATCGCCCCGCGCCCCGGGGGTTAAGGGGCCCCGGGATCAGCCCCCCCCGGGATCGCCCGCCGGCGAACCGCCGCCTCGGCCCCGGCGGCCCATCCACCGCCCGGCGAACCCGAGGGCCAGGAGGCCCAGCCCCGCGATCCACATGGCCGGAGGAACGTGGAAGGCCAGGAGGAGGCACGCACCGAATCCGGCAGCCGGAACCCAGCGGGGGTACATCCGCAGTTCCGCCGGGAGCCGAAGCGCCGCCAGGTTCGTGATCCCGTAGTAGAGGAGCACGGTAAAGGCCGAAAACGTCCACGTCGTCCGCACGTCGCCCACGAGCACCAGGGCAAGGATCACCCCCCCGGTGACCCAGACGGCCAGGCGGGGGCTCCCCGAGGCTGCGTGCACCGTCCCCAGCCGGGCCGGGAGGTCTCCCTGGCGCCCCATGGCGAGGGCGACGCGGGAGAGGCCCAGCACGAGGTTCAGGAGCACGCCCAGCATGGCCGTCACCGCGGCGGCGGAGACTCCCAGGGCGAGTCCCGGGATCCCGAGGGCGCCGGCCACCGCCTGGAGGGGCGCGGCGGTGAGCGCGGTCTCCCTGGCGAACCCCTCGGCCCCCAGCGTCAGAAGGGCGACCATGGTCACGCCCATGTAGAGAACCGCCACGATGCCGAGGGTCAGCCAGATCGCCCGGGGGATCGTCCGGCCCGGGTCCCGGACCTCCTCTCCGAGGGTCGCGATGCGTCCGTACCCGGTGTAGGCCACGAAGAGGAGGGCGGTGGCGTGGAGGATCGTCCCGGCGCCCGCCTCCGAGACCCCCTCGCCCATCCAGCGGCCTGCCGACTCCACCCCCGCAACGACGCCGGCTCCGAACTCCATGCCCATCCCCGCGTCCAGGACCCAGCCGGCCCCCCGGGCCGCCGCGGCCACGATGAAGACGACGACGACGGCGAGTGTGACGCCCACGACCGCGAGATTCAGCCGGTTGGATCGCACGATCCCGCCGCCGGCCACCGCGGTGAGGGCGAGAACCCCGAGGGCTGCGAGGAGGGTCCGCAGAAGGCGGCCGTCTTCCACGCCGAGGCCCAGGAGGAGGTAGCCGGCGAATCCCAGCGCCGCCGTGGCTGCCGACGCGCTCTTGGCCAGGAGGAACATCGTTCCCGCCGCGAATCCGAACCCGGGCGAGAGGAACCTGTATCCGTAGGCATAGGTCCCACCGCTCACCGGATGGGCTGCCGCGAGCTGGGCCGAGGACAGCCCGTTCAGCAGCGCGAGAACGGCAGCCAGGGGAAGGGCGAGAATCACCGCGTTCCCCACGACCCCGGTGGCAATGCCGAGGGAGACAAAGAGGCCGGTCCCCATGATCGAGCCGAGGCCCATGAAGACGGCCCCGGGAAGCCCGATGCCCCGGACGAGTCGGGGGCTCACGTCCGGGGCCCCGTCCGGGCCCCCGTCGTCAGGACGCCTGATGACCCGCAATCCAGATGTTCTGGTCCTCCAGGTGCTCCCGGAGGGCCTCGTCCCCCGCCGGATCGACCGAGCGGGTGAGGTCCCAGCGGAGCGTCACGTGGAATCCCGCCCCGACCGCATCTTCCGCCGTCCACCGCACGCAGAAGTCCCGGGCGAGCCCGCAGATCACGACGTGGGCCACATTCTGCTCCCGAAGCCATCCTCCGAGCCCGGTGGGGGGGCGCTCTCCGGAAGGCCCGATGTTGTTCCGGAATCCGGAGTAGGAGTCGACCCGGGGATCCGTTCCCTTCCGGATCACTGCGGAGACGCGCTCCCACGGAAGTCCCGGCGCGAGCTCCGCACCCGGCGTGCCCTGCACGCAGTGATCCGGCCACAGAACCTGCGGTTCACCATGGAGTTCGATGACGTCGAGGGGGTTTCTTCCGGGATGCCGGGACGCGAAGGAGCCATGGTCCGGAGGATGCCAGTCCTGGGTTGCCACCTGGATCGGAAACCGCCCCGACGTCATGAGGCGCCGGATTCCGGGCAGGATCTGGTCCCCCTCCGCCACACCGAGGGCGCCGCCGGGAAGGAAATCCGGCTGGACGTCCACGATGATGAGCGCCGTCCGTTCGTCTTCGCCCCCGCTCCCCCCCACCCCTCGGTCCTGGACGCCGCCGGCGTCGGTCACCGTCCCCCCCGCCTCTGGCGCCGTTCCCTGCGCCGCGCGGCCCCCCCCGACTCGCCGGCCCCGGGATCCTGCACCGGTCCGTCCACCCCGGGCGTGGTCCGTTCCCGGGGAGGCTCCGTGGTCATGACCACCACCAGCATGACCGCGCCGAGGATGGCCATGCCGGCCGAGAAGAACTGTGCGAGGGTGAGGCCGGCAGCGACGATCCGCTCCTCCCGGACGAACATGAGGAAGAACCGGATGACGCCGTAGCCCCCGATGAAGGTCCAGGTCACGACCCCGGGCCGGGGACGAAGCTTCTCCCGCATCCCCAGCAGGATGCCCGCCAGCACGAAATTTTTCGCGGATTCATAGAGCTGGACGGGATGACGACACCCCTCCGGCGGCGCACCCATGTACTGGCTCTGCGAGTAGTCCACGCAGAACGGGCCGTCGTAGAGGGTCCCGTACATTTCGGCGTTGATGAAGTTGGCGATGCGCCCGAATCCCAGGGCGACGGCCACCGGTGCCGCGATCCGGTCGGTCAGGTCGTACATCCGGATCCCGTGCTGTCGGCCGAAGATGTACACGGCCAGGACCACGCCCAGGAGCCCTCCGTGGAAGGCGAGCCCGCCCCGCCAGACGGCGACCCACGCCACCGGATCGAACCCGTACCGGTCGAACTCGAACACGAACACGTGGAAGAATCTCGCCCCCACGAGCGCGAGGGCGATGGCCATGATGACGAAGCTCTCCGAATTCTCCTCGGTGAGCCCGGCGATCCTCCGCTGGGCGGCGGCCTTGCGGAGCGACAGGTAGACGAAGAGCATCCCCAGCATGTAGGGAATGGAGTACCAGCGAACCCCGAAGCCATCTCCGATACGGAAGATGAAGGGGTCGATGTTGTGAACGAAGGGGTCCACGTTCCGGTCCGGGCTGGGGGCGGGCGGCCCCCGGATGAGGGCAGCGTCTCCGGGAAAGGGTCGGTGGCTTCCCGGCCGCTGTCAACCGCGTCCCTCCGTCCGCGGTGTCGCCCCGCACGGAGGGGGGGGACTACCGGTGCAGCGAGTCCGGCGGATTCCCGTTGAGCACCCCGCAGATCTCGTCCCACGCGTCCAGCTTGTGGACCGAGCGGAAACCGGTGGCGGCGGAGATCCGCTCGCCCCCCGTCATCATGACGATGAAGGGCGACGGAAGCCCCGAGGCGCGGGCGCCCGATTCGATGGCGGTGGCGAGGTCCAGCCCGGATCCGATCCCGAGGTTGAGGTCGACGAGGACCACGTCGGGGCGGTCCGCCGCACCGAGAACCAGGGCGGCGACGGAATCGAGGGTGTGGCTCGGCAGCACCGGAACGCTCCTGGCCTCGAACCCGCTTCGCGAGAGGCGGCGAGCAAACACGTCCCCGACGGCCCGGTCGTCGTCCACCACGGCCACCCGGAGGGTGCGGGTGGAGAGGGGCCGGGCGATGGAGTCGCGGCGCGCCTGCCGGGGGTCGGGGTCGGTTCCCCCGTGCCAGCTCCGCCGGATGTCCACGCTGCGATGCGTTTCGAGGAGCGGGAGGTGCATCCGGAAGCAGGCGCCTCCCAGCTCCGTCGAGGGACCTTCGCAACGAAGTGCCCCACCGAGGCGCTCCGTGGCCCACATCGAGAACGAGAGTCCCAGCCCGTGGCCCCCCGGTGTCATGCTTTCGAAGGGCTGGAAGAGGCGGTCCCTGAAGCCGTCCGGAATTCCCGGTCCGTCGTCTTCCACCGTCAGCACGGCCCCCGTCCCGTCTGCGGAGGGGGCGAGCGAGACAACGACCCGGGATCGGGCATGGCGGCCGGCGTTCCGGAGCAGGTTTGCCGCCGCCCGGGTGAAGATCGTCCGGGGTCCCGCCACGCGGGCCTCCGGGGGCAGCGTGCAGCGGAGCCGGAGGGGCGTCCCCGTCCCGCTCAGGTACCACCGGTCGATGGTCCGCTCGAGTTCGGCCCGGATGTCGAAGCCCGGGCCGTGGGCCGGATGGGTGCCCCGGAGTTCGTCCAGGACCTCGACGACCATGCGGCGGAGTTCATCGGCGTCTGACTGGACGGCCGCCAGCTCCGTCCCGGTGTGCCGGCCCAGCCGCGCCTCGTTCTGAACCACGTCGATGCGAGCGGAGAGGAGGGCCAGCACGCTGCCCATGTCGTGGAGCAGTTCCACGGAGATCCGGCCGAAACGCTCCATGTCCCGACCACGATGCCCGGCCGGGACTGGTCGACCGCCCGGCCCGCGGGGGGGACTATCGCTTGTCCGCATTCTGATCCCGGAGTTCCTGCAGTTCCCGATAGAACTCCCGCGAGGCGGTTTCAAACGCACCCGCTTCGCGCAATTCGGACGGCGTGTGGGGGAGGACCGCCCGGATCGCCCGGCGGAGTGCCTGGTCACCCGAGTATCCGCAGGCGATGCCGACGCTGAAGACCGTGTGACCGGGATCGTCCAGGAGGGCCGAGGCGAAGAGAACCCGCATCCAGAGAACGAGCCGCCGTGGATTCGGAAGCTGCGAGCGTTCGCACCATCTCAGGAGGGTGGAAGGGGAGAACCCCAGGGACCTTGCCAGGTCCCGCGGGAGCCCCCCCACCAGGACGGTCTCCACGGCGGCCTCGACGATGGAGCGGGCGCGACCGGTGAGGTGCACCGAGTCGTCGTGACTGAGGAGCCGCCGCAGGGGCTGAGCCCTGGCCGACAGCAGTCGGCGCCGCACGGCCTGGAGGGTCACGTCCTCCTCGGTCTGGATGATCTCGGCGATCCCCCACTCTCCGAGCTGCCACAGGTCGCGGTGGCGAACGGGCAGCGAATCGAGCCCGGCGACCACCGTGGCGGAAGGGTAGGACGTCAGGAGCTCACGCAGATGGCTGGACGGACCCCCCCCGTTTCCCTTCCCCCCGAAATAGGGATCCACCACGACGACGGCGGCCGGAGGAGCCTCCGCCACCCCCAGCCGCAGCTCCTCCCAGCTGCCCACCTTGACGGTGTGAAACCTGTCCTGCGCTGCGCGTCGGACCCGCTCGCTGAGCACGGGATCCGGGTGGAGAATCAGGAGCGGTCGTGGTGTGTGCTGCATAGTTTGACGGAATCCGTATCGTATGTGACGGAATATGAGTGCGTGCTATCGTTCGGAGGGTGCCAGAATTGTAGAGTTCCCTGCCAGTGGTCTTCTCGTCCTGCCCAACCCCGAGGTATCCATCATGAAATCCGTCCGCGCACTCGCCCTCCTCTTCGTCCTCGCGCTCCTCCCCGCCTGCGGGTCCTCCCCCACCGCCCCGGAAATCCAGGACGCCCTCGCCAGCGACGGCGAGGCCTGTGTCATGACCGAAGGCGCGACGAACTGCCGGGGTGGATACATCGGCTCCGGGTCCTGAAGCGGCTCTGACGGACTGGCGGGGAAGGAACGCATTCGGCGGCCGGCGCGATCAGCGTCGTGCCGCCGAGTGTGCCCTCTCCCCGGAGGACAGCGGCTCGAGCAGCACCACGAGCCGGTCCGCCAGGCGCGAACGATCCGTGGCGGCGCCACCTTCCGAGGGCTCCGGCACCTGCCGGAGAGCTGCGGCCTCCTCGGCTTCGATTGCATCGAAGATGGACTGGGCCATGAATCGGATCTGACCCTCCATGCGAGTCCGCGCCAGGTCTTCCCCGCGCCGAACCGCGTCCCGGGCTTCAGCCCGGTTGCCGAGGAGGAGCGACCCTCTTGCGACCTCGATCCACGCTTCCGCGACGCCGGGTCCCGGCGGGATGCGGGAGAGGTCGCGTCGTGCACGTGAGAATCCCGGCGTGTCGCCGACCCCGGCCGATGACCTCGCGAGGGAACCCAGCGCAACCGGGCGGTAGGCTTCGGGGAGGTGGGGAAACACGCTCCGGAGCACCTTGAGCGAGTTCTCGAAATATCCCTGCTGGAGCCATGCCACCGCGACGTCGTGTGCGAGGGTGGGAAGGCTGCGGTGCCCCGGCCCGTAGGAGTCGGCGGCGAGCCCGGCGTACCGATCGGCGGCATCGCGGTTCGAGGCGTACTCCTCGAGCACGAAGAGATCGTGCAGCGTCATGGAGCGGACCTCGGAGAGCCCCTGCCGCGTGGCTCTCCGGAGCGCCTTCAGGTAGCTCCGGCGTGCGGCCGGGAGCGCACCGCGCCGGCGCATCATCGTTCCATGCGCAAGGTAGGCCCGCACGTAGGTGTCCCAGTCCCGGCACTGGCGGGCGAGCCCGACACTCCGGTGAAACCATGCCTCGGCCCTGGAATACTGGGCGAGGTCCCGGGCCGTCCGCATGACGGAGAGGGCGAACCGCGGGTTGGAGGGGCAGCTCAGCGCCGCAGCCTGCCGAAACTCGATGGCTGTCCGGGGGAATTCGTTCTCGTCGGCCCATCCGGCGATGCGCAGGCAGGCCACGCCCACCTCATCGGGGTCGGGAATCGTGTCCGGATCCATCATCCGCAGCAGCGACTCCATGGGCTCCAGGAGAGGATGATTCTCTCCGTGCGTCGCAGCCAGGAGTTCGGCGCGCCTGCGCTGTCCGGCGTCCGGGCTGAAAAGCGATCCCCGGTCCGAAGGACTGGTCTCGGCCCAGAGCAGCACGGAACGAAGCATCTTCCACACCACCACGCCGAAATCGCCATCGAGGTCGTGGAGCACGAGAAGACCCTCCGGGCCGGGGGCGTCACCATCCCTGAGGGGGGGCGGGGGAATGCGCCAGTGCCTTCGAGACTTCTTCGGATTCCGTGTCGCCCGCGTGACGCCCATTCTGCCTCCTTGGGATGAGTAATACATTCTGGGTCAAAAATAGGGAGCGTGTGGCACTCCGTCCAGTGCGGACATCGGGGCCTATCTCCCAGCCCCCGGGACGGCCCTGCCTTTTGCCGCGCTGCCGGGGGTGTTAACTCTTTCCGGAATTCGGTCCGGGGGAGGCGGCACCAGGATCCCCCCCGCCCCCGACCGAGGAGTCGCCTCGCATTCCCGGGGACGGGCCGCCCTCGGTTTCAAGCCATTCCCCTGGAGGAAACAGCGTGAACCCACGGTCTTCCACGACGCCCCGATCCGGCCTGTCCGGCCTCGCGGACCGAGCCCTGAACATGGTCGAGCGAACGGGGAACAGGCTCCCCGATCCCATCACGCTCTTCGTCATCTTCATGGGGATCGTTCTCGTCGTCTCGTGGGTCGCCTCGTTCCTCGGGCTGTCCGCCGTGCATCCGCAGAGCCTCGAGGAGATCCGTGCCATCAACCTCCTGGACGCCGAGAGCATCCAGCGCATCCTCATCGAGATGCCGCGGACCTTCACCGACTTCCCCCCGCTGGGGCTCGTCCTCGTCGTGATGATCGGAATCGGCGTGGCTGAGCGGACCGGCCTCATCGAGACGGCGCTCAAGGGCTTCGTCCGCTCGGTGCCGGGGTGGCTCGTGACCACGGCCATCGTGTTCGGCGGGCTCATGTCCTCGCTGGCGGTGGACGCCGGGTACGTGGTCCTGATTCCGCTCGGCGCGGTCATCTTTCACGGCATGGGTCGTCACCCCATCGCCGGGCTCGCCGCGGCCTTCGCCGGGGTGTCGGCGGGGTTCAGTTCCAACCTGATCCTCACGGCCCTCGATCCCCTCCTGGCCGGGTTCACCGAGCCCGCCGCCCAGTTCGTCGATCCGACCTACCGCGTCGATCCCACGGCGAACTGGTGGCTGATGGCCGCGCTGGTTCCGGTCTTCACGCTCGGGGGCACGCTGGTGACCGAGAAGTTCCTGGAACCGCGGCTCGGCGCCTACACCGGAGGACTCGAGGTGGAGGAGCAGGAGGACCTCACCGCGCGGGAGCGAAAGGGGCTCATCGCCGCGGCGCTCACGGTCCTCGTCACGCTGGGGATCATCGCGTGGTGGTCGATCCCGGAGAACGGGGTGCTCCGGGGGCCCGAGGGCGAGATCGCACCCCTCCTCTCGTCCATCGTCGCCCTCATGCTCTTCGTCTTCTTCCTCCCCGGCCTGGTCTTCGGCCTGGTCACCGGCAAGATCAGGAGCGACAAGGAGGTGGCCTCCATGACGTCCGAGACCATGTCCTCCATGGGTGCGTACATCGTGCTGGCCTTCGTGGCGGCCCACTTCATCGCCTTCTTCAACTGGTCGAATCTCGGGCTCATCGTGGCCATCAGCGGGGCCAACGGGCTCCAGGCCGCGAACTTCACCGGCTACGGCCTCATCGTGGCGTTCATCCTGGTGTCGGGGTTCATCAACCTGTTCATCGGGTCGGCTTCGGCGAAGTGGGCGATCATGGCCCCGGTCTTCGTGCCGATGCTCATGTTCCTGGGCTACTCCCCCGAACTCACGCAGGCGGCGTACCGCATCGGCGATTCCTTCACGAACGTGCTGACCCCGCTCCTCCCCTACTATCCGCTCGTCATCATCTTCGCCCAGAAGTACGAGAAGGACATCGGCCTGGGCACCCTCATCTCGGCCATGCTCCCCTACTCCGTGGTGTTCGCCTTCACGGCCATCCCCACGCTCCTGCTCTGGATGTTCTTCGGCCTGCCCCTCGGGCCGGGGGCCCCCATGGAGTACATCCCCTGAGCCCACCGGGGCTGACGGTTTCATGACAATCTTGCCCGGGGGCGGGAGCGCGGCCTAAGTTCGTCGGACCGACACCCGTCCTCCTGCAGGAGTTACAGACATGACCTTCGACGTCCGACGCGTCGCAGGGCTCCGGTGGGCGCTGCTCGCCGGCGCCCTCCTGGCCACGGCACCAGCGGGCGCTGCCGCCCAGTCCCAGGCGATCCTGGCGGAGGGGTATCTCACTCCGCCCGACGAGGTCGCCGCACTCGTGGCCTCGAACCGGCACGAGAACGTCATTCTCTCGGACCTGAGCCCGAACGCGCGCTTCTTCCTGAATTCCGAGAGCGAGGGCATGCCCTCGCTGGCGCAGCTCGCCACCCCCTACCACAGGCTCGGGGGGGTCGCCCTGGATCCGGCGGCGAACCGCACCCGGGGTTTCACGACCGGGGCCCTCATGGGGCTCGAGCTCATCGATGCCTCCACGGGTGAAAGCCGGTCGATCCAGGTCCCGGCGGGAGCCAGGGTGTCGGGGAGCCGGTGGTCGCCCGACGGGTCGCAGGTGGCCTTCCTGGTCCACACCAGTTCCGAGACCCACGTTCACGTCGCCGACGTCTCGAACGGCCGCGCCCGGCAGGTGACTCGCTCGCCCCTCCTGGCGACCCGCGTGACTTCGGTGGAGTGGTCGGGTGACTCCCGGTACATCTTCGCCGTGGTGCTCCCGGACAACCGGGGAGCGGAACCCGTCCGACCGGCGCAGCCGGCGACGCCCCTGGTTCGCGTCGCATCCTCGGACGAGAACCGCCTGCGGACCTACCCGAGTCTCCTGAAGGATCCGCACGACCAGGCGCTGTTCGAGTACTACACCACGGGCCAGCTCGTGCGCATCGAGGTTTCGAACCGCCGTGTGGAGAAGATCGGCGAACCGGCCATGTACGAATCCCTGGACGCATCGCCTGCCGGTGACATGCTCCGGATCCGGACCACCAGCAAGCCCTTCTCGTACATCGTTCCCGCCTCCCAGTTCGCGGACCGCGAAGAGATCATCGACCTGTCCGCCACCCAGCTCCACGAGGTCGCGAGCCGCGACCTGCGCCTGGGTGTCCAGGGCCAGGGTGGGGGCGACAACGGCAACAACGGCAACGCACGTCGCTCGCTGACCTGGCGTCCCGACGGGCAGGGGCTCTCCTTCCTCCAGCGGGAACCGGCACCGGAGCGGCCCGATGCGGATACCACCGACGTCGCCGGCGATTCCGCCGCGGCTCCGGCGCGGACCCAGGGCAACCAGGGCGGGAACAACAACGCACGCAAGGACCGCGTCATGCACTGGCTCCCGCCCTTCGGCGACGACGACCAGGTCGTGGTCTACGAGAGCGAGACCGAGATCCGGAGCGTCCAGTACTCCGCGGACATGCGCTGGCTCTTCCTCGCCGAAAGGGTCCGCTCCACCGACCGGGTCTACGCGGTCCACCTGGATGATCCCGACACGCGGTACGTGATCAGCGAGGCAGACACGGAAGAATTCCTCGAAGCTCCGGGGAGCCTGCTGACCACGTCGAACGCCATGGGGGCCCCGGTGGTTCGCGTGTCCACGGACGGCGACCACGTGTACCTCTCGGGCACGCGGCTCTTCGAGAACCCGGACGAGGACGCTCCCCGTCCCTTCGTGGACCGGGTGGCGATCCGTACCGGCGAGAAGGAGCGGATCTTCGAGTCCGCCGCAGATGCCTTCGAGCGGGTCACCGCCGTGCTGGATGATGACCTGAACCGCATCATGATTGCGAGAGAGACCCCGACCACGGTGCCCGATTCCTGGCTGCTCGACCGGACCACAGGCCAGCGGACGCAGATGACCCGGAACCAGGACCACCATCCGGAGATCACCGCGGCGCGGCGGGAGCGGCTCACGGTGACCCGGGCCGACGGGTTCAGCTTCAAGGTCGACGTCACCCTCCCGCCCGGCTACGTGGAGGGAACGAGGCTTCCGGCCATGTTCTGGTTCTACCCCCGCGAATACGCGACCCAGGAAGCGTACGACCGCACGCTGAGGACCTGGAACCGGAACCGCTTCCCCACCGTGGGCGCGCGCTCCATGGAGATCCTGACGGCGGCGGGCTACGCGGTGGTGCAGCCGGACCACCCCATCGTGGGACCCTCGGACCGGATGAACGACAACTACATCACCGACCTCCGGATGAACCACCTGGCCGTCATCGATGCCCTCGATGCCCGGGGGTGGATCGACCGGCAGCGACTGGCGCTGGGCGGCCATTCGTACGGTGGCTTCGGAACCATCAACGCGATGGTGCAGAGCCCCTACTTCCGGGCCGGCATTGCCGGGGCGCCGAACTCGAACCGCCTCCTGACCCCCATCGGGTTCCAGGGTGAGCGCCGGCCGCTGTGGGAGGCACGCGAAACCTACCTCGAGATGTCGCCCTTCCTCTACGCCGAGAGGCTCTCCGGTGCGCTCCTGATCTATCACGGGGAGGACGACCAGAACGTGGGCACCTTCCCGGACAACTCGTGGCGCCTGATCCACGCGCTGAACGGGCTCGGCAAGACGGCGGCGCTCTACATGTACCCCTACGAGGACCATGGGCAGGTCGCCCGCGAGACCCTCCTCGACATGTGGGCGCGGTGGGTGGCGTGGCTCGACCACTACGTGAAGGATGCCGATGTCACGACCCCGCCCGCGCCGGTGACGCTGGTGGCGGACGACGACGCGGACGGGGACCGGAACCCAGAGAGGCCCGCAGGCGGGGGACGCTGACCCCCGCTCCGCCGGCGGCCTGCATGGCCGGCGCGGGCGGTGGACGTGAGACGGGAGGGTGGCCCTGGACATGGGCCCCCTCCCTTCTTTCGTCAGGGAATCCCGGCCAGGGCCACGCCGTCCAGCGTCGGCACCCGCAGGACCGGGTAGGGACCCTCTGCCGCAAGGTGACGGAATGCCGGCTGGGTGAGGGCCCCGTGCATGGAACCGGGCTCCAGCAGCACGGCGGCCAGGACCCCGCGAAGCTGGTCCGTCCGAACCAGCACGTCCCCGTCCCCGGTTCGGTGGCGACCGCTCCTCGAGGTCACCCGGGCGATGTCCTGCTCGCCCTCGAGGATCTCCTGCCGGAATCCGGCGATGGTGAGGGTCTCGACGCCGAGCTCCACGTCACGACCGACCACCTCGAGTTCCACGTGGTGACCGCGCAGGAGCTCCAGGATTCCGGCCTCCGAGGCGGGAACCAGGTACGCGGCCGGGAGGGAGGTCGACGTGCGTTCGACCACGGCCGGGAACCAGTTTTCCACCACGGCGGTGACGGTGTCCCCGACGACCCACGCATCCTCCGGCGGTCCGGAGGCGGAGGCTTCGCGCCCGTCCCTTCGTGTCACCGACTCCACCGGGATCTCGAGGGGGCCATCCCCACGTTCGCGCCCCATCGTCAGGACCACGCGCCCGATCTCTCCCCGGCGAGCCTCCTCCCGGGCCCCGTGGACCACGCGGCGGATCTCCGTCGCCCGTTCGGCCGTGAAACGGAGAAGCGTCTCCTGGGCGACGCGCTGTGCCTCGGACCTCCGCTGCATGTCGGCTGCCAGCGGCTCCGACCGTTTCCCCTCGAAGATGAAGGACAGGGTGTGGAGGAGCGCAAGGCTCTGTCGCCCGTCGTTGGGGTTGGTGGTGGACCACCGAAGGAGCTCCGGCGAACCGACGACATAGTTGTGACCGGTGAACCCCCGGTCCTCGAGCGCCCCGACAATGCGGGTGAGGCCCTCCTCTTCGGCGAGGGCCCGGATCCCCGGATGGGTGTTGAGGTTCGTGGGGAGGCCGATCTGGACGTCCCAGAGGCGGAGCCAGCCCTCGGAGAGCCACGCCCCGCTCCACGGGTAGTACTCGTGCACGTCCACGGCGACCTCCGGCTCCCACCGGTGGAAGAGCTCGCGAAGGGCCACGACCTCGGGCCCGTCCAGCGCCAGGTGGCTCCGGTTCAGGTCCACGCCGTTGTCGTTCGTCCGCCGGTGCACCTCTCCCCCGTCCGGGTTCACCTGGGGCACGAGGATCACGTCCACCTCCCCGAGCAGCCCGTCGTGGTCGCCGCGGGCGAGTTCGAGGGCCAGCGCCAGGGCGCCTTCCTTCCCGGACGGTTCGTTTCCGTGCTGCTGCGCGTAGATGAACAGGATCAGCCGGTCCTCCCGGGGCTCGCCGAAGGTCCCCAGGCTCACCTCCAGGTACGGAAGGCGGCGTCCGGCCACCGACGTCCCCATGTCCCGGAGCGTCACGCGGGGGCTTCCCCGGTCCAGCGCCTCCAGGAAGGAAACGACCTGGTCGTGGGGCGTCAGCGCCTGGAAGTCCGACTCCTCCAGCGGTGTCCGCGCCGGGAGTTCGGCCGCCGCGGCCTGTCCGTCCGGGAGCGCGGCGCCTCCGGAGACCGGTGCCTCGCCCTGGCACGCCGGAAGGAGGAGGATCGCGAGGCCGAGAAGGCCTGCGGCCAGGAGGTGGGGGCAGCGTGAGAGGGGGATGGGCACGGTCCGTACTCCACTTCGGGTTGGGGGGCGAGGGGGCGAGGGGGCGAGGCGGCGATCAGATCCGGTTCTGGAGCTCCCGGATCGACACGGCGAGCTCGCGCTGGGCTGCGAGGAGGCCCGATCGCACGTCATGACGCGCCCGGAGAAAGAGGAATCTCCGCAGATCGGCCACGGCGGTGCGCCACCGCGTCCGGATCCGAAGGGTGAGAAAGCCCGTCAGGGGAAGAATGATGAGCAGGGCCATGGCGGGGCGCCACCCCCGGAACTCCATCGTGAGGGCGGCCAGGAGCATGACCCACACCCCGCAGGCCACCGATCCGGCCAGGACCCGGTAGGTGGCACGGCGGTCCGGCGTGAGGCGGAAGCGGGGCTCGGCCCGCTGCACCAGGGTCCAGGGGAGCCAGAAGACCAGCGTGCCCAGCAGGGCGAGCGGGAGCGCGACCCCGAAGAAGAAGAGGTTCCCCAGCGCCCAGCGGACGGCCACCGAACTCCTCGGGCGGGCGTGAAGGTCCCGCGGGGTGAGCCCCAGCGCGGCGAGGACCCGGGCGTGCGCCCCCAGGTCACGGTGCAGTGCCGCGACCTTCGGATCACCCCGCTCCCGGGCCTGCTCGAGGGCCTGGGCGGTGCGGCGCATCCGGGCGAGCCAGCGAACCGGGTTCCCCTGGCTCCGGGTCCGGGTCTTCCCCTGCCCGAACTCGACCTCGTGGACCGCTTCCGCCACCTCCACCAGGGGGAGGTCCTCCCAGTCGGCGAGGTTGACCGTGACGCGGCCCAGGGCGCTCTCGATGCGCTGGGTGAGCTCCCGCACATGCTCGGGCCGCCCGGGGTCTGCCGCGAGGTCGGCCCATCGAACGGGCTTCCCCACCAGCACGAGCGCCTCCGACCGGAAACGCTCCTTCCCCCCGCGAAAGGTGATCCCCACCGGAAGGATGGGGAGGGTCCCCCCGGTCGCGGCAGCCGTCAGCAGGGCGATGCGGGCCGCCCCCGTCTTCAGGGGGGCGAGGGCCGGCTCCGAATGGGTGAAACCCTCGGGGAAGACCCCCACCGCCGAGCCCGCGACAAGCGCATCCCGGACGGCAGTGAAGGATCCGGTGTTCCGCCCCATTTCGCCCGGCTCCTCCGATCGCCGAAATACCGGGATCGCCCCCGACCCCCGGACGGCCCATGCAATGCTCCGTCGCCGGAAGAGATGGGCGCCGGCCAGGAATCGCACCGGGCGCCCTGCCGCCAGCGCGAGCAGCGGCGCGTCCATCAGGGAGTTCGGGTGATTGGACACGAGGAGCACCGGCCCTTCGCCCGGGACTTCTCCCCCCGCAAGCCGGACCTGGTAGTAGGTCCGGGCGATGAAGGCGAAGATCCGGTGAAGGTGCCGGCGCCACCAGGTGGGTCGGTCTCCGGCAGACGGCCCTGGAGCGGGCTCGAGGGGTCGGAGTTCGGGCGACGGGGTCAACGGGAGGTCAGTAGTCCTCCGCGTCCTGCGCAACCGGCTGACCTGCGTGCAGGTTGCCGTGGTGCAGCAGGGCGTTGAAGACCAGGGCATAGGAACCCTGCGTCCCACCCCGCCAGAACGGGTTGAAGGAGAACATGACCACGTGACCCTCCCCAAGCCGGGCGTCCACCAGGGCGGGAGACCCCGTGAGCTCGCCGGCGCCCACCAGTCCACCCGAGATCAGGAGCCGGGTGGGTTCGGATGCGAATCGGAAGACGGTCCGCACGTCCCCACCCTGTGCTCCGGCTCCGCCGAATCCACCGAAGCCCCCGGGGCCGGCGCCGGTCGCACCCTCGCCCTCGGCTTCCATGCGCTCGCGGTGTGCGGCCACGCTCGCCTGGCCCCAGTCCTGGCCCCGCCCCTGGACCACGTCGGGCTCGTCGATCCCCCCACGCCCCGACCGCCGGGTCGTGGTGCTTCCGTCGGGCTGGGCGACCACGCGGGGCCCCGGACGCTGGCGACCGTCGTTCAGGACGGGCCCGGCGTTGAAGTAGACGCCGAGTTCGTCGCCGTATCCCCAGCCCAGCGGGCTCCCGGTGTCGGATCGAGAGGTCCGGAACACCCCGCCGGGGGCCCAGAGCTCCGAAGTCGAGCGCACCGACACCCCGCCCGCCATGCCGAAGTGGATGGGAAGCGTCGAGGAGTTCGTGAGGGTCACGAGCGTCCCGCCGCCCTCCACGAAACGCTGGAGGTTCATGACGCCCTGCAGCTCCAGCCCCCCCCGGATATCCGGGGAGGAGGCCTGGCGGCCGATGTTCGGCGTGTGCTCGGTGGCCTGCCACGGGATCGGTTCGCTCCCCTGCACGCCCCGCACGATCTGGAGCGGGTCGTTCACCGACGGGCCCATGAGGATCACGTCCCACCGGTCCAGGAGGTCGGGGGTGTCGCGGACCTCGTGCACGGAGACGTAGTCGTACGGCACGCCGTATTCGTCGAGCCCGAGTCGAAGCCACCCCTCGTTCTGCGACGTGAGCCACGTGTGCATCAGCGCAATGCGGGGGACCGCGACGGTGTGGGTCGAAACCCGCGGCAGGGCACCCGTCGCCACCGCGTCGAACCCATACTCCCGGCCTGCGGCGTCAAGAAGCTGGCCCAGGTCCTGGCCGTTCCCCTCGGCGGGGATGATGAAGCTGCCCTGCCCGAAGGAGAGGCCGGCGGCGTCGAACGCTTCCCGGGCGGCCAGGATCCGGAGCTCCGGATGGGCGAAGCGGAAGGCGGTGAGGTTGTTGTCGGCGTTGTAGCGGACCAGGTACGCCGTCGCCGTCGCGCCGCCGTCGGACGTGACGCCACCCGGCGCGCGGACCTCGCCGTCCACCAGCGTCATGGCGCCGTCCAGCAGGGCAACATCCTCCACCCGGACGGTCTGGGCGTTGTACAGGGGCCCGAAGGTCCAGCCCACGTCATCGTAGGGCCGGGGGTCGTCGGGCGAGTAGTGCTGCCGGTCCAGCAGCATGTCGGCGCCCCGGGAGTAGGGCTGGTCCATGCGCACGACGTAGCTGCCGGCCGGGAAGGTCTGCCCTTCGGCGGTGATGGCGGCGGTGGTGCGGTGCACCTCCATGCCGTGACGCTGGAGCGTCTGCAGCGTCCGGGCCTGCTGCCCCGCGCGGGGGTCGTCGGCGGGGAAGACGTACCCGGCCGGGCCTTCCATGCGCGCCTTCGCCACGGAGCGTTCCGACTTGATCCAGTAGTTCCGGAGGTACTCCTCCCGGTTCGTCGCGACCTCGTGGAGGGCAATGAGGAGGGCGGACTGCTGGAGGTTCACGTTGTTCCGGATGGACCAGACCACCTGCCGGAGCGGCGTGTTCGGGCGGTGCCACTCCCGGTCCACATTCGTGTTCAGGATGTAGTCCGAGGCGTTGCGCGAGGCCTGGGTCTCGTAGAACCGTCCGATGGAATTGTGGATGTGGGCCACCCAGAACATGTAGTTCGGCGTCCACCCGTCGTAGAAGTCGTGGGTGTAGACACCGGGAACCCCGAAGGCCCCCATGTCCCGCACCTCCCGGTGCGCCAGGCGGTTCCACTCCGAGATCACCATGGGGTCGATCCAGGCGTTGTACGGCCCGCGCCCCGTGGACGTGTACAGGTACGAGGCCGACTCGTGGAGGTCGTGCACGACCAGCGGGTGGTAGGCCAGGTAGGTACCGGTGATGGCCCGGGACAGCGCCAGGTTCAGCTGCATTCCGTCCCGGTTGTTGGAATGGTAGACGTACTTCCCCCAGTAGAGGGTCCGGTTCGGATTGGGCCCGTCGGGGTTGAGGCGGGGGGCCATGTGGACGTCCACCTGCTTGTCGCGGCCGTCGGGCTCCACCACCGGCGTGATCATGACGATGAGGTTGTCCCGGATCGCCTGCATGAAGGGGCCCTCGTCCACGGCCAGCCGGTACACGAGCTCCATGAGCATCTCCGGGGAGCCGGTTTCCGACGAGTGGATGGCCCCGGTGGCCCAGTACATGGGTTTCACCTCGGAGATGATGCGGGCCGCCTCGGCTTCCGACGTCACCCGGGGGTCCGAGAGCCGCTTCATGAGCTCGGCATGCCGGTCCACGTCGCCGATCGTGCCCTCGTCCGAGGCCAGGACCAGGAGGATCTCCCGGCCTTCCTCGGAGGTCCCGATGGTCTTCACGGTGATGCGCGGAGAGGCGGCCGCCACCGCGCGCATGTAGCGGTAGATGCCCTCGGTGTGCGTGAGAACGTCCCGGGTTCCGCTGATGTAGCCGAGGATGTCAAGCGGCGTTGGAACGACATCCGACGCGGGGAGGTGGTCGACCAGGGGCGTGAGGAAGAACTCCTCCGTGGTGAATTCCAGGATCTGGTCGGTATACGCCTGGTTGACGGGCTGGGTGCTCCGCTCGTACACCTGCGTCTGGGCCTGCGCCGCTGCGGGGAGCAGCAGGAGGGCCAGGGGGAGGAGAGCCGAGAGGGCCCGTGGGGGCGCAGCTTGCATGATCCCGCTCCTTGTTCGGTCGACGACACTGGGGTGTGAATCCGTGAGGATGCGACGCGGCTGCCCCGGTGTCAATGAAACGGGCCCCCGGAGATCGCTCCCCGGGGGCCCGTTTCCTGCGCCCGCGTTCAACTCCCGTGATCTGGAGATGGCCGGATCACCCGTCGATGAGCGCCCGGATCTGCTGCGGCGGCGCCACCTGGTCGTCGGATACCTCGCCGTAGTCCACGGTCTCGATGACCATGACCTGCTCCTGCCCCATGGCGCTCTGGATCATCCGCGTGGGCATGCGGCGCCCGTCGAACTCGCGGTAGTCGCGGAAGAGCGTGACGGACGGCACGTCGCCCATGGGCGATGCCTGAACGGATTCGGAGGCCACGAGAAGCCCGGTGTCGACCGAATAGCAGTCATGGCTCTCCCGGCCGGAGGCCCAGGTCAGCCTGACCCTCCAGCACGCCTCACCCCCGAACTCCGCCCGTTCCACCGTCTCCCGTCCGGGAACCACGGCGGGGTCCCGGAGGCTCGCGGCCACGCTGGACTGCTCGCGCATCTGCTCGAGCTCGGCACCGTCCATGAGCTGCGCGCCAACCATCGGGTTGAGCGACCACCCGACCTCCCCCGTGTACCCGCTCTGGATCTCGCCCACTCCGGGAAGGGAGACGTCCATGCGCATCTGGTCCGGATACCGCTGGACCAGGACAAACGAGCCCTCCATTCCCATGGCGGGCATGGAGAAGGTTCCCCGGACCACGCTCGACTGACCGCCGTAGCGCTCGGCGCCGCCGATGGCCGCCACGTAGTCCGCAATGAGCGTGTTCGCGTCCGGGAGATCCTGGGCCAGGGTGGGGATCGGCGCGGCGATCCCCGCGACGGCGAGGGTACAGGTGGCCAGGAAGGCCCGCGTTGCTGGGTTCGTCATGATGGGATTCCCTTGGAGAATGTGAAGGAGCGGGGGTGTCGACCCCGCTGTCGGGACATGGTGCAGGGGCAGATCCGGAGTCCGGGCATCAGCCACCCGGGTCCGAGGCGATCCACCGGAGGGCCCGGTCGAGTGCCGGGTCCTCCCCGGCGAGGAGGGCGTCCCGGGACGGTCGAACCATCTCGTCGGGAACGACCCCCCGGCCCTCGAGGCGAACGCCTCCGGGGGCCGTGTAGTCGGCGATCACGTGCATGAGCCGGTCGCCGTTCGGAAGGGAGATGATCACGGCCGGCAGCGCCTGGCCCGCCGTGTTCTCCCCGAAGATCCGCGCCCGCCCGAGAGACTGCATCCCGGCGGCGAAGATCTCGCTCGTGCTTGCCGAAAGCGGGTCCAGCAGGATTGCCACCGGGCCGGCGAAGGGGTCCACCCGCTCCCCTGCCGCCGAGACCCGCTGGGGGCTCACGTTGAACTGCAGGGTGCCACCTCGATGGGTCATCTCGCCGAGACTCACCCGCTCATCGATGAAGTGTCCGGCGACCCCCATGGCCATTCCCGCCACGCCACCGGGGTTCCCCCGCAGGTCGAGGACCAGGCCCTGGAGGTCGCGGTACTGGTCCACCGCTTCGGCAATCCGGGGCATCGCCGCCGGAAACCAGCCCGTGAAGTGGATCCATCCGACAGCTCCCCCGTCCTCGAGCCCGATCTGCCGGTGGCGGACCTCCACGGGGAAGGGCGGGAGATACCCGAACCGCGCGAGCTCGCCGGCGGGAGGGGCCCGGTCCAGCGCCAGGCGACGCTCCCGGCCGGCGGCGTCGACGAGGGTCACCTCCACGGCGTTTCCCTCTTCCCCCTGGAGCCCCGCCAGCGCGAGCATGGGCAGGTAGAGGGCGCGGACTCTCTCCTCCGACGTTCCCATGGCCATGAGCGCCTCGCCCATCCCGTCGGGGAGGGAAGCCGGGTCGCTGGTCCCGATTCGGGACAGTTCCCACCCCGGGTGCACGCCGGCCCGTTCGGCCGCGCTCCCGGGGCGAACCCGGACCACGATCATCCGGTCTTCCACCAGGCGCAGCTCCATCCCCGGGTTCGCGAGTCCACTCCCACCCCCGGGTGAACGCGCCGCATCACCCCCCGCCCCTTCTCCTTCGAGCGCAGCGCCCGCATCCGGCCCGAAAACGGCGAAGTGGGACAGCCCGAGCCGGCCCACCATTTCGCTCAGCACGCCACGAAGCTCCTGGTTCGAGGTCGCCTCGAGAGCCCTGGGCTCGAGCTCGGTGCGGATCGCCACCCAGTCCACGCCACCCATGTCGGGGTCGTAGTGTGCATTCGCGACCCGGCTCCAGACCGAATCGAAGGTCTGGAGTGCCAGCTCGGTCGAGAAGGCGGGAGCCGGGGCGTCGGTGCCGGGCTGCTGCAGGGCGTGGAGCGGCTGGCCTGCGAGTGCTGCGGCGAGGACCGCGGCCACCGCCGCATGTCGGGGCCGGAAACGGACCCGGTGCGAGGCGTCCCGGCGGTGGGGAGCAGGGTGGCTGGAGCAGTTCACGGCGGCAGGTTCCTGGAAGGTGCGGGCCCGGTGAGGGGGCAGGGGTGGAGCCGGCTGGTTCGTACACCGGAAACTACGGACGGATCGTCCGGATCCTTCACGCAGCGAACGCCCCGGGGTTTCGGGAGCCGCCGTCCCGCCCTACAGTGGATTCATGAATTCCTCCGAGCCCCCTGCGCCCCAGCCCCGAACGGGGTCCCGATCTCCGATGCACGAGCTCACCGACGAGGAACTCGACCGGTACGTGGAAACAAGGCTCCGGATCATCGGGGTGGACCTTTCCGTGCTGCCGGAAGACGACCCCGACGCACCGGCCGACCGGGTGCGGATCTTCGGTTCTGCCCGGGGATTCCTCAGGGGGACGGTCCCCGCACTGTCGGCCTACGAGCTGGATCCCCAGCTCTTCCCCCCCATGTCGTACCCCGCGATGCTGGCGCCCGCGATCCCCTCTGCGTTCCCCGCGGTCGGCGAGGTGGACCATGGCGAGTGAGGCCGCGCCCCCCGACGGACCCCAGGATGCCCGGGTCGACCGGCGGGCCTTCCTCCACCGCATGGGGGCGCTGACCGCAGCGGCTGCAGCAGGGGTCCACTGGCCTCCCGAGCCGCTCTCTGCAGGAGGCCCGCTTCCCTCGTCGCCGGCGGGAGTTCCGGTCCCGGATCCCCCCCTGTCGCCGGGCAGGGCCGCCGCCGCCGAGGCCTTCTGGGCCGACGCCCGGCGGGCGGCCTCAGCCGGCGGAGCCCTCGCGCGTCCACCCGGGGAACTCACCGCGTGGGAGGCGGGGGTGCGGATCCGCGACGGCTCCCTCCGTGCCGCAGACCTCGTTGCAGCCTGCCTGGAGCGGATCCGGAAGCTCGACGCGGTCTACCTTGCGTTCAACACGGTGACCGAGGCCGAGGCCCTCGCCACCGCCGCCGCTCTCGATGATGCCCTCGACCGGGACCGGCGCGAGAGCCTGCCTGGCGGGAAGGCTCCGGGGCTCCTCCACGGGATCCCGCTCGCCCTCAAGGACAACGTCTACACTGCGGGAATTCGCACCACGGCGAACGCCCACATGTTCCGGGACTTCCTTCCTCCCTTCGATGCGACGCTGCTGACCCGGCTCCGGGGAGCCGGTTCGGTCCTGGTGGGCAAGACGCAGATGGGACCGCTGGCGACCACCCGGGCCCTGACCCCCGACGGCGAGATCACCACCCTCAACGCCTGGGCGCCGGGGGACCCCCGGATCAGCCCCGGCGGGTCGTCCAGCGGGTCGGCCACCGGCGTTGCAGCCCGCATGGTGACGACGTCCGTGGGGACCCAGACGGGCGGGTCCATCACGGTTCCGGCCGCCAGCCAGGGACTGACCGGGCTCAAGCCCACGATGGGACGTGTCTCGCTGCGGGGGGTGATTCCCCTGACCTATACCCGGGATCACCCGGGGCCCATTGCCCGGGACGCCCGGGATGCGGCGCTCATGCTCCAGGTCATGGCCGGCCCCGACCCCGCGGACCCCCGGACCCTGGGCCTTCCCCCGGTCCCGGACTACCTCACCGCGGCGATCCCGGTGCCGGGATCAGGGCAGGGGGACGGGGCTGGCGAGGCGATGATCCGGTGGCCGACCCGACTCGGCGTTCCCCCGGAGTGGGCAGGGGCCGGCGGGCCGCAGGGGGAGCGCAGACGACGGTTCCTCGCATCCATGGAGGAAGGGGGCGTCGAGGTGGTCGAAGTCCCCCCGCCGCCCGGGTGGGCGGAGCTCTCTTCGGGAATCTTCAACGCAGGGAGGCTCCCGGAGCGAAGCGAGCCGTTTCTCCCCTGGCTGCGGGAGGACGTCCGGCTCTTCGGGGTGACGCTGTCATCCTGGATCCAGGGACTTCTCCTGTCCGGCGACGAGTACGTGAAGGCGCAGCGGGGGCGACTGGCGCTCCTTCGCCTGGCCCTGGACCACGTGTTTCAGCAGTGCGATGCGGTGGTCCAGGCCAACCACGTTCCCTTCGACATGATCGGGCTTCCCCTGGTCACCTTTCCCATCGGGTTCCGCGAGGCCGGGGAAGGGGGTGGCGGTTTCGATGGACCCCTTCCGGAGGGGGTTCTCGTCGGGGCGCCACCCTTCGGCGAGGAGCGGCTGCTTTCCCTGGCGGCGCTCTGGCAGGCTCGCTCGGATCACCACCTGAGGCGCCCCCCGGACCCCGCGGCGCCGGACTCCGGGCGGACCCGCGCACCCGGTGGGCGCGGCCGCCTCGGACTGGAGCAGGTCGCGGACCTCAGCCAGTAGGCACGGGAGCCGGGGGCGCCGGGTCCGACATCATCTCGGCAATGTGCACGAGGGCATCCCCCCGGTTCACGTTGGGCTGTCGGGTCTGTCCGATGATGACCCCGGTCGCCGAGGCCCGTACCCGGAGCGTCCGGTCCCCGAAGGCGTCCTTGATGACGCCGATGGCCTGCCCCTTCTCCACTTCGCTTCCCGGCTCCACGTCCAGGCGAACGAGGCCGCTTCGTCCGGCCCGCACCCAGCGGGTGCTCCGGGATTCGCGAGATGTCGGGTTCGGGGTGGGCCCACCCCCTCGCATCCCCAGGGTGCGGAGGACGCGCAGGACGCCCTGGGTCCCGATCTCGATGGCGTGCCGGTTGAAGCGTCGCGCCTCGCCCCCCTCGTAGACCAGGACCCGCGCGCCCATGCCGGTGGCCGCTGCCCGCAGGGATCCGTCGCGGATGCTGCTGTGGACCATGAGGGGAGCGCCGAAGGCGAGGGCGAGACGCCGGGTCTCCGGGTCGTCGAGGTCGGCGCGGAGCTGGGGAAAGTTGACCCGGTCGCCGGAACCGGTGTGAAGGTCGATCCCCACGTCGCCCCCCTCGATGACCTCGGAGATGATGAGGTGGGCCAGCCGGGCGGCCTGGGAACCCCGGGCCGAGCCGGGGAAGGAACGGTTCAGATCACGACGGTCCGGGAGGTAGCGGGACTCGGTGATGAAGCCGTGCACGTTCACGATGGGGACAGCGAGGAGGGAGCCCGCCATGTGCCGGGGGGAGACCTCCCCCAGGACCTGGCGGATGATCTCCACGCCATTCAGTTCGTCGCCGTGAATCGCTGCCGTGAGCCAGACCCGGGGCCCGGGCCGCCGCCCGTTGACGACCTCGAGGGGGATCCCCAGCGGACTCCCGGTGGCGAGACGGGCTGCGGGCAGCTCGACTCGGCCTCGTTCACCGGGGGCCACGACCATGCCACCGATTTCGATACTGCTCACGCACCCACCCGGTCGGGCCGGTTGCCCCTCGGGGCGGTGTTCTCGATGTACTCGATGATCTTCCCCGCCACGTCCACACCCGTGGCCTTCTCGACGCCCTCGAGACCCGGCGAGGAGTTCACCTCCAGGACCAGGGGCCCGCGGTTCGAGCGGAGCATGTCCACCCCCGCCACGTTCAGACCGAGGGACTTCGCGGCCAGCACGGCGGTCTTCCGCTCCTTCGGCGTGAGCTTCGCGGCCTCGGCGGATCCACCCCGATGCAGGTTGGCCCGGAACTCGCCGGGAGCGGCATGCCGCTCCATGGCAGCGACGACCTTCCCCCCGATGACGATGGCTCGCAGGTCGTCACCGCCGGCCTCCTTGATGAATTCCTGGACCAGGATGTTCGCATCCAGCTGGCGGAAGGCTCCGATGACGCTTTCGGCGGCCTTCCGGGTCTCGGCCAGCACGACACCCACGCCCTGGGTTCCCTCCAGCAGCTTCACGATGAGGGGCGTGCCCCCGACCCGGTCGATGAGGCCCTTCGAGTGCCGGGCATCGTGGGCAAAGGTGGTGGCGGGAAGATCCACGCCGGAGCGGGAGAGCAGTTGCTGGGCGCGGAGCTTGTCCCTGGACCGTGTGATCCCCTGGGAGTCGTTGGCTGCGAAGACCCCCATCATCTCGAACTGTCGGACCAGGGCCGTTCCATAGAAGGTGTAGGACGCACCGATGCGGGGAACCACGGCATCGAACTCGAGGGTTTCCTCGATGGCGTGCCGGTCGGACACGAGGTCATGGTAGACCACGCTGGGGCCGGGATGAGAGATGTCCATGTAGCAGCGGAGATAGTTGATCACCCGCATGTCGTGGTTTCTTTCCTCGCCGGCCTCTACCAGGCGCCGGGTCGAATAGAGAGAGGCCTTGCGGGAGAGGATTCCGATTCGCATGCATCATTTCCTGGAGGAGGGCGGGTTGGAAGGAGACTTCCGGCGAGGAGGTTCTCCCGGGGGATGGGGGTTGGGCTGGAGGTAGGAGGTGGCAGGGTTGACGAGGAACCGGTCTCGAAGCGCGGTCCGGCCAAGGAGCATCCGGAACCCCATCTGGTCACGGCGGGTCAGCGTCACCTCGGCAGGAAACGTCACCGGGCCCAGCCCGATCCGGAGGCTGACCACGGGTCGCTCCTCCGACGCTCCGCTGGACGACCTGACCGCGCGTTCGTCCACCAGTGGAGCCTCTACCCTGAAGGCGGAGGAACGGGACCGCTGGCGTGGGAGGACGAGGAACCGGAGCCACGGCTGCCCGTCCCGCTGCACGTTCTCGAGCTCCTCCACGTGGAGGGCCGATGTCCGCGCGCCGGTGTCGACCTTGGCCTTCAACGAAATCGCCGCGTGGTCCGCCAGCGACACCCACTCCCTCCACCCCACGACGGGCAGGGCGGGTGAAGGAGGTTTCCGGTCCCGTCGCTCCACCGCCGCCGAGCCCCCGCACGAACGGCAGACGAGCATGACCCGATCCCGCACGTAGGACACGTCGCTTCGGGGTCGGACGGGGGACGGATCGAGCACGATCCCGCAGCGCGGGCAGACAGGCGCCTCTCCCGTTCGCCAGGATTCCCGGACCCGGGCGGCCTCTTCACGCCGGAATCCCTCGTGCCGCGGAGGGTCGTTCGCCGTCTCTGCCATGGAATCGCCCGGATGACCTGGTGAAGCTGAAGAATGACCCGATCTGCCCTCCTGACCCGCGAACTTGCCGGAACCTCGCCCGCCATGGTGCGGTTTCGCATGCGCGTCGAACGGATCGCAGGAACCTCGGTTTCGGTGCTGATCACGGGAGAGACAGGGACCGGAAAGACCACCGCGGCCCGCGTTGTCCACGCCCTGAGTCAAAGGTCGGCGGCCCGGCTGGTCAAGGTCAACTGCTCCGGGATTCCGGAGACACTCTTCGAATCCGAGTTCTTCGGTCACGAAAGGGGAGCCTTCACCGGAGCGGTGTCGAGGCGCGTCGGGCTGATGCTGCAGGCTGACGGCGGATCCCTTTTCCTCGACGAGATCGGGGACATGAGCCTGGCGGGACAGTCCAAGCTCCTCACTGCGCTGGACGACGGCGAAGTGCGACTTGTCGGAGGGGATTCGGTCGAACGCGTCGACGTCAGGCTTCTCTCGGCCACGTCCAGGGATCTCGAGGCGGCCATCGCGGAGGGCGGATTCCGGCCCGACCTCTTCCACCGGATCGCCGTGGTCCGGGCCCACCTCCCACCCCTCCGGGAACGACGGGAAGACCTCCCGCTCCTCGTTCGCACGTACCTGCGAAAGCTCGCGGCGCGCCATGGTCTCCCCCTCCCCGGACTCGCTCCCGACGCATGGTCCTTCCTGGAAACCCGGCCCTGGCCCGGCAACATCCGCGAACTCGCGCACCTTCTGGAGGCGGCCCTGATCCTCACCGGCCAGACCGACGTGCTTCGCCGGGCGGACCTCGAGGACGTGGTGCCGGAGCGTCGGCCCCCTGAAACGCCGTCTGCGACGCCGTCTGCGACGCCGTCTGCGACGCCGCGCGAGACGCCACCCGAGCCACCGACTGAACCGCCGCCGCACCCCCGGGCTGAACCGGGTGCGAGGCCGCGTGGCGGTTCCGATGCCGAACCCGGACCGGGGGGCGAGCCGACGGCGTGTCGGTACTCGAGCTTCGGGACTTCGGCGGAGGAGCGGGAGCGGATCAGGGAGGTGCTCGAGCAGTGCCATGGGAACCGGACCAAAGCCGCCCGGCTCCTCGGGATGTCGAGAAACACCCTCCGCGACAGGATTCGCCGCTACTTCCCCGTCTGACGGAGGCCGGGTGCCCGATCCGGTAGCCCCCGCCGGTGGCGGCCCCAGCTTGCCAGCCCGAGCAGGAGCCCCACGTGAAGGCCCCACACGAGGGCGCCCCTGCGGAACCCCGGGACCGCCAGTCCCCCCGACCATTCGAGGGGATTCCACCCGGCCCGGGCACCCCACAGGGTGGCCCAGGCGGGAAGGTCCACCATGAACGAGGCCGGGGGAAGGACGTACCCTCCCATGCCCCCGGGGGTGGTAAGCACCCCGGCATGCACGAGCAGCTGGAGAGGGAGCGCCGGGACGAACAGCAGGAATGCGACCACCTCGGGGAGCGGGAACCGCCAGCTCGAGAGACAGGCGGCCAGGGCGAGAAGGTAGATCAGGGAGGCCAGGAGAAAGAGGATGCGGGCCCCGGCCAACGGGTTCTGGCCCAGCGCCAGGGCAACCAGCGACCCGGCAGCGGCTCCCGCAGCGGCCCCTCCGACCAGTGCGGCCCCCACCTCGCGAACCGGCCCGACCGCACGCCTCCGGGGCGGCACGGTTCCGCGGCGCTCCTCCTCCTTCGGGAGGCGACGGCGCAGGACCAGGAGCGCCGTTCCGAAAGCGACCACGGCGGGGAGGGCCCCTCGACCGACCTCCACCCAGTCCAACAGGTCGGCTACCGCGCGGAGGCGAGGGCCTGGGCCTCGCCGTGGAGCTGGCGAATCTCCAGGTGCATGCCCTCCGTGCCCTCCCATGCAACGAGCACCTGGTCGCCGCCCACCCAGCTGGATTCGGGAAGCCCGCTCCACAGGAGTGTGGTGGAGCCGTCCGGCCGGAGGTGCACGAGTTCCCGGACATTCAGCCCCGACAGACGGCGGAGGACCACCCCTTCCGGATGCGGGAAGACCCGATCCATGACCGGAAGCCACTCCATGGGACCCAGGATCTCGGCGAGGCGGGCGGCCCCCGGGCTCCGGCCCATTCGAGCCGATAGTTCGTCGACGGAAAACCTGACCCCGACCCACTCGGCCATGCACAGGGACGGCACCCCGGTCGGGTCATGCTGCACACCGATCCGGTCAAGGCAGGGGCTCGAGGAATTCCCGACCCAGGTGGTTTCCCCCTGGCCCGCGCCCACTGCCGTTTCGGCACCCGGAAATCCTCGATTCATGACCTGCAGCTGGCCCCTCGCCAGGTGCCCGATCCCGCCGTCCTCCACCCGGACCACGACAGACCCGGACGCCGGGGCCGGGAGCAGACGGGTGCAGGTGCCGAGCAGGTGAAGCGGCTCGATGGGCGCGTCGAGAATCCCCGTTGCGAGGAACGTGTCACACCCGACCACGTGAACCGATTCCTTCCTGACGAGGCCGGCGTCCGGCCCGAACAGGTGAAGCACGGGGACCTCTCCGCCATCGAGAACGACCAGCGAATCCCCCCGGAACCCCAGGGCCGCCGGCATCCGGAATTCTCCGGGTGCGTCGCCGTATCCACCGAAGCTTCCGACGAGCCGGAGATTCGTGTCGAGGAAGTGCACGAGTCGGGCGCGGCGGTCCAGGACCCACCATCCTTCGGGAACTCGCCGCGCATCTCCTGCGTGCAGGATCCCGGAGACGAGAGGAGGCAGGGGCGTGGGAGGCGCCAGCTCCGATGCCTCCACGAGACGATCGGGCCGCGCTCCCTCCGGGCCCGGTCTCAGGAGCATCCATCCGAATCCGGCCAAGGCGACGATCAGGACGACGAGGATTCCCGGCACGAGGATCCGGGGCCGGGGAGCCCGGCTGGGACTGGAAGCTGGAAAGTTCGACACGAAAGCCTCCTGGCGGTGAAGCACGAGTTGCGGATGGTGAGGTCCCGGCCCGGGGACGGCTCCGAAAGAGAGGGGAGGAGGCGGGGGGGAACCATGGGAATCGGGGACGGATTCCGGGACGATTTCCACACGCGAAACCCCCGGAAGCCTTCGCTTCCGGGGGTTCGTCGTGCCCGCCGCCTTCCGGGGGATCAGAACGGCTTGACGACAGCCTTTGCCACGCAGGCGGCAGCGTCCCAGACGAACAGGGCGTCACATGCCCGTTCGAGCAGCCATCCGTCGAAGTCCTGCAGGCAGGCTCGCCGGGAATCCAGGGCATCGGTCAGGCACCTCCCCATCTCCTCCGTGGCCGTGCAGGAGCGGCGATCCCCCTCGATGGTCGCGGCCTCGCACCCGGAGTCCTGCGCTTCGAGGGGGGCAACCGGGCTGGTGAGGGAGAGCCCGCCCGCGAGGAGCAGCGCGGCAAGGGTCCAGGGCATGAGCTTCATGACTACCTCCGATGTTCGGAGTCGGGGGTGGATCCGACGGGGTTGCCGGATCCGCGGTTCGGCAGGGGGCCGGAGGTCCCCGTCCTGACCCGTTCCTGGTGCTCAGAACCGGTCAGAACGGGCTCCCGCTCCTGATCGCGCCGTCGGGGGGGCAGAAGTTCACGCTTCAGACCAGAGGCCGATCGCGGGGCGAGGCCATGGGCGGGCCGGTCGGCGGAGGTCTCGAAAGCCGGTCGTCGCCCTCCAGGCGGCCCCGGACTCCACGTTCGCTGGTGATCTCGGTGCCCTCCGGCCTCCCGGTCGATCCAGCCCGGGATTCCACCGCGCCGAGGGGTGGTGAGCCCAACGGTGCAACTCTCTCCTGCAGTTCGAGTTGGTAAGACGAATCGGCGGGAATGCGGGCCGTGGCGACCGAGGGCGGGAATTCCGCGGGCACCGTGCGCCTGGCCCGCCGGGCACGAGAGAAGCCAGCAATGGTGCGGCTTTTCGCCGCTTCCACGACTTGACGTTGTTCCGGGGGACCTGTACCCTTCATTCGGCTTTCGGCATGCACCGTGGAAACCCTCTGCGAGGCCGGAAGGACCTCGGCGCCGCCGGATGCGCGCTTCGATCCGACACGCCCCTCCCGGTTCCGGCCGGTCGGCAGTAGGGGGGCCGCCCGAACCCACACCATCACTTGTTAAGGAGTGAGCCTGATGAACAAATCTGAGCTCGTGGATGCCCTCGCCAGCGAAACCGGCATGTCCAAGACGGACGCAGGCAAGGCGATCGATGCCCTCTTCGGCACCGATAGCGGAATCATTGCCTCATCCCTGAAGAAGGGAGACAAGGTCCAGATCACCGGCTTCGGCACCTTCGAAACGAAGAGCCGCAAGGCCCGGACGGGTCGCAACCCCCGCACCGGCGAGACCATCCAGATCAAGGCCTCGAAGACCCCCGGGTTCCGCTCCGGGAAGGGGCTGAAGGACGCCGTCCAGTAAGTTCGAATCCCGGCATCGAATGAGCGAAGGGCCACGCCCCCCCGGGGAGCGTGGCCCTTCCTGTTTCCGGACCGGGGCCGAAACGCTGCCCCGTCTACCCCCGCGACGGAGGCTTGCCTCGCCCGGCGCCCCCGGGGCCGGATCGGCTCGGTCCCGAACGTCCGGCGCCTGGGCCACCCCGGGACGGACCCCCGCGCCCCGCACCCCCCTGGCCTCCCCGGGAGGGTGGCCCTCCCCGGCTCCCGCCGGAGGGAGGCGGACCGTCGGAGGCCCCGCCGCGGCCTGCCTGCCGGTCGTAGTCGGCCCGAACGCTCCGGCCGCGGATGGAGATCCCGTTCATGGCCTTGATGATGTCGGCGGCCACGGCCTCGTCCACCTCCACCCGCGAGAACGTGTCCCGCACGTCGATTCGGCCGACGCGCTCGCCCTTGAGGCCGGTCTCTCCGGTGATGGCACCAAGGAGTTCACCTGGTCCGATCCCGTCGACGCTCCCCACCGAGAGGAAGAGCCGAACGAAGGCGGGGGGGACGCCGGGCGCGGCCGACCCTCCCGCGGCAGCGCCCGGCACCCGCCCTCCGCGCCGAAGCAGGAGGGCCAGCGCCGCGGCCACCTGGGTGGCCCCCCACCGCTCGACGGCCTCGGCCACGAGAAGATGGTAGGGGTCCAGATCCTCGCCCTCGAGGGTCTCCGCCAGCGAACTGGCGAACCGCGTTGCCGGGGATTCCTCGCCGGCGGGTACCGGGAACTGGTTGATCGCGTACCCCGCCTCACGGGTGATCCGCCGGAGATGGGCCATTTCCCGGGCCCGCGCCAGGATCACGCCGTCACCGCTTCCGCTTCCGTGCCGCCGGTCCAGCTCGTCGGCGTCGGAGGGTGCGTCCACCGAGAGGATGCCCACGCTTCCCCCTGCCGGTGTGGCGTCCGCGATGGCACGACGCGCATCCATGCCGTGGGTGGCGAGCCAGATCGGGACTTCCGGGTCTCCGGGTTCGCCCGCAGCGAAGCCGTGAAGGGTCAGGAGGTCACCCAGGTCCGCCGCCCGATCCTCGCTCCGGAAGAAGAGGAGAAGGTGGTGGTGCCCCTCCTCGAGAAGGTCTCCCACGAGGCGGGGGAGCTCCAGCATCTCGTCGCCCTCCAGCGTCCTCACCCTCAGCGTGCCTCGCTGGATGGGAGCGGTCCCGGTGTCCCCGATGCTCCCGGCGTCGCTGGGCAGGAAGATGGCCCGGGACAGCTTCGCATCCACGAAGGCACGCACGGCGGGCGTGACCGGGTCCGCCACGACGATGAACTGCACGGCGTCGGCATCCAGGCGGTCGAGGAACTTCCCCGTCACTTCGACACTTGCGGCGTCGCCCAGCAGGGCGCTGCCGCCGGCGAGGACCACGGCCTGCACACCGTCGAGGGAGATCTCCCCGGCGGAGAGGGCAGCCCCGAGGGCCGCCGGCGTCGCCACGAGCACATCGGCATGTCCGGGGAGCGCGAAGGGTCCCCCGAGTGCCGCGACCCGGTGCCCCGCCGCCGCCGCCAGCCGACCCAGCGACCGGGCCAGGTCGAGGGCCACCTGCTCCGTGGGCGCCAGCGCGACGACCACCGGTCCACCCGGAACCGGATCGAGCCGGTCGAGGAGCGGAGCGCTCCACGCCACGAGTACGCCGGCGCCGGGCCCGCCCCGAACGAGCGCCGCGTTGCCCTTCCGGAGAACGGGAATCGCCTCCTGCTGCAGCGCGGTCGGCGTCTCGATTCCCTCGGCTGCAAGTGCCTCCACCAGCTCGGGCCGGAGCCCGAGATCTTCAAAGCTTGCCATGACTCACCACGTTGTAGGGATCGCCCTTCCCGGGTCCGCCGCTGTCGTAGGGCTCGTACGGGAGGCGATTGAGGAACTTCTGGATCTCGTAATCCATGCGCGACGTGCGAAGCCGATCCGTCTGCGCGATGACCTCGGTGTAGAGGGCATGCCCGTGGGCACTCAGAACCACCGTCCCCTCTTCTCCGGACCAGGTGGCCGAGTGCGCCGAACTCCTGGACCGGGTCAGCCCGATCCGTTCCGGCAGCACCTCGGAAGCCAGGGCCAGCACCTCCGCCGGCGAAAGCGCCGTCTTGCGAACATATCCTGCCATCTTCAGATCTCCCGGGTTGTCGGGTCGGCGTTCCGACCCCCGTCATGCTCCCGGATCCGGAGAACGGATCCGAGGGCCTCGGCAAATGACTGCGCTCCGTGGTAGCCCTCCACGCGAGCCTCCTCGACCTGCTGAACCTCCGCACCTGACCACACGGTCGGAACCCCGCGAACCCCCGCCTCGAGCAGTGCGGTCCGCTCGGCGACCACGGCATCGCGGAACCGGTCGACCCCGAGCACCGTCCGCGCCTCGGCCGGGTCGAGGCCGGCGTTCTCGGCAACCCGGCTGAGCACGTCCACCCGTCCCAGGTCCAGCCCCTCCGAGAAATGCGCTCGAAAGAGGGCCCGGTGAACCGCGGCGAACCGGTCCCGCTCCCGGGCGTGGAAGGCCAGTTCGTGGGCCTTCCGGGTCCGCGGCACGCGGGTCGGCATGCGAAGGGAAAGCCCCATCGCCTCGACCTCGGTCCGAAGACCCTCGTGCAGCGCTCGCCACGCCGCATCCCCCGCGTCCAGCGGCGCCTCTTCCGGGGTGCGGAATTCCAGGGGACGCCAGCGGATCCGGGAAGGGTCCAGTTCGACCCCGGGGACCCCCGCGTCCAGCCGAAGGAGGACCATCCAGGATCCGGGGTCCACGTAGTCGAATGCGATATCCACCAGCGGGGGGGACAACGGGCCTCCCATGAACGAGGTACAGACCTGAAAGATGCCGTCTGATGGGGTGGCGGATCAACTCCCCCGGCGAAACCCGCCGGCGTGCTCCCACCACCGCCTTGCTGCAGCACGCCCCCCGGACACATATTGCGCCTCCCAAACCCCCCGTGTCCCGCCTTCCGGTCCGCCTGCCATGACCTTCAGTCCCAACATCGCCAACCTGCGCCCGTCCGCCACCATCGCCGTGAGCACGCTGGCGAAAAAGCTGCGTGCCGAGGGGCGGGACATCCTGGACCTGAGCGCCGGCGAGCCCGATTTCCCGACGCCCGACTGGATCTCCGAGGCCGCCATCGAGGGGATCCGGGAGGGACGGACCCGCTACACGCCCGCTCCCGGACTGCCGGAGCTCCGAAAGGCCGTGGCAGCGTCGCTGGGCACCGGAATTCCGGCGGGGTGGGATCTCACCGCCGAATCGGTGGTGGTCACCTCCGGGGCCAAGCAGGCCCTCTTCAACGCCTGCTTCGCCCTCTTCGGCCCCGGCGACGAGGTCCTGGTGGCCACTCCGTACTGGACGAGCTACCCGGAGATCGTGGAACTCGCCCAGGCCACCCCTGTCTTCGTCTCGGGGGCGGCGGACCGGGGTTTCCGGCTCACGGCCTCCGACCTGGATGCGGTGCGGACGCCCCGCACCCGCGGGCTCATCCTCTGCTCGCCCTCGAACCCCACGGGAACCGTCTACTCCCTCGAGGAACTGGGCGAGGTGACCCGGTGGGCCCGGGACAACGATGTCCACCTGATCAGTGACGAGATCTACCGGAAGATCCACTTCGGGGATGCGGAGGGTGAGGACGCACCGGGCATCCTCGACCTGGAGCCGGAGTCGGTGGGTTCCTGGGTCCTCGTGGACGGGGTATCGAAGGCGTTTGCCATGACGGGATGGCGGATCGGCTACTCCGTCTCCGCCCCGGAGATCGCCCGCAAGCTCTCCGCGCTCCAGAGCCACACGACCTCGAACGCCGCCACGCCGTCGCAGGTGGCGGCCCTGGCGGCGCTGACCCGGACCGAACGCGCCGCCGCCGACATCCGCGACATGGTCGCCGCCTTCCGCCGGCGCAGGGACCTCGTCGTCCGCCTCTTCCGCGAGAAGCTCCCGCAGCTCCCGGTCCTGGTCCCCGGGGGCGCCTTCTACCTCTTCGTCAGGGTGGACGGGGAGTTCACCGAGGCGGTTCCCGATTCCGGCGCGTGGTGCTCCCGGGTGCTCGAGGAGACGGGCGTGGCCATGGTTCCCGGCGCCGCGTTCGGCGACGACCGGTATGCACGCCTGAGCTTTGCGTCCTCCGACGAGGTGCTCGAGGAGGCGGTGCGACGGCTCGCCGCGCGGTGATCTCCGCGCGGTGATCTCCGCGCGGTGACCATCGCCCCCCGGTGATCGCGGAACCGCCCGAGGCGGGGTGCCTACGACCCCCGTGCGCCGGTCATGACCTCCCCGACCCGGGCGAGGATCTCCGCCACCGTCCACGGCTTGGCCAGGAACAGGGCGTCGGCGGGGAGCCCCTGGGCAACCTCCGCGTGTTCCCGACCCAGCCCCGACGTGAAGAGGATCGGCACCCTCAGTCCCTGTTTCTCGAGCACCTTTCCGAGGGCCACGCCGCCGAGGCGGGGCATGGCGATGTCGGTGACGAGCAGGTCCACCTCGGGCCAGTGCTGCAGGATCGCCAGGGCCTCCAGACCGTCGGACGCGGTGCGCACCGTGTACCCGCTGCGCTTCAGGACGCGGGCGAGTGCCGCCCGGGTCATCGCGTCGTCCTCCGCAACGACGATGCAACCGGACCCCCGGGGGAATTCGGCGGAAGGCTCCTCCCCGGCCTCGCCCGCGGGTCGCTCGGTCCTGGGAAAGAGAAGGTCGAACCGGGCACCTCCCTCCGGCGTGCGATCGATGTGGATCCAGCCTCCGTGCTGCTTCATCAACCCGTAGACCATGGAGAGCCCGAGGCCGGTGCCCTCGCCGACGGGCTTCGTCGTGAAGAACGGATCGAGCACCTTCGACACGAGCTCGGCGGGGATTCCCGGACCGGTGTCGTCGACCCGGATGACCGCGAAGTGCCCCGGGGTGCCCCACCCCTGCGCCCGGCATTCGGACTCCGTGAGGTTCACCACGCCCGCCTCGATGCGGATCTGCCCGCCCTCCGGCATGGCGTCGCGGGCATTCGAGGCCAGGTTCATCAGCATGTGCTCCACGAACACCGGGTCCGCATCGATCCAGCAGTCCTCGGTGACGCGGGTCACGACCTCGACACGGGGAGGAAGGAGCACCCGGAGGAAGGGAGCCGCGTTCTCCACCAGATCCCCCGCAGAAAGCGGCACTCTCTCCAGCGGCTGCATTCGGCTGAATCCCATCAGCTTTCCGACGAGTTCGGCACCTCGCCGGGCCGCAGCCTCGACGTTTCCGAGATCGCCGCTGGCCTGCGCAAGATCCCCCTCGGCCAGCGCCTCGCCGAGAAGGCCGACCTGGCCCAGGATCGCCGTGAGCACGTTGTTGAAGTCGTGGGCGATGTGGGCGGCGAAGGTGCCCATGGCCCGCATCTTCTCGGCCTGGAGCGCCTCCGTCGAGGGGGGCCCGCCGGACTGCTGCTGCGGGGATTCGTGAGGGGTATCGTTCGCCATGCCAGGCCCGGTGGATCGAGGTGTGTTGCGCGGGGTTCGACCCGGCATGTCACAAGAAGCGTGCCCCGTGGCCGTGGACCCGCCGGCGCGCATCACCCCCACTACCCCCGGCGACGCTCCACCTCGTCCAGGATCGCCTCGCAGGTGCGCTCGACCATGGCCTGCACGACCTCGAAGCCGTCGCCGGCGCCGTAGTACGGATCGGGGACGTCGGCCGGGCTGTCGGCCTCGGGATCGTAGTCCCGGAAGAGGCGCACCTCGGCCTGTCTGCCCCGCCCCCCCCCGGCGTCCAGGAGGTCGGCCAGGTCCCGGAGGTTCGACCGGTCCATGGCCAGGATCAGGTCGAAGGCCTCCGCATCCCCCGGTGCAACCTGGCGGGCCCGGCTCTCGAGACGGATGCCGTGCCGGGCCGCCACCTCCGCCGAGCGAGGGTCCGGCGGATTCCCCACGTGCCAGGACCCGGTGCCGGCGGAGTCGATGCGGAGCTCGCCCTCGAGCCCCCGTTCCCGGGCGCGGTGCCGGAGGACGCCCTCGGCCAGCGGGGAGCGGCAGATGTTGCCGAGGCAGACGAACAGGATGGACTCGATGGGGTGGTCCGGGTGCGATCTCGAATCGGTCATGGCAGGGTGTGTCGGGGTTCAAGGTCGGGCGGTGGTATGCGGAACTCCGCTTGGAAGCTAAATTGAACGGGATGGAAAAGATTCTGGGTCTCCTCGCCGGACGGGCGCAAGGGAGCCCCGCTGGCACCCGCAGCCACCCGTTACCACGGATCGCCATGATCCGTTTACCCCCACGCGAGGAGCGAACCGGTTTTGGAGGACGCACGCACGTTCAGTGAACTCGGCCTTTCCGAGGCCAGACTTGCAGCAATCGAGGGCGAGGGCTGGACCCTCCCGACACCCATCCAGGCCCGCGCCATCCCGGCGGCTCTCAAGGGCCAGGACGTGGTGGGGATCGCCCAGACGGGCACCGGCAAGACCGGCGCCTTCATGATCCCTTCCCTCGAGAAGGTGGAGGCGGGCGGAGGGCTCCAGGTCCTCGTGCTCTGCCCCACCCGGGAACTCGCCCAGCAGGTGGCCGAGGACTCGGCGAACCTCACCCGGGGCACCTCGGTCCGCACCGCCGACATCGTGGGCGGCGTGGGCTACGGGCCCCAGAACGAGGCGCTGGCCCAGGGCTACGAGATCCTCGCCGCCACGCCGGGCCGGTTCAACGACCACCTGGAGCGCGGCAACGTGGACCTGTCGAACCTGAAGGTCCTGGTCCTGGACGAGGCCGACCGCATGCTGGACATGGGCTTCCGGCCCCAGATCGAGGACGTGCTCCGCCGGTCCCCGCGCGGACGCCAGACCATGCTCTTCTCGGCCACCATGCCGAACGGCGTGCATGCCCTGGCCCTCCGCATCACCCGGGACGCGATCTGGGTCGAGGCCACCCCCGAAGGGACCACCGCCGCCGGGATCACCGAGGCGGTCTACACCGTGAAGCCCGAGCGCAAGCCCGAGCTGCTGTCGCACCTTCTCGAGGAGCCGGGGTGGGACCAGGTGCTGGTCTTCACCCGGACCAAGGCCGGGGCCGACGCCCTCAAGACGCGCCTCGAGCGCGAGGGGATCGGGGTGGATGCGATGCACTCGGACCGGCGCATGGAGCACCGGGTCCGCGCCCTCGACCGCTTCACCAAGGGGGACATCCGCATCCTGGTGGCCACCGACGTGGCACAGCGCGGACTCGACGTGGAGGGGATCTCCCACGTGGTGAACTACGACGTCCCCATGGATCCCGAGGACTACGTGCACCGGATCGGCCGCACGGGGCGGGCCGGCGCCGCAGGGCACGCGGTGACCTTCGTCACCTCGTCGGACCTGGGCTTCCTCCGCTCCATCGAGCTGCGGCTGGGGCGCACGCTGGAGCGGCGGGCGAGCCTGCCCGAGTTCGACTATTCCGGGAGCTCGGCTTCGGCCGGCGGCCCGGTGAAGAAGAAGCACTCCCGCTCCGGCGGGGGGATGGGGACCAAGTCCGCGTCGGAACTGACCGACGAGGAGCTGGACGCGCTCCTGAACCCGGGCAACTGAGATCGAAGCCATGACCGACGAAGCCGCGAACGCCACCGGCAGACGCCTCCTGCGACGACAGGGGACCCGGGTGTTCCCCGTCGTCCCGAACTTCGACTACCGGGCGATGAACGAGATCGCCTTCCGCGCCGGACGAGAGGAAGTGGAGCCGGCGGAGGCCTTCGACGCCCGCATGGAGCGGGTGAAGGAGATCGAGCTGGAGGCCGTCACCGACGGGCCGGTGCAGGGAGAGGCGGAGGCGGCCCTGCTGGACCGACTCGAGGAGGGGCTGGACCGATGCCTGGCCGAGCTCTCGCCGGGCGAGGTCCTGGTCATCGAGAGCGCCTCCGGGGTGGACTGGCCCAAGACGCGGGAGCGGCGGAAGGACGTCGTCGTGGACGGCGTGAACCGTTTCCACTTCCACTGGAGGGTGGAGCCGCCCCTCCGGGTAGCTGTCTACCGGGAGCGGGGGGGGTGATCTTCCCCCGGCTTGCCGGAGCGCTCGCGGCCTCGGCCCTCCTCACATCCACCACGCTTGCGGGCTGTACGCTGGAGCGCCGCGCCGACCCCGATGCGCTGGCCGAAACGGACACCGTCGACGTGCTCGGTGGATCTCCCCTCGACCCGCCCCCCGTCACCACCGACCCGTCCGAGTCCGTGCGGGTGACCATGGAGGTCTTCCGGGAGGCCACGCGGGTCGGCGACGTGTCGCTGGCGCTTCAGCTCCTGGACAACCGGGCGCTCCTCATGGACGATCTCGTCGCCCAGTCCGGCGAGCGGGTTTCGGACCTCCCCGCCACCCGGGGCGAGCACCTCCTGGAACTCCGGCGCCGCCACGCCGCGGGGCTGACCTTCGAGGTCCTCGAGTCGGACCTCCGCTGGGTGGATGAGTCGGCCCTGCTCACGACCCGCCTCCTCCTCCTCATGCGTGCCGGCGAGCCGGAGGCGGCCCCCGATACGGTGGGCGTGGCCATGGAGTCGGCGTTCCTGCGGCCTTCGCCCGAGGGGTGGCGCATCGTGCACATGCACCGGTCCGTCGCACCGGCTTCGACCCCGCTACCTGACCGCTGACCGCTGACCCCCGACCCCCGACCCCCGGATCTCCATGCCGACCCTCGCCGACATCCAGGCAGCCCGCGAGCGGGTGCGGGACGAGATCGTCCTCACGCCCTGCACCCGATCCCTCGTCTTCGACGACCTGGTGGATGCGGATCTCTTCTTCAAGTTCGAGAACCTGCACCGGACCGGATCGTTCAAGGAGCGGGGCGCGCTGAACCGGCTCCTCCACCTGTCGGACGAGGAGCGGACCCGGGGGGTCATCACGGCCAGCGCGGGGAACCACGCGCAGGCGGTGGCCTACCACGCTCGCCGTCTCGGGGTGCCCGCCACCGTGGTCATGCCCGAGACCACGCCCCTCGTGAAGGTACAGAACACACGCCGTCACGGGGCCCAGGTGATCCTCCACGGGCAGAGGTTCTCGGAGGCCATCGAGGAATCGAAGCGCCTCCAGGTCGAGCGCGAGCTCGTCATGATCCACGCCTACGATGACGACCTGGTCATCGCGGGGCAGGGCACCCTCGGGCTCGAGCTCGCCGAACAGGTGCCCGACGTGGACGTCGTCATCGTCCCCATCGGGGGTGGCGGCATCATCTCCGGCACGGCCATTGCGCTCCGGGCCCTCAAGCCGGGGGTCCGCTTCGTCGGCGTGGAGGTGGAGGCGGCGCCCTCCGCCTGGCTGTCGCGCCAGGCCGGGACGATCGTCGAGGTCGAGACCTCGGAGACGCTGGCCGACGGCATCGCGGTGAAGCGCCTCGGGGACCGGACCTTTCCCATCATCGAGGAGCACGTGGAGGACATCGTCGTGGTGGGCGAGGAGGACATTGCCCGGGCGATCCTCCTCCTCCTCGAGCGCGAGAAGACCGTGGTCGAGGGGGCGGGCGCGTCGCCGCTGGCCGCGCTCCTGTCGGGGAAGGTCCGGGTCCTGCCGGGCGAGAAGGTCGTGGCCGTGCTCTGTGGCGGAAACATCGACGTGAACATGATCTCGCGCATCATCGACCGGGGGCTCGTGGACGACGGGCGCCTGGCCCGGCTCCGGGTCACCGTCCGGGACCGGCCCGGGAGCCTGGCCCGCCTCACGGCGCTGGTGGCCGGCGCCGGCGCCAACGTTCTCGAGGTCGCGCACCAGCGGGAGTTCGCCGACATCTCGGTGGGCGACGTGGAGATCGTCATGCACCTGGAGACCCGGGGGCGGGAGCACGTGGACGAACTCCTCGTGAAGATGCGGGGGACGGGGGTGCAGGTGGAGGAGATGGCGGTGCCGCAGCGGCGTCCGAAGAACGCGCCCCGGGGCTGAGTTTCCCCGGCCCCCTCCAGGCGTTCAGGCCCTCGCCAGGCGACTCGCCGCACGGACGGAGTGAAGGTGAATCTCCACCGTGTCGAGGACGTCGTGGGCGTATCCGCCGCCCATGACCACGGCGAGGGGGACCCCGGAACGCCGGAGGCTCTCCACCACCAGGGCATCCCGCTCCGCCAGCCCCTCCCGGCTCACGCAGAGACGCCCCAGGCGGTCCCCGGCGAAGGCATCGGCGCCGGCCACGTAGAACACGATGTCGGGACGACCCCGCTCCAAGACCTCCCGCGCCGCCACGGTCACCGCCGCCAGGAACATGTCGTCGCCGGCGCCGTCGGGAAGGGGAAGGTCCAGGTCCCCCGGCTCCTTGCGGAAGGGGAAGTTCCGATCCCCGTGCACCGAGGCGGTGAAGACCTCGGCATCGCTGCGGAAGAGGGCGGCGGTGCCGTTTCCCTGGTGCACGTCGAGGTCCAGCACCGCGGCCCGGCGGATCCTCCCGGTGGCCTGGAGCGCCCGGATCGCCACCGCCACGTCGTTGAACACGCAGAACCCCTCGCCCCGGTCCGCGAAGGCGTGGTGCGTCCCGCCGGCGAGGTTCGCCGAAGCCCCGGCATCGAGGGCCGCCCGGGCGGCACCGATGGTTCCGCCCACGGACCTCCGGGAGCGCTCCACGAGCCCCGGTGACCAGGGGAAGCCGATGCGTCGGACCTCCTCGGGGGCCAGCGTTCCCGAAACCACGCGCTCCACGTACCCTGCGTCGTGAACCCGGAGCAGCGCGGCGTCACCTGCGGCCTGCGGGAGGGTGAGGGTTCCAAGCCCCTCGGCGGCGACCCGCTCCCGCAGGAGACGGTACTTGGCCATGGGAAAGCGGTGGCCCTCCGGGAGGGGGAGGACGAAGGTGTCACAGTAGAAGATCTTCATGGCGTCGGATGGACCCTGCCGGGGGGGCAGGGGTTCCAGTCGCGATGCGCACGAGCCCGACCTGTTCGCCCCGCCCCGTTCGTTCCGTCACGATTCGTCCCGCCACGCTTCTCCGGCTGGCGGGATTCGTGTCCGTGGCGCTCATCGCGTGCCTCCAGGGCGCTCCGTTCCCCTCGGAGGCTGCCGCGGCCACGCCGGCTGCCCCGGCCTCCGCCTTCGACCGGGTTCAGTCCGCAGGGCCCACCGAAGCGCCGGAATCCGGGGGCATCGAGGGGCGGGTCCGCGACGCCGAGGGCGTCCCCCTCCGGGCCGTCTCCGTGGTGGTTCTCGATGCGGCCGGGGACGCGGTGCTTCGGACCACGACCACCGACCAGACCGGGTACTACCGGGTGCAGCCCCTCCCCCCGGGGGAGGTCACCGTGCGTTTCCTTCGCATCGGCTTCGAAACGGCGGAGGCGAGGGTCCGCGTACCGGCGGAGGGCCGGACCCAGGCCGACATCACGCTGGCCGGGCAGGCCATTGCGCTTCGGGGCGTGGACGTGGCGGGGGAACGGAGCAGGGCCCGGGCGCGCTTCGACACCGAAACGGGGATCACCGTGCGGGAACTCTCCGGCGCCGACATCCGGAGCCTCCCCGGGCTGGCGGAGGCGGACCCCGTCCGGGCCCTCGAGATCCTCCCGGGCGTCATGGCCCCCACGGATTTCAGTGCCGCCTTCCATGTCCGCGGCGGATCCTCGGACCAGAACCTGATCCTCCTCGACGGCTTTCCCATCTTCAACCCCTTCCACCTGGGCGGCATCTTCTCGGTCTTCAACGCCGACATGGTGGACCGTGTGGAACTCGCCTCCGGGGGATTCCCGGCGCGCTACGGTGGGCGCGTCTCCTCCGTGCTCCGGGTGGAATCCGACCCCGGGTCCGGCGACACGGAGGTGATCGCGGGCGTGTCGCTCCTGGCGGCCCGGGCCACGGTGTCCGGAAGTCTCCCCGGGGGGATCAGCGACGGGCTGGGGCTCCAGTCGGCCAGGTGGCGCGTCTCTGCACGCCGCTCCTACGTGGACCAGCTGCTCCGCCCGGTCACCGAGCTTCCCTACCACATCACGGACCTCCAGGGGATCTTCGAGGCATGGACCCCGGGCGGCTCGCGCTGGACCCTTACCGGCTACAGCGGCGACGACGTCCTGGACCTGGGGCGGCTCGAAGTCCAGGACTTCCCCCTCCGAATCTACTGGCAGTGGGGAAACCGGATGGCAGGTACCCGGTGGCTCCGTGGGTTGGAGGGCGGGGGCCAGCTCGAGGCCCGGGCGGGCGTGACCCGCTTCGACACCGAACTCCGCTTCGACGACTTCGACGACTCGTCCTTCAGCAGCCGCATCGACCAGGTCACCCTGGCGGCCGAGGCGAGCCATCCGGTGGGGGGCGGGGTGGAACTGGCGGCGGGCGTCGCCGCCGATCGCTACAGCTGGGACAACTTCGCCGAGACCGGGGGAACCATTTTCGGGGAGGATGGGGCCCAGGGGTGGAACACGGCGGCGTGGGTCCAGGGAACCTGGAGACGCCCCGGGGCCTGGAGCGTGGACGCCGGGATCCGGCTCGAGGGGTGGGAAGGGGGCGGCGCGAGCATCGTGGAGCCGGCACCCCGCCTGGCGGTCCGGCGCTTCCTCGCCGACGGCGACCTGGCGCTCAAGGCCTCGGTGGGCCGCTATACCCAGTTCGTCCACTCGGTTCGCGACGAGGAGCTGCCGCTGGGCATCGACTTCTGGGTCACGTCCGCGGAGCGCATTCCCCATGTCGTTTCCGACCAGCTCCAGGTGGGGATGGAGATGTTTCCCGCGGATGGATGGAGCCTTTCCGCCGACGCCTTCGTCAGGAACTTCGAGGGCGTCCTCACCCAGAATCCGGTGAACGATCCGAACGACCCCGGCGACGTCTACCTGGCCGGGCGGGGACGGGCCGTGGGCGCAGATGGCCTCGTGGAGCGGCGCACCGGTCGCATCCAGGGGAGCCTTTCGGTCTCGCTTCTCCGGGCGGACCGAACCTTCCCCGACGTCTTTTCCGGGGCAGACCCCCGGGAGGAGGTGACCTACGCACCTCTCTTCGACCGGCGGCTGGACGCGGACCTGGTCCTCCGGTTCCCCCTGGGCCGGGGTTGGGAGGGGGGCCTTCGCTGGCATGTCGGCTCCGGTCTTCCCTACACGCGGCCCGAGGCAGCCTACCCGTTCTTCGCGCCTCGGCAGACAACGGAGGGGCGGGTCCGGTGGACCGCCCAGGCGGAGCCGGGCGAGGAGGAGGACGGCGAGGGCCCGTATGCGGTGCTCCTCGGCCCCAGGAATGCCGAGCGGTACCCCGTCTATCACCGCCTGGACCTGTCTGCCCGACGGAGCTTCGAGCGGAGCTGGGGCCAGGTGACCCCGTATCTGAACATCCTGAACGCCTACAACCAGTCCAACGTGCTCTTCTACTTCTACGATCTTGCCGCAATTCCGGCGACTCGTTCCGGCCTCACGATGTTTCCCCTTCTCCCCACCATCGGCGTGGAGATTTCCTTCTGATGTCCCGCGTCAGCCGAAGGGCCCTTCCCGCGCTGTGCCTTGCCGTGATCACCGCCCTGGCCTCCGGCTGCGAGATCGCCCAGATCACCGTGGAACAGCCGGAGTCCCGGATCGTGGCGGAGGTCTACCTGCGGGTGCACGACGGCGAATCCGACGCCGTCGCCCTTCTCCACCAGACACCCGGCGAGAACGGGGTGTCGCTCCTGGACGCGGAGGTGCGGGTCCGGGACCTGGACGGGGGGCAGGAGGGACGCTTCTCTCCCGTGCCCCTCCCGGTGTGCATCGAGGGGCTGGTGCCGCTGGAACTGGATGCGCAGTGCCTCGCCCTGGACGCTGCGGCCGTCTTCGAACTCCGACCCGGGGGGCGGTACCTGGTGACCATCGAACTCGAGGGTGGAAAGAGGCTGGAAGGAACCGTCACCCTCCCCGGAGACTTCGAACTGGTGGTACCTGCGCAGGGGGTCCCGCGGTGTCGACTCCGCCCCAACGAACTTCTGCGGATCCGGTGGACCCCCTCGGCCGGCGCCCGGGCCTACGTGCCGGAGGCGGCGGTCTTCGGGCTGGATGCGGCATTCGAACCGGAGGGAATCGTCGTCCCCACCAATCCGCTCACGCTCCAGGGGCTCTCCATCTCCGAAGCGGACACGGACATCGTGTTCCCGTCGCAGTTCGGCATCTTCAACCGGTTCTCGGCCGACGGAGATGTCCTGGTGGCGCTGCAGCGGGGGCTCCCGGCGGCCTCGGTGGTGCAGGGCGTCATCGTCGTGAGCGCCCAGGGTCGAAACGCCGTGAACTGGAACCGCGGCGGGAACTTCAACCCGTCGGGGACGGTGCGGATTCCCTCGCTCTTCGGGGACGGGACGGGGGTCGTCGGCGGGATCGTGAACCGGAGCTTCAGCTTCACGTCGGGCGAGCAGCCGGGGGTCCCGCCCTGCGCTCAGCCGGGCTGAAGGACCGAGGCGAGCTTCGTCACCACCATGTCGATGGCGACGCGGTTTTCTCCCCCTTCCGGGATGATCACGTCGGCCCACCGCTTCGAGGGTTCCACGAAATCCAGGTGCATGGGGCGGACCGATTCCAGGTACTGGCGGATCACCGAGTCGAGCGTGCGGCCACGCTCGCCCATGTCGCGGCTCAGCCGACGGACGAAGCGCAGGTCGGCATCGGTGTCCACGAAGATCCGGATGTCCATGAGCTGCCGGAGCCGCGCCTCGGCCAGGACGAGGATGCCATCGACGATGATGACGTCGGTGGGTCCAACCCTGATCGTTTCCGCGGACCGGGTGTGTGTCGTGAAATCGTAGACGGGCGCCTCGATGGATTCCCCGCGGAGGAGCGCCTGCAGGTGGGACTCGAGGAGCTCCGTCTCCAGCGACTCCGGGTGATCGAAGTTGATGGTCGCCCGGGTGTCGGGGGGGAGGTGGGCAAAGTCCCGGTAGTACGCATCGTGGTGCACCACCCCCACCCGGTCCGGCCGCAGGCGGTGCAGGATCTCCCGGACCACCGTGGTCTTTCCCGAACCGCTCCCCCCGGCCACGCCCACGATGACGGGCCGGCGCGTGCCCCCGTCGGCGCTCACGGGTCCACCTCGTCTTCTTCCCCGTCCCGCTCGACCGGCTCGACCGGGGCGATCCAGATCTGGCTCGCCAGGTGGGGCCCCAGGGTCTGGGGCTCGCCGTCGGGGCCGCCCACCCGTACGGAGAGGGGTCCCCCTGCCACGGGGCGGCCCTCGACGGCGAGGCACACGCCGGGGAGAAGCCCCCGGGCCGCCAGCGTCCGGAGTCGTTCGGGGTCATCGTCGCGGACGGAGAGAATCCAGACCCGGCTGCCGGGCTCCGCATCGGCCAGGACCCCCTGGTGGCGAACCTCGATCTCGCCGCTCCGGGTGGGAATGGGCGCCCCATGGGGATCGTGCTGGGGGTGCTCCAGGGCATCGGCCATGCGATCGATGAGGTCGTCGGAGGCCGCATGCTCGAGCCGCTCGGCCTCGGCGTGCACGTCGTCCCACGAGTACCCGAGGCGTCGGGCCAGGTAGGTCTCGAGCACCCGGTGGCGGCGCACGATGCGAAGGGCCTGGAGCGTCCCGTCGGGGGTGAGGGTCACGCCCCGGTAGGGGAGGTGCTCCACCCAGCCGGATTCGGCGAGGCGCTTCACCATGCCGCTCACCGACGCGGGCTGGACATCGAGGGCCTGGGCGATGTTGCTGGTCGAGGCGGACTCCCCTCGCTCCGTCAGCGAGTAGATCGCCTTCAGGTAGTCTTCAACCGATCGGGAGAGGGCCGGGGGGTCGGGGGTCATGGCAGGGCCGAGGTGGGAGACGGGCCGGAATCGGATCCGGACCCGCAGAATGTATCGGGAGCGGCATCGGGGGTCGAGGCGACGGTTCGGCCACCCTCTGCCGCCAGATGTTTCCAAGGATTCAGTTCCCCGCTAAATTCAGGGTTTGTGACACGTTTTCGCTGTGACGAACGTCCGCTTCCGTAGCCGAACCCGTTCCAGCCCGGACCCGGGAGGGTATAGTGGAAGATTCCGTCGCGGTGGATGCCAAGCGAATCCTGCTTCGCTACGGCGCCCCCATCGCATTGCTTGACCAGATCGACGAAGCCGAGCGCATCGAACTGGCGCGGGAGGTGAGCCGCACCCCGGTACCTGACCGGGGATACCGCCTCCAGGACCTGCTGGTGGCCAAGGGCTTCCTCGACGCCGAAACGGTCGCGGCTTCCCGCGCCAGGAAGTCGCGCCGCAAGAAGTAGCCTCGAGGCTCTCCTCCCCGGGGGGCCTCCCCGCCACGCATCCCGCGCGGGCAACCGGGAACTCGGTCGCTGGCCAGAGTCGACGCATTCCTCGAGATCATGCAGCAGGCGGGGGCCTCGGACCTCCATCTGAGCACGGGGTGCGTCCCCATGCTCCGCATCAACGGCGTGCTGGAGAAGGCCCGCCATCGGCCGCTCACCGGCGACGAGGTGCGCCTGCTCGTGTACGAGCTCCTGAGCGACACCCAGGTGGCGCTTTTCGAATCGGCCGGAGAGCTGGACTGCGCGTACACCCTCGAGGGGGTGGCCCGCTTCCGCATCAACGTGTACAAGAAGTTCCCGGGGATGGCCGCCGCCATCCGGATCATCCCCCACGAGGTCCCGAGCCTGGATTCCCTCGGGTTTCCCCCGATCCTGAAGACCCTGCTCCAGCAGCGCTCCGGCCTCTTCCTGGTCACGGGCCCCACGAACTCGGGCAAGTCCACGACGCTGGCCGCCATGGTGGACTACCTCAACGAGCAGATGAAGTACCACATCATCACCCTCGAGGACCCGCTCGAGTTCATCCACACGAACAAGCAGTGCCTCATCAACCAGCGCCAGATCGGGGAGCACTCCCGGAGCTTCGCCGACGCCCTCCGGGGCGCCCTGCGCGAGGACCCGAACGTGATCCTGGTGGGGGAGATGCGGGACCTGGAAACCATCTCGCTGGCGCTTACCGCCGCCGAGCTCGGGCTCCTCGTTCTCGGGACCCTGCACACCCGCTCGGCAGCCCAGACCATCAGTCGCATTTCCGACGCCTTCCCCGCCGAACAGCAGTCCGCGGTGCGACTCGGGCTCTCGGAGGTCCTGCTCGGCGTGTGTTCGCAGCAGCTCCTCCGCCGGGCCGACGGTCCCGGGCGGGTCGCGGCCCTCGAGATCCTGGTGGCCACCGGTGCGGTGCGGAACCTCATTCGCGAGGGGAAGAACCACCAGGTGAACAACGTCATCACGACCGGTCGCCGCGACGGCATGAACCTGATGGACCAGCACCTGAAGGAGCTGGTGGAGCAGGGCATCGTCGAGCCGGCCGAGGCCGCGCGCTTCGCCGCCGAGCCCCAGCCCTTCCTTGCCGCCGCCGGGGGCGGAGCCGGTCGATTCGGGGCATGAACGGGGGGAAACGGGCCGCCACGGTCCGCCTCGACCAGGTCCTCCATGACCTGGGATACGCCACCGACTCCGAGGTCCGGACCGCCCTCAAGCGCCAGCGCTCCCACGGGGGGCGGCTGGGAGAGAACCTGGTCGAACTCGGGTACCTGAGCCGGCGCCAGCTCATGGAGGCCCTGAGCCGGCAGTTCGGCCTCCCCTGGCAGCACCTTGCTGCCACCGACGTGCCCGCGGACCTGGTGGAGCGGATTCCCCCCGCGGGGCGCCACGGCGGACTCATGATCCCCCTGGCATGGGATGCCGACGCGGGAAGGCTCAGGGTCGGACTGAACGATCCCGCCGATTCGGACTCCCTGGACGCCCTGAGGGAGGCCTTTGCCGCGTCGGAGATGGAGCTCGTGCTCGTTCCCGACGATGAGATGCGAAGGGTCCGGGCGGCGCTCCTCGGGTCTGCAGATGACCGCACTGCCACCTCCGAGGGCGGTGTCCACCTTCCGGAGCTCTTCGCCCCACCCGGCGGGGACGCGGAGGGAGGGGAGGCGGAAGGGGGCCTGAAGGAATCGGAAACCACCCGCCGCAGGGTCCTCATGGTCACGCCGGGGGCTCAGCGGCGCAGCTTCCTGCCGGCGATCTTTGCCCGGGAGGGGTGGGACCTCGTGGTGGCCGATGGGTTCGACGAGGTGGCAGCGGCGCTCCGGGGCGGCGACTTCGAGGCGGTCCTCGTGGATGCGGAGCGCGACGAGTCCTTCCGGATGTGGGCGCGCGGCGGGAAGCTTCCCGCCCTCCCCCGACAGGTCGGCGTCTTCCCATCGGTGAGCGAGGCGCTGCTGGCGAACCCGGTCCCGTATCGCGAACTGATCCGCTCGCTTCGCGCCATGGTCGAGGCCCTCGCCGATACCCGCACCCGGGACCGGGAGACGCCACCCCCCTACGGCCTCCTGGCGAGGGATGCCGAGGCGCTTGCCCGCATCGAGGGGCTCCCGGTCGTGGTATCCGACGGGCTCCACCTGGCGATCCACCTCCTGGTCCCCCCCCGCCCACCCGGGGCGGTGCCGGGGGCGTCGGGAGTCCGGGGTCCCTTCGAGGGGTTCCCGGCGTCACGCGAGCTGGCGGTCCGCCTCCGCTTCCCGTGGCCCGTGGAGGGAGTCCTCGATGCGGCGCTTGCGCTCTTTCTCGGCGCCCGGACGCCGGAGCCGCCGGGACGGGTGAACCCCGAGGTGGTACGCGCGGCACAGATCCTCTCGCTGGTCTGGTTCCACCACATTCTCGCCCCCGCCGGCGAGTCCACCGAGGGCGACGCCGCCCTCCAGATGCGGACGGTGCTGAGGCAGGCGGCAACCCGCCTCGCCTCGCTGGATCTGGTGGAGAAGTTCCTCCGGGTCATCGAGGATCGGCGGGCGTCGGGCGATGTCGGCGAGGTGGCCCAGGTCCTCCTGGTGGGAGGAGAGCGCGTGGTCGAACTGGGCTCGCGGCTGGCCCGCGCCGAGCTTCGGCCGGTGGTCACCCGCGACCTCATGGACGCCCAGGCCATGGCGGAGCGACGGCCCCCGGCGGCAATCCTCGTCGACCAGGCCGCCGTGCCAGGGCACGTGGACCACTTTGCCCGGGTCGCCAAGCTGGACGCGGCCCTGCTCCTCTACGTGGTCACCGACTCCGCCGACCCTGCGGTCACCCTGGGTCTCCTGGACGTGGGGTTCGACGACGTGTTCAGCCCGCCCCACGACTTCGACCTGGTGGCGGCAAGGGTTTCGCGGGCCATCGCTTCGCGGTCCCGGGTCCGTTCGGCGTTCCGGGCCCGGGGCGGGGACTTCTCCGCCACCTTCGAGGCCTTTTCCTTCCTGGATCTGGCCCAGGCCCTGGGGCACGGCCTCAAGTCGGTCCGGGTGGAACTGGCTCGCCCCACGGACGGAGAGGAGGCCGTGCTCTACCTCGAGCGGGGTCGGCCGGTCCACGCCGTGGCCGGCTCCCGCACCGGCCCGGAAGCGATCTACCGGATCATCGCCTGGGAGGAGGACGGGGAGTTCACCGTGCACCCCGAGTCCGACTTCCCGCCGGCCACCATTCATGACTCGCTGGAGTCGCTCCTGATGGAAGGGTGCCGCCTCCTGGACGAGCGCTGAATCCGAAGCCGCCGCCTGCCCGCCCTACATCACGGTCATGGCCAGCAGCGTCGAGAGCGTGGCGCCCACCGCCGCCGCCGCCACCGCCAGCGGCAGCTGCGTCAGGACGTGGTCCATGACGTCGCACCCGCAGGCCAGCGACGCCAGGATCGTCGTGTCGGAAATCGGTGAGCACTGGTCTCCGAACACCGCCCCGCCCAGCACCGCCCCGAAGGCCAGCGAGAGGTAGAAGGGATCCGGGTTGATGGCATACGCCAGGGGCATGGCCAGCGGGAAGACGACGGCGTACGTGCCCCACGAGGACCCGATGGAGAAGGCCACCACCATGCAGATCAGCATGAAGAGGGCCGGCAGGAATACCGGGTTCACGAGTTCGGCGGTGGTCTCCACGACGAAATTGGCGGTGCCCAGCTCCCGCGACACCGTTCCCAGCGTCACGGCCAGCGCCAGGATGATGGCGCCGATGGTCACCCCCTTGCACCCGTCCACGAAGCCGTCGATGACCTCCTTCAGCTCCATTCCCTTCACGATGGCGAGGAGCATGGCCGCCAGCACCGCCAGCCCGAAGGCCTCGGCGATGGGCACGGAGATCCCCGACAGGAAGATCTCGAGGTTCCCCTGCTGGATGGCCGGGATCAGGGGCCCGATGACGCCGGTCATGGCCACCCCCACCAGGACCAGGAGGGGAATCATGAAGTCCTCCAGACCCGGGCGGTACCCGGCGGGGATCTTCATGCGGGAGAGTTCGGCGGCGGCCAGCGGCTCGGAGTCGGGCCGGTCCAGGAGCCCCGTCTCGCGGGAGCGCTTCCGCGCCTTCCGCATGCGCTTCCCCTCCCAGGGGAGGAGTTCCAGCGCGAAGAGGAGCGTCATGATGACCGCGAAGATCCCGTAGAAGTTGAAGGGGATCGAGCGGAAGAAGAACGAGACCACCTCCTGTTCGGTGGCGAAGATGGGGATCGTCCCCACCAGGAGCCCCGCCACGTAGAGGGGCCAGGCGTTCAGGGGGATCACGGTGGCCACCGGCGAGGCGGTGGAGTCCACGATGTACGTGAGTTCCTCGTGCGACACCCGCTGTTCGTCGGTCACCGCCTTCACGGTGGTGCCGGCCAGCACCGTCGAGATCGTGCCGCCCTGGTGGAAGGTCACCCCCATGAGCCAGGCGAAGACCTTGGCGGATTTCGGGCCCCGCACCACTTTCGCTGCCGCCCACCGGGCGAAGGTCCGCGCCCCGCCGGTCCGCGTCCAGATCCCGATGAGCCCGCCCAGCGCCCACAGGTACACCAGGAGGATCACCGCGAAGGACGACGACCCGATGGAGGGGATCAGGAAGCCCTGGATGATGTTCACATCCGAGACCACGAACCCTGCCACCACGATCCCCAGGAACAGGGAGCTCACGACGTCGCGGGTGAAGAAGACGAGCACCAGCGTGGTGAGCGCCGGAAGGAGCGACGCGAACCCGAAGTGCCCCCCCTCGCCCACGGCGCGGTCGAGCTCGGGGGTCAGCGTCATGGCCACGAGAATGGCCAGCCCCGTCAGGAGGAAGGGGGCCCATTTCCTCCAGAGCGGGGTGGGCGAATCGGGGGGATCACCGGGACCCGACCCGCCTTCGTCGGGAGTCCGGGGACCTCCCGGGCGACCCGCCCGTCGCTCGCCCATGGGGCCGGGCTGGACGGGACTGTCGTGGTCCGAGCTGATGAGACGCTCTCCACGTCGTTCGATCTCGCGGGCATCCCGCCCGACGCGCTGCTCGGCATCCTTCCTTGGCTCACGGGGCTCCGTCAACGCTCACTCTCCGTTCCGGGTCCAGGGGAAACTGGAAGCGGAGTCGAACTCCGTCCTCCAGCACTTCGATTTCAACGTCGGCCGATTCGTCGCCCAGGCGCACGCTCTCCACCGCCCCCATGGGGAGGCAGGGCTCGAAAACCACGTTCACGGGCACGCGCCCGGCGACCTGGGAAACGCGCAAGGTACCGCCCATGCGCGAAACGCGACAGGCGAGGTCGATGCGCACGTCGCCCACCCGGATCCCCCGGACCACGAGGTGCCGGACCCCGTCATCGTCGGCGGGGAGCCCACGGAGGTCCGGGGCCAGCGTGACCCGTCCCCAGGCGGCGTCGGGGCGCACGCCGCACAGCCCCTCCACCGCACTTCGGACAAGCCGGGCCGCGTGAACGGTGCGCCGGGGCGCCACCGACGGGTGATGGGGGGATGCGAAGGCCCGGACCGGAGGGAGGTGGGCCGATGCGGGCCGGGGGGCCGGTCCGTCGACAGTCTCCGGCGCCGCGGGGTCGGAGGCGCTGCCGATGACCGGCAGGCGAACCCCGCGCACGGGACGCACGTCCGGGGCAGCCGGGACGGCCCCGGGCTCGGCCCCGGATGCGGCCCCGGATGCGGCCCCGGGCTCGGCCCCGGATGCGGCCCCGCGGCGTTCCCGTGCCGCCTCGGCAAGACGCGCCAGCTGGCGGAGTTCCGCAACCCAGGTCCGGTCGCCGAGGGGCTCCACCGCGTCGGCGAAGTCCGAGAGGAGGGCGGACGTCGACGGGAAGGAGGCGGGAAGGTCGGGGTCGGCGGCCCCGGCGGCCCCGGCGGCGTCGTCGGTCCCCTGCGGATCGATGCCAGGGGCACCCCCTGGCAGGGCGAGCTCCGCGGGCACGACCCCTGCGGGCACGAGGCTCCGCGCCGCCGCGTCCAGAGCCTCACCGTGGGGGCGAAGCCGTTCCACCTCGCCGGTCCAGGCGGCCCAGCGCGTGGCCAGGAGGAGGCGGGCGGCGGGGCTCGCCTGGCCGTCCTCGGCTGCCAGGACTGCATCCACGATCCGGGCGGCCAGCTGCCAGCGGCCCCCGGCCAGCGCCCCCAGCGCCACCTCCACGAGCTGAGTGGCCCCGAGGTAGAGGAGCCCACTCCCCGTGGCCCCCGCGACAACGGCCGGGAGTCGGGATCCGTCCTCCGCATCGCCCAGGGGATCCGGGTGGCCCCCCGCATCCCCCGGATCCGCCGGATCCGCAAGCGATGCGTCATCGAGGGCTCGCAGCGCCGCGGCGACTGCGCCCATCCCCGGCGCGTCGCCGAGATCCAGCCCGGCCTCCTCTTCGCCCCGGGCGTGGCGCCGGAGGACCCGGGCCGGGAGGGCGGCCGGGATCCGCCGACGCGTTTCCGCGGAAACGTCCTCAGGGGCGAGGAGATGGGTGGAGAGGACGGTCGGGGAGGCGCCGGAAGTCAGGCGCTGGACCACGATGACCGGGAAGGCGTCGAGGACGACACCCCGCTCCTCCTCCTCCCCCTCCGACAGGGGCCGGGACCACCCGCCGGGCACGAGGAAGGCATCGGGTCCGGAGTCGGCCGGCCCGGCGAAGCTTCCGTGGCCGAAGACTGGCGGGAGAGCGAGCGCACGGGGGCGGCCGCGCCGGCCTTCTCGCGATACCTCCCGCAGTCCACCGTCGACCGTGACCCTCGCCACCAGGCCGCCGCCGGTCACCGCCCCCACCCCCTGCCAGGGGCGACGGGCCTCCCGGGGCGGAAGAGGGAGGGGCGGGATCCCCTGAAGGGGCCAGACATGGAGCGCTGGAGCGGGCACGGGGGGAGGGGCTGGGGGGGCGGGGTGGGGGCGGCTCCGGAGGTGTCGGGTTGCGACCGGGGGCCCGAGGACAAAGATTCGCACCTCTCACCCCGATGTCACCCCCCTCGGTCCAGGGTCCCCAAGCTGCACGTTCCGGCGTGCGTTGTACACAGGAGTGTATCCATGCGTCCATCCCACGCTGCCCCCTTCCGGAGATCGCCGGTCCTTCGTGGCCTGTTCCCCGGTTTCCTGGCCCTGGTGCTGGCGGCCGGGTGTACGGCGGGCGCCCCTGATCGGGGAGAGGTCGCGACCCCGGTCGGTGCCGAGGCGGCGGTGACCGATCCCGCCGCCCAGCTTGTGCGATCGGCAAACGGTGCCGTCGCCACCGCCTCGGTGTGGGCGTCCGAAGTCGGGGCCCGGGTGCTGGCCGAGGGCGGCAACGCCGCCGATGCCGCCGTGGCGGCAGCGTGGGCGCTGGCGGTGACCGAGCCGAGCATGTCGGGGATCGGGGGGCGCTCTTCCATCCTGGTGCGAACCGCCGATGGAGCGGTTTCGGGGATCGATGGGCTGAACCAGGTCCCCCGGAGCTACCGGGAGAACGTGGCGCCGGTGGGCTATGACCGGGTCGCGATCCCCGGTGTGCCCGCCGCCCTGGCCCGTCTGCATGCCGAGCACGGGAGCTGGCCCATGGCCCGTCTCATGGCGCCGGCCATCCGTCTTGCCTCCGTGGGCTTCGACCTTCCCGAACCGGAGGCCGAGCGGTTCGCTGGAGCTGCCGAAGACCTCCGGCTCCACTCCCCCGAGTCGGCTCCCGGCACCTACCTCCGGGCCGACGGTTCCCCCTGGCCGGCCGGCACCCGGTTCCGCCAGCCCGAGCTCGCCCGGACGCTCCAGGCCATGGCCGACGAGGGGGTGGACGTCTTCTACCGGGGGTGGGTGGCGGACTCCATCGACGCCGACATGCGGCGGCGGGGCGCCTTCGTCACCCGCGACGAACTCGCAGGCTACGAGGCGCTTCCGGCCCTGCCGGTGGCCGGCGAGTACCGGGGCCACCGCATCCTGTCGAACTTCCGTCCGGCATCGGGCCACGCGGTGATCCAGGCGCTCCAGACGCTGGAGGCAGCCACGCCCGAGGGTGCACCCGGGCACGCCGGCGCCGCCGCGGGCCACGCCGACCCCCTCGCCGGCGCCCGTTGGGCGGCCCTCCTGGGGCAGACCATGGAACAGGCCATCACGGGGAGGAGCCGCGTGGTCGATGGCAGTGAAGAGGCCTCCGCCAGGCTCCTCACCTCCCGGGCGTTCGCGCGGGAGCAGGCAGCCCTCCTCCGCATCCCACCTCCCCACGTTTCACATGAAAGGTCGGAAAGGTCGGATGCGTCGGAAGGGTCGGATGCGCTGGAAACGTCCCGATCCGACATCCCGCTGCTCCGGCTCACCCTTCCGCACGAGTGGGCCCTTCCGCACGAGCGGGCCCTCCAGGGGTCGGCCGC
>REBP01000234.1 GCA_007692665.1 Gemmatimonadales bacterium | reverse complement strand
CGGAGGAGTCGGAGAGCCCGGACATGGTCTCGTGGATCCGCTTCTGGGCCTGGGCGCGCTTCTGCTTGGCGATGAGGAGGTTCCGCTTCCGCTTGGCCTCCTCGATGCGGTCGTTCAGCTGCTTCAGCGAGCCCTTGAGCTTTTCGGTCTCGCCCGCCTGCGCCTGCCAGGTCTGGTTCAGCGAGTGGGCGCGCTCGGCGTGTTCCTGGTGCCGGAGGAGCGCCTGCTTGGCCAGGTCGTCGCGGCCCTCGCGCACGGCGAGCATGGCCCGCTTCTCCCAGTCCCGGGCCTGCTTCTGCTCGTCCTCGAGCTGGGCCCGGAGCTTGCGCTCGTCGGCGATGGCCGCCGCGACCTCGCGCTTCGCCCGTGCCAGCTGGTCCCGCATGTCCAGGATGATCTGGTTGAGCATCTTCTCCGGGTTTTCGGCCCGGGCGATGAGGTCGTTGATGTTCGAACGGAACAGCGTCGAGATCTTCTGAAAGATGCTCATGGATCAGCCCTCCACGGGGGCCAGGTGCCGGATGCGCTCCATGTGGCCCGATGCGGCCATCTGCACGCTTTCCAGCGCGGCCTGGAGCTCCTGGAAGTCCAGGGTTTCCAGCAGGAACGTATGGCTCAGGATGAGTTCGTTTTCCTCGATGCCGTAGGCACCGTGGACCAGGTCGGTGGCGTTCAGTTCGAGGAGGGTTCGATAGAGCGACGGGTCCACCTCGGCCGGAAGCTCCATCACCTTCATGCGGACGATGAGAAGGGGCGGCGAGTGGTTCACCACGATGGGCAGGTCGTCGCTCCGGCTTCGAACGAGGTACATGCCTTCGGCCACTTCCTGGTACTCCACATCCATGCGGATGAGGTAGCTCTCGAGATCCTCCGTCGTCACCATCTTCCCCTCCAGTCATCGTGGAACAACCCGGGACGAGTCCGCCCTCCCGCCACAACTTATACGCTGGCGGCCGGTGAAACCATCGTTTCGAGGTAACGCCCCGTGATGGATGCCGGATTCGCCGACACCGACTCGGGCGGACCCGCCGCGACGATCCGGCCGCCGCCGCTGCCCCCTTCCGGCCCCATGTCGATGATCCAGTCGGCCGTCTTCGCGACTTCCAGGTTGTGCTCGATGACCACGACCGTGTTCCCGCGGTCCACCAGTTCGTGCAGAACCTCGAGAAGTACGCGCACGTCCTCGAAGTGCAGCCCCGTCGTCGGCTCGTCGAGGATGTAGAAGGTCTTGCCCGTGGCCCGCTTCGCCAGCTCGGTGGCCAGCTTGACCCGCTGGGCCTCGCCACCGGAGAGGGTCGTTGCCGACTGCCCCAGCTTCAGGTAGCCGAGCCCCACGTCGGACAGCGTCTGCAGGCGTTCGCGGATCTTGGGAACGGGCTGGAAGAATTCCAGCGCCTCCTCGACGGTCATGCCCAGCACGTCGGCGATGGTCTCGCCCCGGTACTGGATGTCGAGGGTTTCGCGGTTGTAGCGCTTGCCCCGGCAGACGTCACAGGACACGTAGACATCGGGAAGGAAGTGCATCTCGATCTTCACCAGACCGTCACCGGAGCAGGACTCGCAGCGTCCCCCCTTCACGTTGAAGGAGAAGCGGCCCGGCGAGTAGCCTCGCATCTGCGATTCCGGGAGCTCGGCGAAGAGGTTCCGGATGGGCGTGAAGACCCCGGTATAGGTGGCGGGATTGGATCTCGGCGTGCGCCCGATGGGCGCCTGGTCCACCTCGATGACCTTGTCGATGTCGTCCAGCCCCTCCAGCGCATCGAAGGGGAGGGGGACGTCCTTCGCCCGGTGAAAGTGCCGGGCGAGGGCCTTGTAGAGCGTCTCGTTCACGAGGGACGACTTTCCCGACCCCGACACGCCGGTCACCGCCACGAAACAGCCGAGGGGGAAGGCGGCATCCACCCGGGCGAGGTTGTGCCCCCGGGCCCCCCGGATCCGGAGCGCCCGGTCCGGGTCGGCAGGGCGCCGCTCGGCGGGCACGGGGATGCCCCGGTCCCCTCGGAGGTAGGCCCCCGTCAGGGAGCGCGGCTCCGCCTCGATCTGGTCCACCGTTCCCACGGCCACGATCTCCCCGCCGTGGACACCGGCGCCGGGCCCCAGGTCCACGACCCAGTCGGCGGCGCGAATCGTGTCCTCGTCGTGCTCCACCACCAGCACGGTGTTCCCCAGGTCCCGAAGCGCCTTGAGGGTATCAAGGAGCCGGTCATTGTCCCGCTGGTGCAGTCCGACGGACGGCTCGTCGAGGACGTAGAGCACGCCCACGAGTCGGCTCCCGATCTGGGTGGCCAGGCGGATCCGCTGCCCCTCGCCCCCGGAGAGCGTGTGGGCGGAGCGCCCCAGCGTCAGGTACTGGAGGCCCACGTCGTCCAGGAAGCGGAGCCTGTCGCGGACCTCCTTCAGGATGGGGAGCGCGATCTGCTCGAAGGCCCCCCCGGGCACCTCCATGGTCTCGAAGAACTCGAGGGCCTCGGAAATCGCGAAGCCGCCCACTTCGCCCAGGGATCGCCCGCCCACGGTCACGGACCGTGAGGAGGGCCGAAGGCGGGTGCCCTCGCAGTCAGCGCAGGGAAGGGCCGTCATGTAGTCGGCGAGCTGCTCCCGGACCGCGTCCGACGAGGTCTCGGCATAGCGGCGCTGCACCGAGGCCACCACGCCTTCCCACGGCTCGGTGTAGGACCGGTCCTTCCCGCCCCTCCGGTACGGGAAGCGGATCTTCATCTTTCCGGAGCCGAAGAGAATCGCCTCCCGTACCCCGTCCGGAAGCTTCGACCAGGGGCGCCCCGCATCGAACTCGTAGGCCTCGGCCAGCGCAGGGAGCACGGACTTCTTCATGTGGCCCGACGGTTCTCCCCAGGGGAGGATCACGCCCTCGAGAATGGAGATCGACGGGTCACCCACCACCAGGTCCGGGCTCACTTCCCGCCGGGTGCCGAGGCCGTCGCACGACGGACAGGCGCCGTAGGGGGAGTTGAAGGAGAACTGGCGGGGTTCGAGTTCCGGGAGGGAGGTGCCGCAGTGGGCGCACGCGTACTGCTCCGAGAAGACATGGGCCGCTCCACCCTGCTCCAGGACCTCGAGGATCCCGCCCGCAGCCCGGAGCGCGGTCTCGACGGAGTCGGCCAGGCGGGCCCGGTCGGACTCCCGCACCACGAGCCGGTCCACCACCACGGCCACGTCGTGGTTCTCGTAGCGGTTCAGTGTCGGCGGGTCGGAGAGGTCATGGGTCTCGCCGTCGACGCGGACGCGGACGAACCCGTCCTTGCGCGCCTTCTCGAAGAGGTCCCGAAACTCCCCCTTCCGGCCCCGGACCAGGGGCGCCAGCACCTCGAGGCGCGTGCCCTCGGGGAGCCCCAGGAGACGGTCGACAATCTGCGAGGCCGTCTGTCGCTCCACCGCCCGACCGCAGTCCGCGCAGTGTGGGGTCCCCACCCGGGCCCAGAGGAGCCTCAGGTAGTCGTAGACCTCGGTCACCGTCCCGACGGTGGAGCGGGGGTTCCGGGAGATCGTCTTCTGCTCGATGGAGATAGCCGGCGAGAGCCCCTCGATGGCGTCCACGTCGGGCTTCTCCATGAGCCCCAGGAACTGGCGGGCGTAGGCGCTGAGCGACTCCACGTACCGCCGCTGCCCCTCGGCATAGATCGTGTCGAAGGCCAGCGAGGACTTCCCGGACCCGGAGATGCCGGTGAACACGACGAGGCGCTCCCGGGGAATTTCCACCGACACGTTCCGGAGGTTGTGCTCCCTTGCTCCCCTTACGACGAGCTGGTCTCTGCCCATCCGCTCAGGCCGGGAGCTGGCGGAGAGCGGCGATGCGGTCTTCCGTTGGGGGATGGGTGCGGAACATCTTCGTGAAGCCGCCCATGGCACCCCCCCGGAGGGGGTTCACGATGGCGAGCTGGGCGCCGGCCGGGTTCACGTCCATGGGGATGCGCTGGGCCGCCGATTCCAGGCGCTGGAGGGCGCTGGCCAGCCCGTCCGGCGTTCCGGCGATGCTGGCGCCCGTGGCGTCGGCCTGGAACTCGTTGGTGCGGGAGATCGCCATCTGGAGGATGATGGCGGCCATGGGCGCGAGGATCATGATGAGGATCCCCACCACGGGATTCCGGTTCTCGCCGCCCCCCCCGAAGAAGTACCCCCAGCGCGCCACCAGCGCGATGGCACCGGCCATGACGGCGGCCACGGTGGAGACCAGCATGTGCCGGTGCTGGATGTGCGCGAGTTCATGGGCGATGACGCCCTCCAGCTCCCGCCGGTCCATGAGCTGCAGGAGCCCTGTGGTCACGCAGACCACGGCGTGCTTGTGGTTCCGCCCGGTGGCGAAGGCGTTGGGCTGCTGCTGGGGCGCGATGGCCACGACGGGCATGGGGAGGCCGGCGCGCTGCCGGAGCTCGTCCACCATGTCGTAGAGCTCCGGTGCGTCCTCGCGGGCCACGACCTTCGCCTTGTACATCTTCAGCACGACGCGGCCGCTGAACCAGTACATGCCGACGTTCATGACCACGGCGCCGATGAAGAAGGTGATGGCCATCCCCTCGCCCATCAGGCTTCCCAGGAACACCAGGAAGA
>REBP01000240.1 GCA_007692665.1 Gemmatimonadales bacterium | reverse complement strand
CCCCCCCCCCCCCCCCCCCCCCCCCCCCCCCCCCCCCCCCCCCCCCCCCCTGGCGAGCCTTTCTCCGCAATCGACGGCTCTTTCGAGCACGCTGGCGTCCGGAGTCTCCGTATGGAGAACCAGGCCCGTAAGCGTCGAGTTCCGCGCCGGACGCTTCCCGCTCCCGTCTCCCATACGACTCGTTTCCGTGCCATCGTCTCCCGGAAACCCCATGCGTGTGGACTTTGTCACCCTGATGGCGGTTGCCGGAGCTCGGGGCGCGGCGTAAGCTGACGTGCGGGCCCACGAGCCCGCGGCGGGTGTTCCGGGCGGATTTCGGAGTCGACCCCGCCGGGCGGGACCCAGGCAGGCGAGACCAGGCCCCCACCGCATTCCACCTCTCCCGGAGTCGCGACCGTGAACGTCAACGTCCGCAGTCTTTCCATGCCGCTTTCCCTGTGCGGGCGCCGCTCACCCGCGCGCTCCACCGCCTTCACCCTGGCCGCGGCGCTTCTCTTCCTTCCCGGGCTCGTGAGCCCCTCGGCGGTCGAGGCCCAGTCTCCTCTCGAGGCGCCGCTTCTCGCGGCAGCGGATCTCTCGGACGGGGTCCGGAACTTCGTGGCGGTGGATGCAGCGGTGGTGGCCCTGGTGGGGGTGACCGTGGTGGACGGGACGGGGGCGGAGCCTGCGATGAACCGGACGGTGCTCGTGCGGAACGGGATGATCGCGGCCGTGGGTGCGGCGGGCGAGGTGGAGATCCCCGAGGGCGCCGAGGTCCTGGAACTGGCGGGGCACACGGTGATCCCCGGCATTGTCGGCATGCACAACCACACGTTCTACACGACCTCGTCGCGGCGGGCTCAGCTCGACGTGAGTTCCCCGCGACTCTACCTGGCAAGCGGTGTGACGACGATCCGGACCACGGGGAGTTATCACCCCTACTCCGAGGTGAACCTGAAGCGTGCCATCGAGGCCGGGGATGCGGTCGGGCCCCGCATGCACGTGACCGGCCCGTATCTCACGGGCCCTACCGCGAGCTACATGACGGGGATCGGAACGCCGGAGGAAGCGAGGCGGGTCGTCGGGTACTGGGCGGACGAAGGAGCCACCTGGTTCAAGTTCTACACGCGGGTGGACCGGGCCTCCTTCCAGGCCGCGGTGGAAGAGGCGCATCGGCGGGGGCTCCGGTTCACCGGCCATCTCTGCTCGGTTTCGTTCACCGAGGCGGTAGAGTTCGGGATCGACAATCTCGAGCACGGGTTCTTCACCAACACCGACTGGGATCCGGCGAAGGAGCCGGATGAATGCCCGGCGGGGGCGCTTGGAAGGCTGGCCGACGTGGACATCGAGTCGGCGGAGGTCACGGCCACGCTCCAGGCCATGGTGGCCGCCGGCGTTCCCATGACGTCCACCCTCGCGGTGTACGAACTCGGCCTCCCGAATCGGCCGCCCGTCGAGGATCGCTTCCGGGAGATGCTCGCCCCGGAGTTCCTGGCGGACTACCTGGCCACCCGGCGTCAGATCGATGAGCGGGGTGCGGAGGGGAACGCGTGGGCCGCCATATGGGACAAGGCCCTCGCCTTTGAACGCCGGTTTCACGAGATGGGGGGCATTCTGGCCGCCGGCGTTGATCCCACGGGGATCGGGGGCGCGCTCCCCGGCTTCGGTGATCAGCGCAACTACGAGCTTCTCCTCGAGGTGGGGCTCTCACCGGTGGATGCGATCCGGGTCATGACGCTGAACGGCGCGGCGGTGCTGGGGGAGGACCACGCCTACGGGTCCGTCGAGGTCGGCAAGCGGGCGGACCTGGTGGTGATCGCGGGGGATCCGGTCGCGGACCCGGCGAGCATCCGGAACGTCCACATGGTCTTCCGTGACGGGGTGGGATACGACCCCGAGCGACTGCTGGCCTCCGTGCGCGGGCAGGTGGGGGTGCGTTAGTCAGCGCGACGGTCGGAGCCCCCCGAACGGCGGCGCACGAGACGCAGCGAACGAGCAGCAGCGCAACGCGCCTGCCAATCGACAAGTCCGCCGACACTCCTGGCAGGAGGATCGGGCCCTGCCGCGCCGGAACTGCCAATGTCGGCGAGCCGACTCCCCGTTGGCAGAACGCTGGCGTCATGGCGCGTTCCCACTGCCAGCCGCCGGAAATCATCTCTCGGTTGGCAGGGGGAGAGCGCCACTGGCCCGGGAGTGAAGCCGGAGCGGGATGGAGGGGCTCGAGTCCGCCCAGGCGTGCGCAAGCCAGCCGGGGGCAAACGTTCCCCGCGACACCTCCTGCACCGGACCGCGCAGCGTGACCTGCAGCTCCGGAGTCACCCGCACCTCCAGTTCTCCTCCCGGCATCCGCACCGAAATGACGCCCGCCTCGATGCGACCGGTGGCGACGGCGGCCACGGCGACGGCACACGAACTCGTGCCCGAGGCCGAGGTCCGCCCCACGCCGCGCTCCCAGATCCCGATCTCCACCGACCCGTCCGCCCGGACCCGGGCAAGCTGAACGTTCGTTCCCCGGGCGAACCCGGGATGTGTGGAGAGAAACGGCCCGACCCGCCGGAGGAGTTCGCCGTCGAGGTCGGTTTCAGGGCCGGTTTCAGGGCCGGTTTCAGCGCCGGTTTCAGGGCCGGTGCCGGTGCCGGGCACCGTGCGAAGGCGGGCCCCCGGCTCCGCATCCGGCTCAGCAGCCGGATCCGCATCCGGATCCCCGTCCAGGAACACGACCGCGTGCGGGTTCCCCACCCAGACCGGGACAAGGGCCACGGGACCGAGCTCGGGGTGACCGACCACGAACCGCCCCTCGCCGCCCGGGCCCCCTTCGGACGGCGCCGTCCATCCCACGGCGTCAGCGGCGGCCGCTCCGGCTGAAGCAACGCCCATGTCCACCGAGACGTCGAAGCAGGCAGTGGGCGTCACCCCGTGCACCTGCATGGGGATGTCGACGCCCCCGCAGCGAACGACGAAGGGTGCATCGCCCACCAGCCCCTCCGCGTGGAGCCAGGAAGCCAGGATGCGGAGCCCGTTGCCGCTCCGCTCGAACTCGGAACCGTCGGGGTTGAACATGCGCAGCGGAAAGGGGGCGCCAGGTGCCGGCCGGCGGTCGAGAAGCACGACCAGGCCGTCGGCTCCCTCTCCCGACCCCCGCCGGCAGATCGCCACGACGGCTTCGGGCCTGAGTTCCCATCCGGAGTCCGGCGACGGCCCGGAGACGCCGGAGTCGCCGGGGCCCCCGGGGACCGGCGCCCCCGCGAGCGCCTCGCAGACCAGGTAGTCGTTGCCCAGGCCATGCGCCCGGTAGAAGCGGTGAGAGAGACGGGGCATGCAGAGGCTCCGGTGGGGTCGCGCGAGAGGAGGGGTTCCGGCGTCTGAAACGATGGCGAGGGAACCGCCGTAGGGGAAGCCATCAACCGACGCAGCCACCAGACCGGGGATCCCGGGGAACGAGGACAGGACCATGAACGCAAACGAGAGAACTAGAACATCCCGTATCGGTTCGGGGCGCTCGAACCGCCCCCCGAATCACCGGCGGCGTGCCTCCTTCGTGCTCCTGGCCGGGCTGCTCGCGCCGGTGGCGATGGCACTTCCGGCGGCGGCACAGGACTCGACCGAGGTGGTGCGGGAAAGCGATGCGACGTTGCCGGCAGACGGAAGGTCACGCCGGAGCCTCCCTGCCGTGCGAATCCAGGGGACCCCGCCGCTCATCGACGGGAGGCTCGATGACGCCGCATGGCGTCAGGCTCCGGTGGCATCAGGGTTCGTGCAGGTCGAGCCCAGGGAGGGGGAGCCGGCCACGGAAGCCACCGAAGTCCGCGTGCTCTACGACGACGAGGCCGTCTACGTGGCGATCCGGGCCTGGGACCGAACCCCCGGCGAAATCGCGGCCCAGCTCACCCGGCGTGACCAGTCGTCCCACTCCGACCGCGTGCACGTCATCATCGACTCGTACCACGACCGGAGGACCGCCTTCCACTTCGCCGTGAACCCGCTGGGCGTGAAGATGGACCTCTACCGGTACGAGGACACCCGCGAGGACATCGGGTGGGACGCGGTGTGGGACGTGGCCACCACCATCGACGACGAGGGGTGGACTGCGGAGTTCCGCATCCCCCTGTCGCAGCTCCGGTTCTCGGGCGCACCGCTCCAGGACTGGGGCATCAACTTCGCCCGCGACATCGCTCGCCGGAACGAGCTCTCCGTCTGGGCCCCGATCTCGCCCAACGAGAACGCCGTCGTCTCGCGGTCGGGCATTCTGGAGGGGCTGAGGGACCTTCCCTCGGGGCGCCGCATCGAGCTGCTGCCCTACACGGTGGCCCAGGTCCGCCGGGGACCCGGTGCCGAAGAGAACCCGTTCTTCCGGAAGAACGACGGGGCGGCGGAGCTCGGCGCGGACCTCAAGATGGGCATCACGAACAACCTGACGCTGGACCTCACCGTGAACCCGGACTTCGGGCAGGTGGAGGCGGACCCGGCGCAGGTGAACCTCACGGCATTCGAGACCTTCCTCCCCGAGCGGCGCCCGTTTTTCGTGGAGGGATCGGGCATCTTCCAGTTCGGGATCGGCATGGGCGACGGCGACGGGGCGAACCAGTCGCTGTTCTACTCGCGCCGCATCGGCCGCTCCCCGCAGGGGGCCTCTCCCTCGGGCCAGGGGTGGGTCGATCGCCCCAACCAGACCCGGATCCTGTCGGCAGCCAAGCTGTCGGGGAAGACCGAGTCCGGATGGTCGGTGGGCGTGCTGAACGCGCTCACCGGCTCGGAGGAGGCCCGGTTTGCCGGCGTGGACGGATCCAGGTCCAGCCGGACCGTGGAACCGCTCTCGAGCGCCTCCGTGGTCAGGATCCAGCGGGACCTCCGGGGGGGAGAGACGACGCTGGGGGGAATCGGGACCGCGCTCTTCCGCGATGCCGACGTCGCGGCCGACCTGGGCCTCCGCGACCGGGCCCTGACGGGGGGCGTCGATGCGCGGCATCGCTTCGCCGGGGGTGACTACGAACTCCGGGCCTACCTCATCGGATCGAGGGTCTCGGGGAGCCGCGAGGCGATGCTCGCCACCCAGCGTTCATCGGCCCGGTACCTTCAGCGCCCGGATGCCGATTACCTGTCGGTAGACCCGGATGCCACCTCCATGGTGGGATGGAGCGGGAACTTCGAGATCTTCAAGTCGGGGGGCGGACCGTGGCGGGCCGCGTCGTTCACCCAGTACCGGTCGCCTGGCTTCGAGGTGAACGATCTGGGCTTCATGCCCAGCACCGGGTTCCTGGAGCAGGCGGCCTACGTGGGGTACCGGCAGACGCAGCCGGGCGACTACCTGAGGAACTGGGGCGTGAACGTGAACGCCTGGGGCGCGTGGACCAGCGGATGGGAGCGCACCAATGTCGGGGGCAACGTCAACGGCAATGCCAACTTCCTGAACAACTGGGGCGTCTTCGCGGGCGTCAACACCAACGTGGGCGGCCTGAACCCGTCCCTCCTGCGCGGGGGGCCCGCGCTCCGCACCGAGCCGTCGTGGAACGGGTGGTCGGGGATCAATTCCGATGGCCGACGAGACCTGCAGGTGAGCGGCAATTACAACTGGAGCGTCCGACCCGAGGCGGATTCGTGGAGCCACTCCCTGTCCACGAACCTGCGCTGGCGGCCCTCGGAACGGGCCACGGTCCGCACCGGCCCGTTCGTGACCTGGCGGGAGGAGGACCGGCAGTGGGTGGGGCGCGTCGCCACCGGGCCGGATGACCACTACGTGTTCGGTCGCATGGAGCAGACCACGGTCGGCCTGACCGCCCGCGTGGACGTGGCGGTCACCCCGAACCTCACCTTCCAGCTCTACGGGCAGCCCTTCGTGTCGAGCCAGAGCTTCGGCGACTTCAAGCGCGTGGCGGACCCCAGGGCCGCGCGGTACGAGGACCGGTTCTCGGCCGTGGCGGCCACGCGCGACGGAACCGTCTACCGCGCCGACCTGAACGGCGACGGGACGCCCGAGAGCTTCGGCGTCCCCGACTTCCGCGTGGGACAGTTCCGGTCGAACGCGGTGCTCCGCTGGGAGTACCGCCCCGGTTCGGCGCTCTTCCTGGTCTGGAGCCAGGGCCGGGACGATTTCACGCGGCAGGGGGATTTCGAGCTTGGCGAAGGGATGCGCAACCTGTTCGACCAGGCGCCCGAAAACGTGCTGATGGTGAAGCTGACGTACTGGATGAACCCCTAGAGGGAAGGGAGCAGCGCCCGGGGCCGGGCGCTGCTCCCTTCCCCGTTCCAGGGGGCACGGCATGAGGCATTCGGGGCTTGTACCTTTCATCACATTCAGTATTGACTGAACGAACGCAACAGACTATCGTTGGTCCGCAGCAGCTCCCGGGCATTTCCTGGCGTGCACGCGCCGAGCCCGGGGACGACCCGCACCAACACGGCGATTTTCAATGGATCCTGCAGTCGAACGTTTCGTGGAACGCATGGGGCTCGAGGCCGAGCGTGACGGCCTGCCTCGCATCGCCGGACGCATCCTCGGTTTCCTGATCACGGCGGAGGCCCCGGCCTCGCTGGACTCGATCGCCGAGGCACTCCACGTGAGCCGCGCCTCGGTGAGCACGAACTGCCGGCTCCTGGCCGAGGTGGGCGGGGCAGAACGGGTTTCGCTCCCCGGCGACCGGAAGGATTACTACGAGCTGGCCCCCGCCTTCCCCGAGCGTCTCATCCGGGCGACCATCGTCCGCATGAAGGCCAAGGTGGAAGTCGCGGAGGAGGCGCTGAGAAACCTTCCCGCCGACCAGCTCCGCGCGAGGGCCCGGATGACCACCTGGCGGGACTTCCACGCCTTCATCCTCGAGGAAGTTGACGGACTTGCCACCCGCTGGCACAAGCGCGTGGCTTCGGACGCCGACGCCGACGCCGACCGCGACGCCGACACCGGTGCCTCCGTTCACGCCTCGGCCACGCAGGCGTCGCCATGAACCGTGTGTTCGCCTGGCTTCCTGCCCTCCCCATCGGCCTGCTGGTGCTCCTCCCCACCCTGGGCGCCGCCCAGACGCCCCTTTCCCTGGCGGACGCCGAACGGCGCGCGCTGGAGCAGGGGGAAGAGGTGGCCCTCGTGCGGGAGCAGATTGCCCAGGCCGAGGACGAGATCACCCAGGTGAGGGCGGGCGCCTTCCCCGAGGTCTCGGCCAACGTCGCCTATACCCGCTCCATCCGGAGCATCTTCGACGGTCTTGCCGCCGTGCCGGCGGAGCCGGGGAATGGCATCGGCGGAAACGGCAACGGTGAGGCCGACCCCGACAACCCCTTCGCGAACCTGCCCTTCGGCCGCCCCAACACCTGGGTGGCAGGGGTGCGCATCACCCAGCCCCTCTACGCCGCCGGGCGCGTGGGGATCGGACTGGACATTGCCGACCGGGTCCGGGAAACCCTCCGGCTGGAACTGGAGGAGACCGAGGCCGAGGTCCGCCTGCAGGTGAGGGAGGCCTATTTCCAGGCCGTCTTCTCCGCGCTGCTCGTGGAGATCGCCGCGGAAGCCTACCAGCTCGCCGACGAGCAGCTCCGCCAGGTCCGGGGGTTTCGCGAGCAGGGCGTGGCCTCCGAACTGGACGAACTCACGGCCAGGGTGGAGCGCGACAACCTGGAGCCCCAGGTGGTGGAGGCCCGGAACGGCGCCCGGCTGGCCCGGCTGAACCTCCTTCGGCTGGTGCAGCTCCCCGCCGACACCGACGTGGCCCTCACGACCCCCCTCGAGGCGGAGCTGGCCGGCGTGGACGATGAAGTCCTGCGTGCGGCCCTCGAGTCCCGGGCCCGGATCCAGGCCGCCCGCACCCTGGTCCGGATCGAGGAGGACCAGGTTCGACTGGCGCGGTCCGGGTACCGGCCCACCGTGGGGGCCTTCCTGGACCTGGGGTGGCAGGCCTTCCCGGCCACCGTCGTCCCCGCCTCCGGGGGGGTCTGGAACGAGGACTGGAACGCCGGCTTCCAGGTCTCGATCCCCATCTTCAACGGCTTCCGCACCCGGGCCGAGATCGGGTCCGCCCGGTCGGGCGTGCGCCAGGCCGAGCTTCAGGTGTCGCAGCTCGTGGAGGGGCTCCGCCTCGAACTCGAAAGCGGACTCTCGGAGCTCGAATCCGCCCTCTCGCAGGTCGAGGCACGCCGGGGAACGGTGGAAGAGGCCCGGCGCGTGGTGGAGCTGGCCGAACTCCGCTTCGCCGCCGGCTCCGGCACGGCCCTCGAACTCTCCAACACGCGACTCCTCCTCCAGCAGTCCCGCATCAACGAGGCGGAGGCCCTCCTCCGCTACGTCAGCACGATCGCCCGCCTCGAGCGGGCTTCCGGGGGGTCACTCCCCCTCGTTCGTGACCGCATCCAGGGATACAACTGAACATGAAGCGCATGGGAACCACGGGCTGGGTCCTCTCGACCCTCGTCCTCGTCATACTGGTGATCTTCGGAATCCGTCTCGTCCAGCTTTCCGCCGAGCCGGAGCCCACCGAGACGGTGGACGACATCCGCGAGCGCGACGGCGTCCCGGTCCTCGTGGCCACCGCCGACCGCGGCACCCTCGAGGTGTGGCGCTCCTTCTCCGGCACCGTCACCGGCGAGCGCGAATCGGTCCTCCGGGCCCGGAGCGACGACGAGGTCCGGGAAGTCCGGACCCAGGTGGGCGCCCGCGTCCAGGCGGGCCAGCTCCTGGTGCGTCAGTCCGGGCAGTCCGCCGACGCCCGGGTCCGGCAGGCGGTCGCCGCCCTCCAGCAGGCGGAGCGCCGGGTGGAACGCCTCCGGCCCCTCTGGGAAGCCGGCGCGCTGTCGGACCAGGACTGGGAAGACGCGAACACCGGCCTCGAGCTGGCCCGGGCCGACCGGGAGGCGCTGGCCGGAACCATGGACGGCACTTCCCCCATCGCGGGGGTCGTCACCGATGTCCCTGCCCGGGTCGGAATGATCCCCTCGCAGGGAGACCCCCTGGTGTATGTCGTGGACGACTCGGCCTTTCGCATCCCCCTCCAGATGAGCCCCGACCAGGCCCGCGAGATCGAGCGCGGCCAGATCGCCCGGGTGGGGACCGGCGACGACGCCCCCTCGGGGCAGGTGGACCGGATCGCGATGCAGGCCGACGCCCGCTCCCGCCTGGTGGAGGTGGAAGTGCGGGTCCCCGGCGGCGCCGCCTCGGGGCTCCGGCCCGGCAGCTTCGCCAACGTGCGGATCCAGGTGGATGCCCGGGAAGGGGTGGTCCGGGTCCCCCGCATCGCGCTGCGCAACGAGGGCGTGTGGGTGCTGAACGGCGACGACCGCGCGGAACTCCGCCAGGTCGAGGTGGGGCTCCGCGCCGATGACTTCGTGGAGATCCTCTCGGGGGTCCAGCCCGGCGAACGGGTGATCACCGAGGGCGCCACCCTCCTCTCCGACGGGGCCCGGGCCCGGGTGGTCGACTGATGTTCCGCTTCCTCCCCCGCCTGGCGGTCCAGCGCCCCGTGCTGGCCACGATGATCATCGTGGTCTTCGTGGTCCTGGGCGCATTCTCCTTCTTCCAGCTCCGCACGGACCTCTATCCCGACGTGGAGTTCCCGGTGGTGACGATCACCACCGTGTACCCCGGTGCCGGCCCCGACGAGGTGGCGACGCAGCTCACCGAGCCCATCGAGGACGCGGTCTCGAACATCCCGAACCTGAACTCCCTGACCTCGTTCAGCCGCGACAACCTCTCCATCGTGATCCTCCAGTTCGAGCTGGAGGTGGACGCGGACCTGGCGGCCATCGACGTGAAGGACCAGGTGGACGCGATCCGCGGGATGCTCCCCTCGGATGTGGAGGCTCCGGTCGTCCAGAAGTTCGACATCGATGCGTTCCCCATCGTGCAGGTCGCCCTGTCGGGACCGCAGGGCGCCGACCTCCTCTTCGACCTGGCCGACGACCAGATCCGGGAACGCCTGTCGCGGGTGGCCGGGGTGGCCGACGTGAGCGTGGTGGGCGGACGGCAGCAGGAGGTGCAGGTCACCGTCTTCCCGGACCGCCTCGAGGCCTGGGACCTGTCGGTGCAGGACATCGTCGAGCTGATCCGGGCCGAGAACCTGGTGATCCCGGGGGGCCGCGTGCAGAACCGCGACGAGGCCACGTCGGTGCGGGTCACCGGCGAGTACCGGGAGATCCGGGAGCTCGCGGACCTCCGCCTCTTCCTGGCCGACGGGCAGGTGCTTCGCCTGGGCGACGTGGCCACCGTGGAGGCGGGCTTCGGCGACCGCACCCAGCTGGCGCGTTCGCAGGGCGAATCGGCGGTCTCGATCTCGATCCAGAAGCAGGGGGACGCGAACACCGTCGAGGCGGCGGCCGGGATCCGTGCGGAGCTGGACCGCATCCGCGACGAGCTCCTCCCGCCGGGGGCGGAACTGGTCATCGTCCAGGACGGATCGGTCTTCATCCAGGGATCCATTTCCGACGTGATCTGGTCGATCTTCATCGGGATCCTGCTCACCACCCTCATCCTCTTCATCTTCCTCCACTCCTGGCGGGGGACGCTGGTGGCGGCGCTGGCCATGCCCGCCACCATCATCTCCACCTTCCTGCTGCTGGGGCAGGCGGGGTTCACGCTCAACGTCATGACCCTGCTGGCGCTGGGGGTGACGGTGGGGATCCTGGTCACGAACACCATCGTGGTGCTGGAGAACATCTACCGGTACCTGGACATGGGGTACGACCCGGCGGAGGCCGCCGAGGAGGGAACCGCCGAGATCGGGGTGGCCGTGGCCGCGTCGGCGCTGACGAACCTCGTGGTCTTCACCCCCATCGCGTTCATGCGCGGGATCATCGGGCAGTTCTTCTATGCCTTCGGGCTCACCGTGGTCTTCGCCACGATCTTCTCGGTCATCATCTCGTTCATCCTGGCCCCGCTCCTGGCGGCGAAGCTCCTCCGGAAGAACGAGACGAAGCGGGCCTCGAAGACCTTCCTCGCGCCGGTGTGGCGGCGGTGGGACCGTGGGTACAACGGGCTCACGGACAGCTACAGGACGGGGCTGGGGTGGGCGCTCCTGCGGCCCCGGAACGGCTGGCTCGTCATCGGCGCGGTGGGGCTCTTCTTCGTGGGCTCCATGTTCCTGGCCACCCGGTTCGTCGCGGGGGAGTTCCTGCCCAGCACCGACGAGGGCATCGTCCAGATCGACATCGAGCTCCCGTCGGCGGCGGCGCTGGACCGGACCGAGCGGGTCATCATCGGGCTCGAGCCGCTCCTGCTGGAACTGGACGATGTGGAGGCGGTCCTCTCCACCGTGGCGGCGGGCTCGGGCTTCATGGCGGCGGCGGAATCGTCCAACCGGGCGCAGGTGCTCGTGACGCTCCGGGACGACCGGGTGCGCTCCACCGACGAGATGGTCCGGGTCATCCGCCCCCTCGTGGCAAGCATTCCCGACGCCGAGGTGCAGGTCACCATGGCGAGCTCCACCGGGGGCCCGGGCGGCGCGGCCGACATCCTGGTCACCGTGTCGGGGCCCGCGGCCCAGCTGGAAGAGGTGACGGAGCAGGTCACGAGGACGGTGGCCCAGGTCCAGGGACTCATCGACGTGAGGAACACCATCGATGCCCCGCGCAACGAACTGGTCTTCCGCCCCGACCGGGCGGCGCTGGCCGATGCGGGGCTGACCGTGGGCCAGGTGGGCACCACGATCCGGGCGGCGCTCGAGGGCGAGGTGGCCGGAGTCTTCCGGAGCGCCGGCGACGAGGTCGACATCCGGGTCCGCTACCCCGAGGACTCCCGCCTCCGTCCGGAGCAGGTCTCCGAGCTCCGGATCCCGTCGGCGGCGGGCCGCATTCCCATCACCTCGGTGGGGACGCTGGAGCTGGAGGAGAGCCCGCCGGCCATTCGGCGCGAGAACCGGCAGCGGAGCTACGACGTGGAGGCCGACATCGGCACGGGGAGCCTCACCGAGCTCGTCGCCGAGATCCAGGACCGGCTGGCGGAGGAACCGCTGCCGCCGGGGTACAGCTGGCAGGTGGGCGGCGAGTTCGAGGACTTCGGCGACGCCTTCGCGGCGATCCTGGAGGCGCTGGCGCTGGCCATCATCCTGACCTACATCGTGCTCGCCATGATCCTCGAGTCCTTCGTCCGGCCGCTCACCATCATGGTGACGCTCCCGCTGGGCGTGGCCGGAGGCATGCTGGGGCTCATGCTGGCGGGGGTGCCGCTGAACATCTTCGCCATGATGGCCATCGTCATGCTGGTGGGGATCGTGGTGAACAACGCGATCCTGATCCTGGACTACGCCGGGCAGCAGCAGGCGAAGGGGAAGACCGCCGCCGAGGCGGTGGGTGAGGCCGGGCCGGTGCGCCTTCGTCCCATCGTCATGAGCAACGTGGCCATTGCCGCCGCGCTCCTTCCGCAGGCCATCGGGTCCGGGCCGGGTGCCGGGTTCAGCGCGCCCATGGCGGTGGTGACCATCGGCGGCGCCCTCGTGGCCGCCGTCTTCACCCTCTTCCTGATCCCGGTGCTCTACGTGAAGGTGGAGGGGCTCACCGACCGGGCGAAGGCGCGCTTCCGCGCCATGAGCGAGCGGCTCTCCGGAGACGACTCGGAGGACGCTCCGTTCGACGCGGCCCGGGTGCGGTGAGGGCGGGGTTCCGGCCCGGCCCCGGCATCCAGGGGCCGGTCACCCCGTCAGCCGGGCCTCCAGCGCATCGGGGTCGGTGGGGAGCGCCGCAGTGAGGTTCTCGGGACCGTCATCGGTGATGAGGATGTCGTCCTCGATGCGGATGCCCAGTCCCCGGAAGGGAGCCGCCGGGTCCGGGTCGGGCAGGTCGAGCCCCTGGAAGAGTCCCGGGGGCGGGAGGTAGAGGCCGGGCTCCACCGTGAGGACCATGCCGGGCTCGAGAAGGCGGGCGCGGCCCTCCCGGGCGTAGTCCCCGGGATCATGGGTCTCGAGGCCGAGCCAGTGCGAGGTGCGGTGGGGAAAGAAGGGCCGAAGCGCCTCCTCTGCCAGCAGCACGGCGGGGTCGCCTGACAGTACGCCGAGGTCCACGAGGCCGCGCACCAGGGCGAGGCTCGCGGCCTCGTGCACCGCCTCCACCGTGCGACCGGGGCGGCAGGCTTCCACCGCCGATGCCCGCGCGGCCTCCACGACCTCGTAGAGTTCACGCTGCCGCGTCGAGAAGCGCCCCGACACCGGAATGGTGCGGCTGATGTCGCCGGCGTACATCCGGACCTCGGCGCCCGCGTCCACGAGGAGCAGGTCTCCCTCGAGGATCGGCGCGTCGTTGGCCCCGTAGTGCAGGATGCAGGCGTTCACCCCGGCAGCGGTGATGGGGGCATAGGCCGGCCCCGACGCCCCGGCCCTCCGGAAGGCGCGCAGGAGTTCGGCCTCGGCCTCGGCCTCGCCGTCGATCCCCGCCACCACGCGGTCGAAGAGCGCCTCGAAGCCTGCCACCGAGGCATCGGCGGCGGCCCGCATGGCGCGGACCTCCTCCGCATCCTTGAAGAGACGCAGTTCGTCGAGGATGCCACCGGGATCCACGATACCGCGTGGCCCCGATCCGGTCCTGGCCCCACGACGTCGCGCCAGGGCCAGGGACGCAACGGTGCTCCGGACCACGACCGACCCCACGTCCTCGCCGACGCCGTGGGCCTCCCCCAGCCGCGCGTGGACGAGGTCGGCCCCGGTGAGCAGCCCCGGAAGCTCCGACGAGAGGCGCTCCAGTGGACGCACGTCCGCAGGCGGGAGGCCGAGGCGTTCCGCTGCCGCGCCCGGCCCCATCCGGATCCCGGTCCACTGTTCGGCGGCGGGGTCACGAGGCGCCACGTACAGGACCACCCGGGCATCGTCGGCGAAACCCCGGAGAACGAGGACCGCATCCGGTTCCGTCCATCCCGTCAGATAGAAGAGTTCCGAATCGGGCCGATAGGGAAGCTCCGAATCTCCCGCCCGGTAGACCCTCCCGGCCGAAGGGAGTACCATGACCCCCTTCCCCAGCCGGTGAAGGGCGGCGGAGCGGCGGCGCTGAAAGGTCGAGGGGGGAAAACCGTGCATGGGGGCGGGTTCGCGAGGTTGAAGACGGGGCAGCAGGCACAGGGCAGGGACGGGTCACGGACGGACGGCACGGGGTCCCGCCCCCAAGCTATCGCAGGACGCCCGGGCTCGACAACGCGGGTCGGTCCCGGCACATTCCGGGGACCCCCCCGACGATCCCGATCCCATGACCGGCCCCCGGGCCGGACCCTTCCGCGCCTCTCCCCGCCCCGACCATCGATGCCCCAGCGATTCCCCCGCTTTTCCCCACCTGGCTTCCTGTTGTCGGGCGCCCTCGTGGGGGGGGTCGTGCTCTCTGCGGTGGCTCCGGCTCCCGTGAACGCGGTCGGGGGACCGACGGGTTCCATGGGCGCACCTCCGGCGATCACGGTTCCGTCCGCCACGATCTCCGCCGACACGATTCCCGCGGACACCCTCCCCGTGGACACGATCCAGCGGGACACGCTGGACCCGATCCCCGTCCGCGGCGTCATCGTCAACATCCTGAGGAGTCCCATCCGGGTGGATCGGGCGCCCTTCGCGATCTCGGTCATCCAGGAGGAGGTGCTGGGCCGGGGGCGTTCCGCCTCCTCCGTCGAGGAAGCCCTTCACGGCCTCCCCGGGGTCCAGGTGCAGAATCGCTTCAACGACGCGCTGGGCGAGCAGGTCTCGATCCGGGGGTTCGGCGCCCGTTCCGGTTTCGGGGTCCGGGGCATCCAGGTGGTGGTGGACGGGATCCCGGCCACCCTCCCCGACGGCCAGTCCACGCTGGAGCACCTGGACCTGGGTTCGCTGGGTCGCGTCGAGGCGCTTCGGGGCCCCGGGGCCGCCCTGTACGGGAACGCCGCCGGGGGCGTCCTGACCTTCGAGACCCGCGCGCCGTCGGAATCCCGGGTCCGACAGGAGCTGCGGGTCGTGGAGGGTGACCACGGCATGCATCGGCTTCAGAGCACCACGTCAGGGACCCTTGGTGCACAGCAGTACCTGGTGAGCCTCTCGCGTTACGAGTGGGACGGGTTCCGGACGTATCGCGGCGACGGCAACCGATCGGTCTATGGAAACACGCGGCGGGAGCAGGTCAACGCGACCTTCTCTTCCAGCCTCCTGGGGGGGGAGATTCGACTCGTGGCCAACCACCTGGAGCTGGGGTCGGAGAACCCGGGGGCGCTCACCCGCTTCGAAATGGAAGTGGGCGACCGCCGGGCGTCCTCCGGCAACGTGGCCCAGGGGACCCGGAAGGACGTGGTCCAGAGCCAGGCCGGGCTGACCTGGCGCGGCCCCCTGGCAGGGCGCGAACTGGAGCTGGCGACCCATGCCGTCCGTCGGGAACTCGTGAACCCGATCCCCTGGGCGGTGGTCGACCTGGACCGGAAGGTCGGGGGGATCCGGGGCATCCTCCGGACAGAACAGGCCGGACCCGTCGGGGATCTCTGGTGGGCGGCGGGATTCGAGGCGAGCAGCCAGCTCGACGAACGCAGACAGTTCGCCAACGAGGCCGGCGAGCGGGGTTCGCTCCGACTGGACCAGCGGGAGCGGGTTTTCGGAGGCGCCGTGTTCATCCAGGCCCTCCTTCCCATCAACAGGGTCCTGGACGTCATGACGGGACTCCGGTACGACCGCATCCGATTCTCGGCGGCGGACCGCCTCCCCCGGACCTTCGGCGCACCCGAGGAGGCAGGAGGACGCACCCTCGACTCGGCATCGCCCTCGTTCGGGCTCCACGCCTCCATCACCCGGGCCCTCGGGGCCTACATGAACCTCTCCACCGCCTTCGAGACGCCCACCACCTCCGAACTGGCGAACCATCCCGACGGGTTGGGGGGGTTCAACCCGGAGCTCGAGCCGCAGGTCGGGATCACCGGCGAGCTGGGTGCCCGGGGGCTTCTGGGCGAGGTGGCCGCCTGGGAACTCGCCTTCTTCCACACCGTTCTCTACAACGAACTCGTCCCCTTCGAAGTGGCGCAGGTCCCGGGGCGGCGCTTCTTCCGCAACTCCGGTCGCTCGGAGCGGGAAGGAATCGAGGCCACGCTCCAGTTCTCGCCGGACCCGATGGTCGCCGCAAGGATGACCCTCTCCACCAACCGGGCCCACTTCCGCAGCTACAGCGTGGACGGGGTCTCCTACAGCGGAAACCGGGTCCCGGGCATCGCACCCCATCGGATCGAGGGCATTCTCCGCCTTGGACCGGGGAGCTGGTTCGCGGAGTTCCGGGGCGAAGCCATGGCCTCGATTCTCACCCGCGACGACAACGACCCCCAGGCCGCCACCCCTCCGCGCCGGCTCCTCGACGTCCGGGCCGGTGTCAACGAGGCGAACCTGCTGGGGCTGCGACTGAGCCCCTTCCTGGGGATCACCAACGTCCTCGATGTCGCGTACACGAGTTCGGTCTCGGTGAACGCCGTCGATGGACGGTATTTCGAACCCGGCCCCGGGCGGGCGATGTACTTCGGCGCTTCCCTGGCTGTCCAGTACTGAGTCGCCCGCCCGCACCCCGCGCCACCCCACCCCACGCCACGCCACGGAGCATGAATGTCCTTCATCGATGAACAGGACCAGCGGCTCGCGCCCCTCTGGGATGCCGTCCGCAACCACCGCTTTCTCCTCGATACCCGCGACGGCACGATCCCCGCCGAGACCTTCGCCACCTGGATGCGCCAGGACTACCTCTTCGTGGAGGCCGCGATCCCCTTCATCGCCGGCATGATTCCCCGGGCACCCCGGGCCCACTGGGCGCCCCTGGCCGGCGTGATCTCGGCCCTGGAAAAGGAGCTGCATCTCTTCGAGGAGCGGGCGGCGAAGGTGGGCGTGACGCTCCGCGGTGCCCCGCCGGCCTTCACCTGCCACGCCTACATCCAGTTCCTGCTGGGCACCGGTGCGTCGGCCAGCTACGCCGAGTCGTTCACCGTGCTCTACGCCGCCGAGCGCGCCTACCACGAATCGTGGAAGGTGGTCCAGGCCGGCATCGACCCCGCGTCGCCCTGGCTCCCCTTCGTCGAGAACTGGGCAGGCCCCGATTTCGCGGGGTACGTGGGCTTTCTGGGCGGCGAGCTGGAGGCGCTGGCCGCCGACGCCGGGGGCCCGGAGCGCGCCCGCATGGCGGAGCTCTACCGCCTCTCCCTCCTCTACGAGATCGCGTTCTGGGAAATGGCCGTGGAGGGCGACGGCTGGCCGGGCATCGCCGACACGCTGGCGCCGGAGGAAGGCGGTCCCGCCTGGAATCCCGACCCCTCCGCCCGCACGGGCTCGGCCTGGGCCCACATGGCCGGGCCCGACGCCCGGGGCTCCGATGATCGGGGATCGGATGCGAAGGGGTCGACGCATTCGCCCCAGGGATCGACGGAGGGCGGCGCGTCATGAGCTCCCCTGCCCTTTCCGACAGCCTCTACCGCGCCGCCCAGCCCCTGTGGGACGCCCAGCTCGACCACCCCTTCGTGAAGGGCATCGGCGATGGCACGCTGGAGGAAGCCCGCTTCCGCCGGTGGGTCCTCCAGGACTACGGGTACCTGAAGGAGTTCTCGCGGATCTTCGCCTGGGCCGTGGCCAAGGCCGACCGCCTCGAGTCCATGGCGTGGTATGCCAAGGTGCTGGACCTGACGCTGAACGGCGAGATGGAGCTCCACCGGTCGTACGCCGCCCGGTTCGGCATCACGCCGGAGGCCCTCGAGGCCGAGCCCATGTGGCCCACCACCCGGGCCTACACCGACTTCCTGGTGCGCACCGCCGCCGACGGCGACATGGCCGACCTGCTGGCCGCCCTCCTTCCCTGCGCGTGGGGGTACGTGGTCATCGGGCGGGCGCTGGCGAAGGGGCCGCTCCCGGATGACGCCCGGTACGCCGACTGGATCGCCCAGTACGCGTCCGAGGAGTTCGCCGGCGCCGCCGAGTGGCTCCGGGGCGAGCTGGACCGCGTCGCCGCCGACGTCACCCCGGAGAAGGCGGCCCGCCTCCGGGAGATCTTCCTGCTCTCGTCGCGCTACGAGCTACGGTTCTGGGACATGTGCTGGGAGGGGGAGAGCTGGGGCTGATCGACCGGCAGGGACGGCGCAGAAGGTCGGGTCCTCCCGGATCGTCAGGGCGTTCACGACGGGGCGGGGTCCGGCCGGGTCCGACGGGCGACTGACGACGCGGCCGGACACCATCATCGTCGAGGAGCCGCCCCCGTCGAGATTGAGCGCCTCGGAGGCGCCGAGGGCCCGGAAGAGATCGGCCAGTTCGGGGAGCGTCATTCCCTCGGCCACCCCCTCCCGGCGACCGTCCGCCACGACGACCCAGAGGCGGCGGCGGTCCGGGTCCCACCCCACGGCCGTCCTGGGGTGGCGCGCCGCCGCGAAGGCCGGGCGCTCCGCCTGCTCCAGGTCGCCCACCCATTCCCCGCCGGAAAGGAGCGCGGGGAACCCGGCCAGGAGCTCGGTACGTCCGTCGGGCTCGCCGCGCACCACCGACCAGTCCCCAATCCGGAGGGAATCCCCCTGCCAGGCCACCTCGGACAGACGGGGGTCCTCGCCGGGGCGCCAGGCGAAGACGGGGCGGGAGGTGCGGCCGCGCAGGATTCCTCCCCGGGCCTCGACCCCGAGGGAGAGGTTCTCCTCGGTGTAGAAGTCCCCGTTCACCGCGGCGACGACCCCCGGACCCGCGCCCCGGGCCAGGTCGGGCACCGTCAACCGGTCACTTCCGAGGGGCTCGAGCCCCATGACCTCGAATCCGACTTCGCACCGGGAGACGTCCACCTCCAGGAGGTGGACCATCCAGGGCTGGGAGGCGCTCTGGATGGCGCGGTAGGTGACGCCGGTGGCCACGGATTCCGAGACGGCCCTGCCCGCGTCCAGGTACCTTGCCGCGGCTTCCGGAACCCCGTCCATGGGGTCGGGGACATCGCACGCGGCGAACGAGCCCGCCACCATGGCGCAGGCCAGCAGGCTCGGCACCGGTCCCGGGCCGCGGCGCGCGCCTGCGACGTCGGACCACCGGCGGCGCCGCATCCCCCCGATGCGGAAACCCGCACCCCTCGCCAGTTTGCGTGTGGTACTCATCCCTCCCCGCCCCCCCTTCCCTTGGTTACCTTCGCAGGAGTGATCCCGTCCGAACCGGCCCGGTACCGCTCGCGTCTCCGTTCCCTCTCCCCCCTGCCCTCCATGCCCCTCAAGCTGACTTCTGCACGTCCGGTCCGCCACTCCCGGAGCGGAACGGCCCCGGCGGCGGCCCTGGCGCTGGCCCTTGTCCTCGCGCTCGCGACAACCGCTCGCCCCGCCGTTGGCCAGGTGGCGGTTCCCGACCGGGGCGAGGTGCGGCTCGGCGTGTCGCTGGGCGGGACCGGTCTCGTGGGGCTCATCGCTGAATATCGCCGCGGCGGGTGGTCGGGAGAACTCACGCTGGGAACCATCACCTTTCGGGAGGTCTCGGTTTCGGTGGCCGGGAAACGCTACTTCGGCGACGGCAGGTTCCAGCCTGCGGTGGGGGTGGGGCTCTGGAGCCTGACCGCCTGGACCGAGGACGGCAGCGGATCCGTGCTCATCGCCCGGGTCCCGCTGGCGGTGGACTGGGCGATCACGGGCGGGCATGCCATGGGGCTGGAAGTGGCGCTGAACCGGGGGCTCGCAGTGAACCGGCTCGACCCCGAAGACGACACTCCGCCGAACACGACGATCGTTCCCCTCCCCGGCCTCTACTACAGGTATGGCTGGCAGCCCTGAGCGGGGCAGCCCCGGGCCGGCAGACCGAG
>REBP01000225.1 GCA_007692665.1 Gemmatimonadales bacterium | reverse complement strand
CAGTCGAACTTCACGTATGCGGATGCGGACGGGAACATCTTCTACGTCTGGAACGCCATGCATCCGGACCGCCCCCACCTCTTCGGCGCCGACTCGGTGGCGCACCGGGCCACGGGGGCTGAAGATGCGTGGCAGGCCTTTCTCTCCTTCGATGCCCTCCCCCAGCTGCTGAACCCCCCCGGCGGGTACCTGAGGAACGAGAACGACCCCTTCCACCACACCAACCTGAACGCGGTACTGGACGCCGGGGACTACCCCCCGGAAGCCGAGGCTCCGAGGGTGCGTCTCCGCAGCCAGCACTCCCTCGAACTGCTGCACAACGAGCGGCGCTTTTCGCTGGAGGACGTGGTGGCGCTCCGGGCCAGCGACGGCATGCTCCTGGCGGACCGGGTACTCGATGACCTGCTGGCGGCACTCGATGCCGTGCGCGGCAGCGAAACGTGGGATGCGGAACTCGAAGTGGCACGTACCACGCTCGAAGGCTGGGACCGGACCGCTGCCACCGATGCACGCGGGGCCGTGCTCTTCGTGGAATGGTGGGAGCGCTACCTGGAAGGGGCCGGCAGGTCCCCCGCCACCGACGAGGGGCGGGCCCGCTCCGCTGGATTCCCCGCTCCCGCAGAGCGGCTCTTCGCCGAGGTCTGGTCACCGGAGGCGCCCATGACCACCCCCCGGGGCCTCGCCGACGCCGAGCGGGCCGTGGCGGCATTCCGGTCCGCGGTCCCCGCCACGCGTCAGCGATGGGGGAGCGTGGACGTGGCCTGGGGCGACGTTCACCGGGCCCGCCACGGGCGGCTGGACCTCCCGGTCAGCGGATGCGACGGCCTCCTCGGCTGCTTCCGGGTGATCTGGTTCGACGACGACGATGACGGGCGCCGCAGGGTGCGGGGAGGCGACGGGTGGATCTCTGCCGTGGAGTTCGGAGCCGAACCCCGTGGGTACACGGTGCTCGCCTACGGGCAGAGCAACCGGGCCGACAGTCCGCACCACGAGGACCAGCTTGCCGACTTCGCGAGACACCGGATGACGCCGGTGGCCTGGTCCCCGGCCGAGATCGCCCGCGAAGCGCTCTCGACCTACCGCCCGGGCGCGCCGTCACGTTAAACATTTGCGCCTTCCCGGGCATCTTCCATGGGACAGCTGGGACAGCCGTCGAGTGCGGGTCCATCGGCGGAAGCCAGCTCTTCCGGGAACCCGCCCCACCCCCTCCCGCCGCCGGCAGCAACCGGTGGGGGAGTCATGCCCTTCATTTTTCCATCCGGATCCACGAGATGATGACGTCTCCCACTCGCTTCACGCTTGTGCTCGGCACCGCCTTCCTCCTCGCTCCGTCGACGGCAGCAGCGGTGCAGCAGACCGGAGCGCCACCGGCGCCCCAGTCCTACGAGGTGGGGCGAGCGCTCCCCCCTGCAGTTCCGGGCAGCACCGTCATCGAGCTGACGCTGGAAGAGGCCGTGGACCGCGCCCTCGAGAACAACCTGGGGCTCCAGAGCGCCCGCCTGAACCCGGAGATCCAGGACCTGGGGCTGGAGCAGGCGCAGGCCGCCTTCCTCCCGACCTTCAGCAGCTCCCTCGGCTACAACAATGCCGCCGCCCAGTCCACCAGCCAGCTGGACGGCGGCGCCCGCATCACCACCGAGCGCAACACCTTCAACTTCGGGCTCGGACAGACCCTCCCGTGGACGGGCGGACGGGTGACCGCGTCGTTCAACAACGCCCGGACCTCCACCGACAACATCTTCGCGACGCGGAATCCCAACTTCAATTCGTCGCTGAGCCTGAACTACACCCAGTCACTCCTCTCGGGACGACGCATCGACCAGCAGCGGGCTGCGCTCGGGACCCAGCTCATCCAGCGCCGCATCGTCGACATCCAGCTTCGCGGCGAAGCGGAGGATGTTGCGAACCAGGTCCGCGCCGCCTACTGGAACCTCCGTTCCCAGATCGAACAGATCGAGATCCAGCGGCGCAGCCTGGCCCAGGCCGAGCAGCTGCTGGAGAACAACCGGGTCCGGGTGCGCGCCGGGACGATGGTCGAAATGGACCTGGCCCAGGCCGAGGTCCAGGTCGCAAACGCCGAGCAGGCGCTCCTGAACGCCGAGCTCCAGTGGCGTGCCCAGGAGCTCGCCTTCAAGCGTCTCCTCATCAGCGGGACCAACGATCCACTCTGGCAGCAGACGGTGAACCCTGTCGATCTGCCGATCTTCGAGGAGCGGACCGTGGACATCGCGGGCGCGGTGGTGGAGGCACTCGAACGGCGCCCCGACGTTCAGCAGCAGAGGGAGCAGCGGCAGGTGGCGCTGATGAACCTGGACGTCACCCGCGAGGGCACCCTCCCGGACCTGAACCTGAGCGCGGGATACTCCCTCCAGGGTGTGGGCGGTGACCTCTTCACCCGCTCGGGCCTCGGGGGCGAGCCCGAGCTGCTGGAGCGGGGCGGCTACCGGGATGGACTCCAGTCCATCGCCAACTTCGACACGCCCTCCCTCAACATCGCGCTCAATTTCTCGTACCCCGTGGGGATGCGGGCCGGGCGGGCCAACCTCGAGCGGGCGCGCCTTCAGCTCCGGCAGACCGACCTGTCGCTGCGGAACCAGGAGCTGGGGATCGAGACGGAGGTCACGAACGTCGGACTCTCCGTGAACAACGCCTACCTGCAGCTCCAGGCTGCGACGAGGAGCCGGCAGGCCGCCGAACGGAGTCTCGAGGCGGAGCTGACCCGGTTCGACGTGGGAGCTTCGACCAACTTCCAGGTGGTGACCGCGCAGGACGCCCTGACGGCGGCCCGCCTCGCCGAACTCCGGGCCGTCATCGGGTACGTGAACGCCCTGGCCGAGTTCGACCGGGTCCGGGGCGCCACGCTCCCCTACTGAACGCGGGGCACGGCGTGCTCCACCACGGACCACGAACCAGGAGGGCGGGGCCGGTCGGCCTCGCCCTCCTCTCGTTTGCCTGTCTCGCCCTCCCCGGCCTCGTGGGCGGCTGCTCGCTGGTCACGCGCCCCCTCCCCCCCGGCGCGGGAGCGAGCCCGACCCCGGGAGCGCCGGGTGCGGGGACCGCCGGCCGGGCCGCGCCCGCCGGCCCCGTGGCACCCGGGTGGACGGAGGAGGGCGTTGCGTCGTGGTACGGAAACCCCTTTCACGGGCGCCAGACGGCCTCGGGAGAGACCTACGACATGGAAGCCCCCACGGCGGCCCACCAGAGCCTCCCGTTCGGCACCGTCGTGCAGGTGGAAAACCTGACTTCCGGGGCGACAACAACGCTCCGGATCAACGACCGTGGGCCCTTCGTGGGCGGACGGATCCTCGACGTATCCCGCAGGGGTGCCCGGGAACTGGGCCTCCTGGGGCCCGGCACCGGCCCCGTCCGGATCACCGTGCTCGAGGCCCCCGAGCCCCAGCGCTGCTGGCAGGTGCAGGCAGGGGCCTTCCGGGAGCGCTCGAACGCCGAGGGCGCCCGAGCCCGGCTCGAGTCCCGGGGAGTTCCGGCGCGGGTCGTGGACGCCGGCGGCGGCCTCTACCGGGTGATCGCCGGCCCCTGGAACGAGCGAACCCCCGCCGCGGAGCACGCGCGCCGCAACGGGGGGATCGTCATCGGGTGCTGACCACGGGGTGCCGGCTCCCGGGTCCCTGCTGCCGGGGGCTGGCTACCGGGTGCCGACTCCGGCTCAGTTCCCGGAGGCCGTCGGGCGCTGGGAGGGGCGGGTTTCGTGGCCCCAGTGCATGGGAGGCAGTTCCACCGGCGAGGTCAGGTCGAAGACCAGGTGGTGCCGGAACTCGCCGTTTCGCGCCGTTCCGTATTCATAGCGCTCGCCGGGGTGGATCTCCACCCGCCACCCGCCGGTGCCTTCCTCCCGAACGGTGACGAAGTCCTGGCGGTTGGCCGTGCCTTCCTCCACCGTCGAGGCGCCGTACCAGGTGTTCGACTCCTCGGTGCCGTCGGGGTTCCGGTGATCGTGCCTCAGCTCGAGGCTGTCCTCGTGCCGGATGAAGACCCAGGTGCGGGACCGGTTGTCGTCCACGTGAAGGGGGAAGCGAATCTCCTCGTCGCCGCACTCCCAGAAGTGGACGACGAGCTCGGCGTCCGGATCGATCTGCGTGTCGGGCGCCTGGAGGAGCTCACCGGGTGCTGCCGACTCGCACAGCGCCTGGAGGTTGGCCCAGTAGGCATCCTGAGCGGAGAGGGCCGCAGCCGCCTCCGGCTCGTCCGCCGAATCGGCGTCCGAAGGGGCACAGGCCGCTGTCGCGGCAAGGAGTACGGCGAATCCGAACATCGATCGGGTGTGGGCTGGCATCATCGTGAGGTCTCCCGGGAGTGAACTGAAGAGCGGATCCCGCAAGAGACGACCTCGACCCGGCGATGGCAACCCCCGGCTACCGCACCCGCACGAGGTACGAACCGCCCCCGACCTCTCCGGCCCAGTCGTCGATCCGGGGGGCAAGGTCCCCCTGGAGCAACTCCAGCACGAGGGTGCGGAGCACCGGGGCGCCTTCGGAACGAACCCCCTTCCCCGTGATGATGCGGAGAATCGCACCGGACTCGCGCCTGGACCATGCCTCCACGAACGACCGCACCCGGGACTC
>REBP01000055.1 GCA_007692665.1 Gemmatimonadales bacterium | reverse complement strand
CGTTCATCACCGGGCAGTCGGTGGCGGTGGATGGCGGCTGGGTGAGGTCGCTCACATGAGCGGCCGCATCGGCGAGGCGACCTGGATCTGGAAGGACGGCGAGCTCGTCGCCTGGAAGGATGCCACCGTCCACCTGCTGAGCACGGCGGTCCAGTTCGGTAGCTCCGTGTTCGAGGGGATCCGCTGCTACGCCACGCCCCGGGGCCCCGCCATCTTCCGGCTGCCGGAGCACATCTGCCGCCTCCTGGACTCGGCTTCGATCTACCGGATGCGGCCGGACTACCCGGTGGATGCGCTGGTAGAGGCGTGCCGGCGCGTTGTGCGCGAGAACGACCTCGAGAGCTGCTACATCCGGCCCATGGTGCTCCGGGGGTACGGGGCCGCGGGACTCTACGCGGTGGACTCACCCATCGAGACCTGGGTGGCGGCGTGGCCCTGGGGCGCCTACCTGGGGGCGGGCGCGCTGGAGGAGGGGGTGGACGTGTGCGTCTCGTCGTGGATGCGGGCTGCGCCCAACACCTTTCCGGTGGCGGCGAAGGCGGCGGGCCACTACAACGCCGCCCAGCTCATGAAGGCCCAGGCCGTGGCAGACGGGTATAGCGAGGCCATCGCCGTGGGGCCCGGCGGACTCGTGAGCGAGGGGTCGGGGCAGAACCTCTTCCTGGTCCGGGACGGCGTGCTCATCACCCCCTTTCTCGACGGCACGTCGCTGTCCGGGATCACGCGGGACGCGGTCCTCCAGCTTGCCGCCGACGCCGGCATCCCGGTGCGGGAGCAGCACGTGCCCCGGGAGTCCCTCTACCTGGCCGACGAACTCTTCTTTACCGGTACCGCTTCCGAAGTCACCCCCATCCGGAGCGTGGACCGGATCCCGGTGGGGACGAGCCGCGGCGGTCCTGGCGGCGTGGGCCCCATCACGCGCCGGCTCCAGGCCGACTTCATGGCGGTGGTGACCGGCGAGGCCGAAGACCGTCACGGGTGGCTCACGCCGGTGGGGTGACGCCGGTGGGGTGACGCCGGGGAGGGGTGCCGGACCCTCTTCGTTACTGGCTTAGCCCCGCGGAGCTGGAGATCGGGATGGACGACGTGGAGTCCGCACTTCGGGACCCCCGGGGGCGTGCTCCCCATCGTCGCGGGGGGCGAATCGGGGTCACCCTGAAACCCGGAGGCCCCGGCCGGCGTACCATCGGGAAGGGACCACCGCCACGGACGTCGCCGTGTCCGGTGCATCCACCCCGTTTCCGGGCCCCATGTTCGCACTCCGATCCTCCATGCTGGCGGCACTCGTGCTCGCGTCCGGCTGCGCCTCCGCCGAGCGGGCGCCCGGCGGCGGAGCCCCCGCCCCTGCGCCTGCGGGTCCCGAGGCTCCCGCCGCAGCTCCCGTCGCAGACCGCGGGGACCGGGCCCCGGCGCTGACCGCCGCGGAAATCGAGGCGATCTACCGCTCTCGGCTGGAGGCGGCCCGCGCCCGGTACACGGAAGCGGACGTCCGCTTCATGACCGACATGATCCACCACCATGCCCAGGCCATCGAAATTTCCCGTCTGGTCCCGGACCGCTCGGCCTCGGCGTCGATCCGGACGCTCGCCGCCCGGATCATCAACGCCCAGCAGGACGAGATCACCACGATGCAGCGGTGGCTCGCCGACCGGAATCGGCCGGTGCCGGAACTCCACATCACCGATGACGGGGTCATGGTGCACGCGCCGGCGGGCGACGCAGGGGCCGGGGGCGCCGCGGGGCACGCGGGTCACGCCCGCCACCCCGACCAGCCGGGGCACGACCACGCCGACATGCCCGGCATGCTCACCCCCGAACAGATCCAGGAACTCGCGGCCGCCGAGGGCGTCGCCTTCGACCGGCGTTTCCTGGAGCTCATGATCGAACATCACCAGGGGGCCGTCACCATGGTCCTCGATCTCTTTGCCAGCGATGGTGCTGCCCAGGACGCGGAGGTCTTCCGCTTCGCCTCGGACGTCCAGGTGGACCAGGTCACCGAAGTTGCCCGCATGGAACGCATGCTCGCCACCCTTCCCCAAAGGAATTCTCCATGATCCAGTCGTCTCCCTTCCGGTCCCCCGGGGTCGCCCGGAACCGCCTCGGTGCGCTGGCCGCCGTCCTGGCCCTCTCCGCAGGGGGCGTGGCCTGCGCCTCCTCCGCCGCCCCGGCCTCGGGGCCCGCGCCGGTTGCCGTCGCAGGCGGACAGGCTGCGGGGGCGCCCTCTCCCGATCCGCGGGTCGGACTGGGCGCGGGACTCCTCGACGCCGAGGAGGCCATCTGGAACCTCCGGCTCCTGTCGGCCACGCCTCCCCCGGAGGATTTCATCGGGGTGACGAACTCCGACCTGGCCTTCACGGGCAACTACGCGATCCAGGGGAACTACAACGGCTTCCAGATCTGGGACATCTCGGATCCGCGGGCGCCGGAGCTGGTGGTGGGATACGTCTGCCCCGCATCCCAGAGCGACGTGTCGGTCTTCGGGAACCTGCTCTTCGTGTCGGGCGAGGGGATGGAAGGGCGCCTCGACTGCGGCGTGCAGGGCGTGCCGCAGGCGGTGAGCCCGGACCGCCTCCGGGGGATCCGCATCTTCGACATCAGCGACATTGCCCGGCCCGAGTACGTGGCCAACGTGCAGACCTGCCGGGGCTCCCACACGCACACGGTGCTCGAGCACCCCGGCGACACCGACAACGTCTACATCTACGTGTCGGGCTCGGCCCCCGTGCGCCCGGAGGCCGAACTCGAGGGGTGCATCGGGGCGCCTCCCGAGGAGGACCCGGAGTCGGCCCTCTTCCGGATCGAGGTGATCCGGGTGCCGCTGGCCGATCCGCAGGCCGCCGCCATCGTGAGCTCTCCCCGGTTCTTCGACGGCCTCGAGGCGCCGCCCCGGCACGGTCCGGCCCCGGCCGACCTGGCCGAGATCGAGGCGGCGCGCGAGCGCGGTGCCTTCATGGTGGAGATCATGGGCGAGATGCAGATCTTCCCCGACGAGATCGCGGACCAGCTCCTGACGCAGGTCGTGGCGCAGCGGGGCGGGTCCGGAGCGCCGACAGCCGCCGACAGCACCATGCTCCGGCAGATGCTCCCCGGCATGGTGGCGCAGATGACCGGCATCGATCCGGACGGCCCGGAACCCGGACCCACCCAGTGCCATGACATCACGGTGTACCCGGCCATCGGCATGGCCGGCGGGGCCTGCGAGGGATACGGGATTCTCCTCGACATCTCGGATCCCATCGATCCGCGGCGCATGCACGCGGTGGCGGACTCGAACTTCGCCTACTGGCACTCGGCGACCTTCAACAACGACGGCACCACCGTCCTCTTCACCGACGAGTGGGGCGGGGGCGGGCAGCCCAAGTGCCGCGACACGGACCCCATGGAGTGGGGAGCCAACGCGATCTTCTCCATCGAGAACGGGGCCATGCGGTTCCGGAGCTACTACAAGCTCCCGGCGGCCCAGACCGAAATGGAGAACTGCGTGGCCCACAACGGCTCGCTGATCCCGGTACCCGGGCGCGACATCAAGGTCCAGGCCTGGTACCAGGGCGGGATCTCGGTCTTCGACTTCACCGATCCCGACAACCCCTTCGAGATCGCCTTCCATGACCGGGGGCCCATCGATCCCGACCGCATGGAGATGGGCGGAAGCTGGTCGGTCTACTGGTACAACGGGGTGATGGTGAGCTCCGAGATCGCCCGGGGGCTCGACATCTTCGAACTGACCCCCAGCGAGTTCCTGACGCAGAACGAGATCGATGCGGCGAAGACGGTGCGCCTCGACGAGTTCAACCCCCAGGGCCAGCCCCGCTTCACCTGGGAGCCGAGCTTCCCGGTGGCCCGCGCCTACCTGGACCAGATCGAGCGGTCCGGCGGGCTGCCCGCGGCCCGGATCGCGGCGGCCAGGGAGGCGCTTTCCCAGGCCGAGGGATCCACCGGATCGGCCCGCGGAAGCGTCCTGACCGGTCTCGCCGGCGAACTCGAGGGGGCGGCCGGAAGCTCGGCCGACGCGGCCCGGGTACGGGCCCTCGCAACGACGCTCCGGGAGCTGTCGGGGATGTGACCCCCCCGGAACCCACCGGGGTTGATGCGTCGAGGTGAGGGGTGAGCCGCCCCCCCGCCCAGGGCCGGTTGCCCGGGGCGGGGGGGCGGTCTACGTTCGCACCCCGACCGAAGCCGCCGTCCGCCCGCCCGATGTCCACGTCTCCCCCTGCGCCCCGAGGGCTCGCCGCGTGCTTGCCATCTACGTCTTTCTTCTCATCGTGGGCGCCGGCCTGGCGGCCCTCTCCCTCGCGGGTGACGTGCTGGGCGGTGGTGCGGACATGGACCTGGGCGGCGGCGCCGACCTGGGCGGCGGCCTCGACGTGGACGCCGCCGGCATGGACCTGGACGGCTCCTCGATGTGGAAGGCGTTCTCGGTCATGGGGCTCGTGTACGGAGCCTTTGGTGCCGGGGCCACCGGGACGATCCTGCACCTCCTCTGGGGCGGCGAGCAGGTGGGGCTCACCGCGCTCCTGGCCCTGGGCGCCGGGGTGATCTCGGGGGGCGTTGCCTCGCTCATGCTGAACTATCTGAAGGGTTCGGGCTCGGGCGACGTAGCTTCAGAGAGGAGCTTCGAAGGGCTGCCCGCCACCGTGATCCTTCCCCTGAGGGAAACCGGGGCGGGAAAGATCCGGGTGCGCCGCGGAAGCCGGGACCATGTTCTGCGGGCCCTCCCCTACGGAACGCCGAGCCCCGACGCCGGGCCGCAGGAGGCCTGGAGGCAGGTCGTCGTCGTGGAAGTCAGAAGCGGCGTGGCCTACGTGACGCCCGGCGGACCCGAGCTCGAGCGCCTGAAACCCTGATCTGCTCCACCCGCTGGAACCACCCCATCTGAAGAGAGGAGATTTCATGGGAACGGACCCCGTCACCGGCGCCGTCATTGCCGGACTCGTCGTCGTCGCCGTGATCGTCGTGGCGCTCAAGATCATCCAGGCGCTCATCATCATCGTGCCGCCGAACCGCGCAGCCGTGATCACCGGGCGCAAGCGCATTTCCGCCGACGGTGAGGCGGTGGGATACCGGGCGGTCATCGGGGGGCGCACCATCCGCATCCCCATCCTCGAAAAGGTCGACTACGTCTCGCTCGAGACGATTGCCATCGAGATCAGCGTGTCGAACGCCTTCTCCAAGGGGAACATTCCGCTCCAGGTGGAGGCCATCGCCAACGTGAAGATCGCCTCCGAACCCGAGACGATCTTCAACAATGCCGTGGAGCGCCTTCTCGACAAGTCGCCGGCGGCGATTCGCGACCTGGCCCGCGACACCCTGATGGGGAACCTGCGCGGCGTGCTCGCCACCCTCACCCCCGAAGAGGTGAACGAGGACCGCCTGGGCTTCGCCTCGGCACTGGCGGAGGATGCGGGGGAGGACCTGGCGGCGCTTGGCTTTCACCTGGACGTGCTCAAGATCCAGAACGTCCACGACGAGCGGGGCTACCTGGCGGCCATCGGGCGGCGGAAGTCGGCCATGGCGGTGCGCGATGCCGAGGTGGCCGAGGCGCAGGCCGAAGCCGACACCCGCGAGGAGTCGGCGGCGGCCCGGCAGCGCGCCGAGGTGCGGGAGGCGAGCGCCGATATCGAGATCGCCGAGGCCCGGAACCGCCTCAGGGTCCGCCAGGCCGAGCTCGACCAGGAGGCCGAGACCGCCGAGCGCGTGGCGCAGGTGAAGGCCCAGTCCGCCGAGGTCACGGCCCAGCGGGTCCTCGAGACCGAGCGGGTGGCGCGGGAGCGGGAGCGCCTCCGGGCCGACGTCATCGAGCCGGCGCAGGCGGAGCGGGAAGCCGCCCGTGCCAGGGCCGAGGGAGAGGCCGCCCCGATCCTCGAGCGCGGAAAGGCCCAGGCCGAGGTGCTGAAGATGCTGTACCAGGAGGTGCGCGACGGGGGCGAACACGGCTTCGGGGTGTTCATCGCCGAGAAGCTCCCGGAGCTGCTGGCCACCGCGGTGGAGGCGGTGAAGGGGATCGAGATCGACCGCCTGGTGGTCATGGACGGGGGCGACGGAAACGGTGTTGCGAACGCTGCGAACCAGCGGGTGCGCGGCGCCATGGGTACGCTGGAAGGACTCTCGTCCTCGCTGGGGCTCGATCTCGAGGAGATCATCCGGGCGGCGAACCGGAAGAGCCTGGCCGTGGCCCCTGCCGAGGTGGACGGGGTGGCACAGCCGAGGGTCTGACCCGGCGCGAACGGGACGCCCCGGCCTTGCCAACGCCCTGTGCAGGGTGGACCTTCTCTCCGCCCGGGACTCGAGTGATGCCCGGAGAGACACCCTGCACAGGAGCGCGCATGCCCACGAAGCACCCTCTGACCTCGGCCAGGACCTCGGCCCGGACCTCGGCCCGGACCTCGGCCCGGATCCTCGGCAGCCTGGCGACCGCAGCCGGCCTCCTTCTGCTCCTCCCCTCGGTGCCCGGGCCGTTGGGTGCCGCCGTGGACGCCCAGGCCTCAGCCCAGCAGGACGTGCGCATGAACCGCACCATCGAGACGCTGGAGGCGGGCCACCCGGTGTTCGGGCTCTTCACCGAGAACCTGTCGCTCGCGAACGCCCGGGCGCTGGCGGGGTCGGGCCTCGACTTCCTCTTCATCGACATGGAGCACTCTCCCTTCGACATGGAAACGCTCCGCATCTTCCTGCTGGGGATGCAGGACGTGCGGACGGTGGCGCAGCAGGGAAATCCGCAGATGCGGGTGACCCCCATCGTGCGCGTCCCCATGAACGGGCGGGAGCCCATGCAGTGGGCTCTCAAGCAGGTGCTGGACATGGGGGCCTTCGGAATCATGGTCCCGTTCGTGGACACCCGCGACGAGGCCCTGGCCGTGATCCAGGCCATGCGCTATCCGCAGTCGCAGGGCTCGGAGATCATGGAGCCCCTTGGACAGCGGGGGTCGTCGCCGGGGATCGCCACCTGGCTGTGGGGGGTGCCGGACTACCGGACGCGGGCCGACACCTGGCCCCTCAACCCCCGGGGTGACCTGGTGGCGGTGCTCCAGATCGAGAGCCCCCTTGGCGTGGAGAACATCGAGGAGATCATCACGGTGCCCGGTGTAGGCGCCATCTTCATCGGGCCCGCCGACCTGGCCCTCCAGTACGGTCTGCCGGGGAACCATCCCGACGTGGTGGCAGGCATCGACCGGGTGCTTGCCGCCTGCCTGGCCCACGACGTCCCCTGCGGGATCACGACCAGTGCCGGCAATGTGGAGGCACGGCTCGAGCAGGGTTTCCGCTTCGTCACGGTCGGGTACTGGGGGGATGCGGGGATCGGCGCCGGAACGAGCGAGGCCCTCGGCATCGCGCGGCGGGTCTCCGGACGCGACGGCGGCGAGGATCGATAGTATTGGCCCCACGCCGGGAACCGGCGTACCTTGGGTCTCTCACCAGAAATGAACCCTGGAAAGGAAACGAACCCATGATCCAGACGAATCCGGTGCACCCGCTCTTCCGTTCGCCATCGGGGAGGAGCCTCCCTCTCTACCTGGGTACGCTCCTCGTGGTTGGCGCATCGGCCCTTCTCGGGGGATGCGGTGACGCAGGTGAGGCGGAGGCCACAGACGCGACGGCTGCGGCCCCGGCAAATCCGAACGAGGCGTTTCTGGCCAACCTGAGCGCGGCCTGCGGACAGGCCTTTTCCGGGGTCGTGACCGAGGCCCCCGAGGGCGATCCGTATTTTACGCCCGGCGCGGAGCTTGTCCTGGAATTCCGGGTCTGCTCTCCGGACGAGGTGAGCGTCCCGGTCTGGGCGGGTGACAACGGATCCCGCACCTGGGTCTTCACCCGCACCGGCGGCGGCATCGACCTGCGGCATGACCACCGGCACTCCGATGGCCGGTCCGAGCCGAGCACCTTCTATGGTGCCTTCGTGGCCGATCCCCCGGTGGCCACCGAGGCCCCGTCGGCGAACCGCCACGAGTTCAAGCGGGTGAACGACGAGGGGATGACGACGGGATGGGTGGTGGAGATCATTCCCGGCGAGCGCTACACCTACGGCACCCAGCGCGACGGCGTGTGGCGGCACCGCTTCGACTTCGACCTCTCGGAGGCGGTCCCGTCTCCCGGGGACCCGTGGGGACACCCGCCCGTGGGACAGACGGCGGAGATCGCACCCGCGCAGGCGGCGTTCCTGGACAACCTCGCCCAGCAGTGTGGCCAGGCCTTCGCCGGTCGCCTCACGGTGGTGCCGGAGGGGAGCGCCACCTTCACCGGCGACGAGGATCTCATCGTGCACTTCCGCGAATGCGGGGACGACCGCCTCAAGCTCCCCTTCCATGCCGACGACGACCACTCCCGGACCTGGATCTTCACGCGCACCACGGCGGGAATCGACCTGCGCCATGATCACCGGCTGGAGAACGGGCACCCGGATCCTGCGAGCACCTGGTACGGTGCCCACACACAGGACGTGGGGACCCCCAACCGGCAGGAGTTCCTGCGGGAGGAGCTGCGCGACGGGGTGGTGACCGGGTGGCGGGTGGAGATCCTCCCCGGAGAGCGCTACACCTATGGCACGATCCGCGACGGCGAGTGGTCCTTCCGCGCGGACTTCGACCTGTCGGATCCCATCGAGACACCCAGGGCGCCCTGGGGTCACTGACGCAGGAGTTTCCCCCGTGTTCGGACTTCGCCCCGCCTCGATCATCCTGGCCGGTTGCCTCGTACTCTCGGGGCTTTCGGGATGCGTCCACTATACACCGGTGTCGGGTGAGTTCCCGGGAGCCGGCGACGAGATTCGCGTGGTGCTGACACCGGAGGCCAGCGAGCGGATCTCGTCCCGGACCGGCCGGAACCTTCAGCAGTTCGAAGGGCGGACCGCCGGTTCCCCCACGGTGGGTGATTCCCTCAGGATCATGGTTTCCCTGGGGGATCCCATGGGGCGGGTCGGCCCCGACACCCCGAGAGCCACGATCGCGGTGCACCGGTCCGAGATCACCTCCCTCGACCGAAAGGAGATCTCGCGCACGAGGACCGCCATGGCCGGCGTCGCAGTCGGGGCCGTGGTCTTCTCGGTCTACCGGGGGGTGCGCGGTGAGCGAGGGTTGAACCGGGGGGGTGAAGAGGAGATCGAACCACCGCCGGTGGAGCTCTACTGCTTCCTGGCAGGGCTCCTCCGGGGCGCACCGGGACCCTGCGGCGACTGAATCGCAGGGAGCCTGGCGCACGACCCGGAAGTCACAGCGCAAGCACCAAAAGTCACAGCGGGAGAACAAGCAGTCACAGCGGGAGCACCAGAAGTCACAGCACAAGAAAGGGGGCCGGCCCGAGGGCCGGCCCCCTTTGCGTTGGGGCGAAGTGCCGGTCCTGCCCTACCCGGCGATGTTCGGGTTGCTCAGGCGCTCGTTCCTCGGAAGGGCGATGCACGTCGTGCCGCCGTAGGCATCGCCCCGGCTGCTCAGCCCCTGCTCGAACGGGATCCCGTACCGGAGCATGTCGCCCAGCCGGTGTCCGTCGAGCCAGAAGGTCCGGCGCCGCTCCTCGATGATGTCGTCGAGGTTCCCGTTCCCCGTGTAGGCGGGCAGGTCGAAGTGCGTGCGGATCTTGTTGAGTGCCGTGACCGCTGCCGAGCCGCCCTGCACCTCGGCGATGATGAACTGGGCCTCGATCCACGAGGCCAGCGGAATGTTGTCGGTGTGATTCGTGTACTTGCGCTGCTGGTGGAAGACGGTGGAGCCGTCCTCTCCCACGCCGCTCACGATGATCGGCACGCGGGTGTCCGGCTGTCCCCCGACGGTGAGATCACGGTACGTGGGCTTCGCTGCCAGGCGACGCGAGGTGATGGTGATGGACGGCCAGCGATTCTCCCGCCGAACCTGCGCCGACGAGAACTGGACCTCACGGACAAAGCCGTCAGGAATGCTCTGGGCATCCGCCAGAGCGCCCTGCGTGTTCCCCAGGTTCAGCCGGGCACGGGCCCGTCCCATCAGGGCCATGTGGCGCAGGCCGGGATTCCCGGCAGCCTCCGCGTGAGGGATTGCGCGCGTGAAGCGCTCCTCCGCGATGCCGAAGGTCTCGGCCCGGGTAAGAAGCGGCCCCCCGTCCGCCGCGATCTCGCAGTGTCCCTCCCCGAGGAGGAGGTAGGCGTACCCGCCGTAGGCCGACAGCTCGGCCAGCTTCCGCTCCCGGTTGGGGACCGCTCCGGATGGAAAGTCCGTGATGCGCCGGTACCCGTCGTCCGCGAGGTAGCGGGCGGTCTGCATGGGTGCCCAGTAGCCGAAGCCGTCCGCGGCTCGCGAGGTCGTGCAGCCACCCATGACGTTGTCGAGCTCGTCGAGGCGGCTGTTCCAGATGTTGGTGGCACGGAGTCCGGTGGTGCTTTCGACTTCGGCAGCCAGGATCCCCGTGGTGGTGACGAACTGCGCAAAGGAGCACTCGAACTCCCCGAGTGCCGCCACCAGGATGGTGCGGGCGAGCGCCGGATTCTCGAACTCCGCCTCCGTGGCCGAACCCGGAACGGAGACTTCCAGAAGGCTGTCGCACCCGACGAGCGCGAAGGGCGTGATCAGGGCGGCAAGCAGGGCGCGCAGCTTCGTCCTCGCCTGGCCTCCGCCTGGTGTCCACATGAATTCTTGGGTCATGGGTCGATTCCTGTCAGATCGGAATGAAATGGACATGGCGAGGCTCAGAAGCTCATGCGGAAGGTCATCACCGCATTGGCCATGGGTGGCATGACGGTCTGGAATCCTCCGCTCAGATCGCCGGTTCCCCGGGTCTCCACATCCCAGATGACCGCATCTCCGATCGACGGAAACACCTGGCCGCTCCGGGGCGTGTTGAAGCCCTCCTGCCCGGTCCAGAGCATCATCATGTTCCGGCCTGCAAGGGTGACCGACGCCCGGCTCGCCCCCACCCGCTCCGTGAGGCTCCCCGGAATCGCGTAGGTCAGCGACACTTCGCGCAGCCGGACAAAGCTCGCGTCGAAGGTCCCCAGAGGACTCCGCCCGTAGGTCCGGTACGCGGCGATGAAGGGGTCATCCCGAAGAAAGGATGACTCCATCACGCCCACGCTGGTGATGGCGGCCGGACCCGAGGAATCCTCCTGGTAGTTGCCACCGGCGCCCTCGATGCGGGCATAGATCCGGAAAGGTCCGACGGTGAAGTTGTTGTTGATGCCAATGTCCCAGGTGGGCTGCGTGTGGCCCCACCAGACCAGGGGCGCGTCGGCACACGGCACCGGGGCGCCTCCCTGCTCCACGCCACCCTGCCCCGTTCCGCCGTCGCAGAGGGCCGTGGTGATGTTGCCGGCGGCGTCGATCTCTGCCGAGAGCACCTTCTTCATGTAGAGGTCGGCGATCGAGAAGCCCGTTCGCTGCTGGATCTGGCCCGTTCCGATCACCGACTCCTCGCCCAGGTCCTCGATCCGGTTCCGGAACGTTCCGAACTGGAAGCCCAGGTCCCAGCCGAAGCGGTCGGACTCGATCATGCGGGCGTCGATGGAGAACTCGTTCCCCCAGCCGCGCACGAGCCCCAGGTTCACGATCTGGCCGCCGGGGAAGCCCAGCGACCGGGGGATGCCCCGGCTCACGATGGCGTTCCGGGTCCAGCGGTCGAAGCGGGTGTAGATCAGGCTGAGGCGCCCGTCCGCGAAGTCGGCGTCGAATCCGAGCTCGATCTCTTCGCCGCGCTCCGGCTCGAGGGCCGGGTTGCCGAAGGCGCCCGGCACGAGGCCCGGCTGATCCTGGTAGCCGATCTGCGGGGAGTAGAGCCGGGAGGCGTCGAAGGTGCCGGGCTGCTGCCCTGCGGCACCCCAGGCACCCCGGAGCCGGAACTGGCTGACCCAGTCCAGGTTCCAGAAGGGCTCCTCGTGCATGACCCAGGTCGCGCTCACCTTCGGGTAGACGGCGGCATCGAACTCCGTTCCGAACGCGCTGTTGTCGTCCATGCGCACGGCACCGGTCAGGAAGACCCGGTTCCGCCACTCCATCTGCTGCTGCGCATACACGCCGACGGTGGCGTTCTCGACGAACGACTCGGTTCCGTTTCGCGTGGAGCCGCCGGTGATGGTGGTGATGGGGATGGCGGGGAAGTTGGAAGCCGTGGCTCCCAGCGACAGGCTCCGGGACCGGTAGTACTGGAACCCGAACGACGTCACGCCCCGGAGATCCTCCCGGATGTCGGCGGTGGCCGAAGCGCCGTAGTCGAGGGTCACGTAGCGGTTCTGCACCCGGGTCACGGACTTGTCGCCGAGCCCCAGGGCGCCGAAGAAGTGCCCCGAACCCTCGGGCATCCGGGGGAAGAGCCGGCTGAAGAGCTCCTGGTTCGAGTCCACGCCGGTGACCACGCGGTGGACGAACCAGGTTGTCGGCGTGTGCTGGAACTGGAAGCTGCCGGTGAACCGGTCGATGCCCGCCAGGTCCTCCACCTTCTCGAATTCCTCGGGCGGGGCCTGCCGCCATCCGCGGGTGGTGTTCAGGTTGGCCGGGGTCGACCAGTACAGGTTCCCGAAGGGATCCGTGGTGAGGCCGGACTGGGCCAGGCGCCGCTCCCCTTCCGCGTACGCCATGCTGGTGCTGATGCTCACGGTCTCCCACGGACGGATGTCCAGGTTCGCCTGGAGGTTCGTCCGCCTGTCCCAGTTCCACGAGATGACGCCGGTCTCGTCGTGGCGGTTGGCCGACAGGAAGTACCGGATCGCGTCCGAACCTCCCGACATGCTCAGGTTGTAGTTCTGAACGGCCCCGTAGGTGAAGATGGGCCCGTTTCCGAAGTCCCGCTCGTATTCGTAGAGGTTGAAGCCCTCGACCTCGCCGGTATTGGGGTTGACCCCCCAGCGGAGGCCGTGGCGGCCGGCGGGGTCCCAGAGCCAGTTCGCGCCCTGCTGCACGGCCACGTTGAAGGTCGGTGCGCCGGACGTGCCCCGCTTGGTGATGATCTGGATGACCCCGTTCGAGGCCTCCGTGCCATAGAGCGTGGCCGCGGCCGGGCCCTTGATGATCTCGATGGACTCGATGGACTCCGGGTCCAGGTCGTTCAGCCGGCTGACGCTCGCACCGCCGCGCTGGGCAAAGCCCCGGTTCGGGCGAGAGTCCATGCGCACGCCGTCGATGTAGACCAGCGGGTCGTTGTCCAGCCCGATGCTCCCGGCACCGCGGATGCGGATCCGCTGTCCGGAGCCCACCTGCCCGGCACCGGCCAGCATCGTCACACCTGCACTCCGGCCTCCGATGAGCTGGGAGACGCTGGTCACCGGTGCCACCGCATTCACGTCAGCGGCGCTGATCCGGTCCACCACGTTTCCGAGGGCTCGCCGCTGGGTTCCGCCGGCGGTTCCCGTGACCACCACCTCGTCCAGCGCGAGCGCCTGCTCGGCCATGGAGATCTGGACGTTGATCGACCCGCCGCTCTGGACCTGGATCTCCCGGGTCACGGTGCGGTAGCCGATCCGACGCGCCTCCAGCGTCTGGGCGCCGGCGGGAACGTTGCTGAGCGTCACGCGTCCTGCGGCATCGGCGATTCCCCCCATGTTGTGGGCGGGAATCGATATTTGGGTTGCCTGAAGCGGCTGCCCCGTGCGCTGGTCCGTGACCGTGACAACCACGGCACCGGTCACGTCGGGCCGGACCTCGGAGACTTCCGACGTTGAACCTGCGGCTGGTTGCTGCGCGAAACTTCCGGGGGCCACCTGTTCGCCCTGCTGTCCGGGGTTCGTCACGGACATCAGGGCGAACAGGGGACCCGCAAACCATGTTGCGGTCATCTCCTCACCTCTTTTCTCTTGGGGGGACTTGACGAGTTGCCAGAGTAGGCCCCGGTGAGGATGACGTCAAGTTGGCGTAAAAGGCCTGTCGCGATCCCGTGGCGCGTTCTGTCCGATGGCCGAAAGCGTCCGATGGCCGGACAGTCGAGGTCCGGGCTTCTACCGGGGGAGCGAGGCCTGCGGAGTCTCGGCCGGCTCCATTTTCCAGAAGGCGATCCCCGCCGCCTGCTGCCCCACGGCCACCGTGGCCGCCCGTTCCATCCGGACCAGGTCGTAGATGTCGACCTGCCCGGGCTCGGACCCGACCCCCTCGCTGGAGACGAAGGCGTACCGGCTGTCCGGACTCACCACCACGCCGTGGGCCACGGTGGTGGCATTGTCGAACGTCGCCACCGAGGCACCGGACGCCAGGTCGAGGACCTGGAACTGCCCCCCCTGCTTGAGCGTGACCAGGAGGAGCCGGCCGTCGGGTGTGACCTCGACGTTGTACGGACCCCGCCCGGTGGCCAGTCGCCGGACCACACGCCAGGATTCCCGGTCCACCTCCAGCACCTCGTCGGCCTTGTTGCAGGTCACGAAGAGGGTTCGGTCGTCGGCGGAAGGCTGGACCCACGTGGGAGAGCAGCTGTTGGGCGCCATGACGTGGGGCAGCCCGGCGTATCCGACTTCGGCGGGATCGGGCTCCGGGCCCGTCATCGTCCGCCGGACGGCCGGGGGCGGCGCCGGAGCCCCGTGTCCGGCATGTGCGTCATGTCCGGCGTGACCGGTCTGCCCGCCGGGGGGATCCTGCGCGGCGTGTCCGCCGTGCCCGCCGTGTCCGGCCACCGCATCGGCGGGGAGCGGCCCTTCCGCCCCGACCGCAAGGGAGAAGCGCCGGGAAACCTTCCAGCTTCGTGCATCGATCTCGACGAGCTGGTCGTCCATCATGCAGGTGGAGTAGTGAAACGAGCCGCGTGCATCGAACCGGCTCCCGTGGGGCATGGTGCAGGTCACGATGCGGGCCACCTCCATCGGGGACGGCGTGTAGACCACCGAGATGGTGGAGGGGACCATGTCGCCGTGGAGATTGAAGTTGGCCGAGAAGCTGTAGAGACCGTCCGGCGTCACGTCGATGGACGCCGGAAAGACACCGAGATCCACCCCCGGTCCCACCACCGTGTCGGGCCCCAGTTCGAATTTCCAGTACTTGCCGTCGGGCACTCCGTGGCCCGTTGTCAGGTGGAGGTACCGACCGTCGGCAGAGATGACGAGACCGTGGGGGCCTTCCATCTCCGCCGCCAGCTCCCCCACCCGGAAGGCGTTCTCGACCCTGGCGCCCTCGGGGCCCAGGTGGATGCGATGCACGAGGTCCGCAGACTCGGCGCCCACGTACACCCAGTAGTGGGCGGAAGGGGGCTCGCCCAGGAGAGAGGGGGGTCCCGGTGCGGGGGCGGCGCGCTGGGCCTGGAGGTCGAAGGCGCCGGCCCCCGGGAGGAGCGCGAACATCAGGAGGGAGAGCGCCGTGCTGACGATCTGCTTGCGGAGGAGGGAGCAAGTCGGCATCATCGATTCATTCCTCGGCTGAAGACCCCACTCGGCATCGAGCTCCGACCCGTGCCGGCTGCCACCCCGCCGCCGGCCAAACCAGCAAGGGGGGAACGTTCCATGATCATAGCACGCCGCCACGCCTTCGGCATCACCCCGGTGCTTGCCGCCCTCTTCCTGGTTCTTTCGGCCCCGTTCCTGGCCCCGGCCCCCGCCCATGGACAGGAGGCAACCGTGGTCCGGCTGGCGGCAGAGCCTGCCGAACTCCGTCTGGACGCCGGCTCGGAGGTCCCTCTGCGCATAACGGCCTACGGTGCAGACGGGGCGGTCGTGCCGGATGCCATGGTTCGGGTGGCCGGGCCTCGCCAGGCCCTCTTCTTCGAAGACGGTGTGATGCGGGCGTTTCTTGCGGGCAATCACGTGGCCGTCGCCTCCTGGTCCGGTGAGCCGGGGACTCCCCCGGTTACCCTCGAGATTCCGGTCACCGTGGGCTGGCCCTCCATTGCGCGGGTCGAGATCACCCCCGATCCCGGGGCCCTCTACACCGGGGTCATGCTCGGGCACGCTTCCACCGCCTTCCATGCCGACGGCTCCCGGCGCCCGGGTGCCGTGGCCGAATGGAGGAGTTCGAACCCGGCGGTGGCCTCGGTGGATCGATTCGGGAACGTCACGGCGCACACCCCGGGAGAGGTGACCATCACCGCCAGTCACGGCGCGTCCCAGGCCACGATCGCCTACACGGTCACCGAAAATCCCGTGGCTTCTCTCGAGATCGACATCCCGGCCGAGAACCTCTACACCGGCGATGTGATCCACCTGGTGGCCCGCGCCCGCGACGCCGCCGGCCGGCCCGTCGAGGATGCCGCCATCACCTGGAGCTACGCCTACATCCCCCACGACACGCTGGAGGCTCCCGGCGCCGCGGGCATCATCGACTGGGGGCGCTTCGCCGCCAATCACCCCGGGCGCTACACCCTCGTGGCCCACTCGGGGAATGCGGTGGCGCGGAAGGTCCTGGAGGTGGAGGGCCGCGATGTCTGGCAGCGCTTCGTCGTGACGGGCCGGGGCGCCATCACCTCGACGGCGACTTCGGATCTCTGGCCGTGGGAGGGGACCGACGGGCGTGACTATACCCTGGTGGGAACCTGGGGAGGAGATGGCTGGGCCCTGGTCTTCGACATCACGGACCCGGGGAACATCTTCAGGACGGACTCGATCCAGGTGGATGCCCGGACCATCAATGACGTGACGGTGTCACCCTCGGCACGCTACGGGGCGATCTCCCGGGAGGGCGCCTCGAACCGGGTGAACGGGCTCGTGATCCTGGATCTCTCGAACCCGGCCCACCCCACCGTCGCCTCGGAGTTCAACTACGAACTCACCGGCGGCGTGCACAACATGTTCGCCACCGACGACTACCTCTTCGCGGTCTCCGGCGGCCAGAAGTACGTGATCATCGACGTGCGCGACATCTACAACCCGAAATACGTGAGCGAGTACCGGCACCCGAACGCCCGTCTCCACGACCTCTGGGTGCACGACGGCATCGCCTACTCGGCCCAGGGCGGCGTGGGGATCGTCATCGTGGATGTGGGGAACGGGGGGTGGGGAGGGACCATCGAGGAGCCGAAGCTGATCAACACGGTCCCGCTGAATTCCGGGCACGAGATCTTCCCGTACTTCCAGGAGTCCACCGGGCGCGTGTACCTCTTCGCCGGTGACGAGTTCATGAACCGGACCGGCCGGACCTGGGAGGGCACCGACTACCGGGCCACCCTGGGCACCCCCGGGGGCATCGCCCAGACCTCCGGCGGATACACCCACATCGTGGACTTCACCGACCCCATGAATCCCCGCAAGGTGGCCCGCTACCACCTGGAGGACTACGGCACCCACGACATCATCGTGGAGAACGACATCCTCTACCAGGCCTACTACGACGGGGGGGTCCGGATCGTGGACGTGTCCGGCGAACTGCTCGGGAACCTGGCTGAACAGGGCCGGGAGATCTCGGTCTTCAAGCCCTACGACCCCGATGGATTCACCGCCAACGCTCCCTTCGTCATGAACGTCATGCCCTACAAGGGTCACATCTTCTTCACCGACTTCAACTCGGGCCTCTGGGGAGCCCGGTTGGAGCCGCGGACGACCACCGTGTACTGACAGGGAGGTCCCTCGGGCGGACGGCCGGAGCGGGTCGCCGGGGCCTCGGATGGATTCACTCCGGGGAATCTTTCCGGGGCGCGGACCCGTTTGGGGTGCTTCGTGTAGGACCCCGCTCTCCCCTCGACAAGGGTGTTCCGCGTCGTGCCCCCCCCGGGTCACGTCAGACCGGAGCGCTCCCTTCGTTCCCGTGCGTATCCCGCTTGCAGTCGGTCTGAAGACCGGTCTGCCAAGTCCTGTGCATGGAATGAAAGGAGCGAGCAGCATGTGGAAAGAACCTGGGCGTCCCCTGATGACGCTGACCCTGGCCGGGGCCCTTGTCCTCGTCGGTTGTGACGACTCCCCGACCGATCCGCCCCTCGACCCCCAGCCCTCCGCCGTCGAGGTGATCGCGGAGAGTGCGGCCCTGACGTACATCGGCGCCGAAACCTCGCTGTCTGCCGTCGTGCGAGACGACACGGGTGCGCCGATCGAGGGTGCCACCGTGACCTGGAGTTCGTCCGAGGATGCCGTGGTGTCGGTGTCGACGGAGGGCCAGGCGACCGCCGTTTCCAGCGGATCGGCCACGATCACCGCCACCTCCGGTACCGCGTCCGGAAACGTCACCCTGGACGTGATCCAGGAGCCGGATTCCATCGCGGTCAGCGAGGAGGAGATCCTGCTCGTCGAGATCGGGGCGACGGAGCAGCTCGAAGTGACCCTGCTCGATGCCGGCGGAACGCCCATCGAGGATGCGGAGATCACCTGGTCCTCCTCTGACGAGGTGGTTGCCACGGTCTCGGAAGATGGCGTCGTGACGGCCGTGGGCAGCGGCACGGCCGTGGTAACTGCGGAGTCCGGCGACCACTCCGCCACCGTGGAAGTGCAGGTCCAGCCTGCCGCGTCGATCCAGATGGATCCCGCCGACCTCTCGCTCACGTCCATCGGCGCCACCGGCACGGTGACGGCGACGCTCCGCGACGCCGAGGGGGCCGCGATCGTTGGGGTGCCGCTGAACTGGAGCTCCTCCGACGAGGACGTGGTCACCGTTGATGCGGATGGCACGGTGGAGGCCATCGGGGTCGGCACGGCAACGATCAGCGCCGGCATCGGCTCCATCGAGGGTTCGACCTCGGTGACGGTTTCGCAGACGGCGGACGCCATCGAGCTGACCCCAGCCGAGCTGACCCTTGTCACCGCCGGCGCAACGGCGCAGCTCACGGCGGTCGTCATGGATGCCGGTGGCACCGAGATCGAGGGTGCCGTCGCGACCTGGACGTCGTCCGACCCCGCCGTTGCAACGGTGGACTCCGAGGGCGAGGTGACGGCGATTGCGAACGGCACCGCGGTGATCACGGCCCAGAGCGGTGAGGCTACCGCCACGAGCACGGTTACGGTCGATATCGACGACTGAATCCGGCTCGCGGTCCGGCGAGCAGAAATGCGGGGGAGGGGGGAAGGATTCCTCCTCTCCCGTTTTTCGTTGGGGACTGTATTACTTGACAAATACACCCGCCCGGGGTAACGTGGGCTGGGTGTATCAATTGTATAATACACATCGGCAAGGGAGGGCGGCCGTGGTGGTGGTGATCGATGCGGGCAGCGGTGTCCCCGTGTACCGGCAGATCGTGGACCAGCTCCGGTTCCAGATCGTCGGCGGGGTGCTGGCGCCCGGCACGGAGCTGCCTTCGACCCGCTCCCTCTCCCGTGACCTCGGCATCAACCCCATGACCGTGAGCAAGGCCTACGGGCTTCTCGAGGAAGGGGGGCTCCTGGACCGGCGGCCGGGGCTCCCGCTGGTGGTGAGGGCGGCGACCCCGCGGACGCTGGCGGCGGAACGGGAGGCGCAGCTCCGCTCGGCCCTCGAACCTGCGGCACTGGCGACCCTGCAGCTGGGGGTGAGCCCCGAGCGGGCGGCGCGGCTCCTCCGGGAAATGCTCGAAGACCTGAACGGATCCAACGACGGGGAGAATGCATGAACGCGGTGGAGTTCCAGGGAGTGACGAAGCGGTTCGGACGCACGGTGGCGCTGGACGGGGTGACCACGGAAATCCCGCGGGGGTCGATCACGGGGCTCATCGGGCGGAACGGATGCGGGAAGACCACCCTGCTCCGGCATGCCTCGGGGCTCCTCGTGGCCGACGCGGGGGAGTGCGTGACCCTCGGGGTGCCTGCGCCCCTCCTCGACGGTCCGGAGATGGCACGGATCGGGGTGGTCCACCAGCATGACCCCCTGCTCCCCTTCATGAGGGTGGGCCAGCTCGTGAACTACGTGGCGTCGTTCTACCCCACCTGGGACCGGGAGCTGGAGCGGGCACTGGGGGACCAGCTGGAGCTCGACCGCCGGGACGGGGTGGGCTCGCTCTCGCCGGGGAACCGCCAGCGGCTGGGGCTGGTCCTCGCCCTGTGTCACCACCCGGAGCTCCTCCTCCTGGACGAGCCCCTGAGCGACCTGGATCCCACGGCACGGGGGCAGGTCATGGCGCTCCTGCTCGAGCGCTTCACCGACGACGACCTCACCATCGTCATCTCGTCGCACCTCCTCTCGGACCTGGAGCCGGTGGTGAACCGGGTGCTCTGCATGGACCAGGGGCGGATCACCGCCGACGAGGAGCTGGACACCCTCAAGGAGCGATACG
>REBP01000048.1 GCA_007692665.1 Gemmatimonadales bacterium | reverse complement strand
ATCGGAGACAGGAACGCCCGTGCCGGCGTCGATCTCTCTCGCGATTTCCACCAGGTTCCGGAAGTCATGAGCGATCCGGTCCAAGAGGTCGAAGTATTCGCGGGCGGCCGTTGCTGCCTGGGCGCTCTTTCCCGCGAGTTCCAGGGATCCGAGGCCCGTCCGCACCCCCACGGCTTCCGCCATGCGCCGGGCAATCTCTCCCTCAAGCTGGGTCCACTTCTCTGCGTTGTTTTTCATGGTTTCAACCTACCTTGTCCCCCCCTTGTCCCCCCAGAGCGGCAAGCATCTCGAAGGCAATCGCCCGCGCTTCCTCCGGCCTCATGACCATGGCGGTCCCCGCGGCATTCCTTACCACCAGGCGGGCGGCCTCTTCACGCCAGGTGACGGCGCCGCTCCCGCCCCCGGGGGGAGGTGCGGGCCGGGCCTTCGGGCGTCGGCAAACCTTGCACCGTCGAAAGAGCCCGTCCGGACGGCTCCGGTCCCGGTGGAAGTCTTCGGGGCTCTTCACCTCCCCGCACTTCGCGCAGCGCCGGGCGCTCATGCGGTCGCACCCTGCCGGTTTTCTCTCACGGGACGGCCCCGGGCTCCCCACTCCGGCCCAGCCCAGCCCGGGGCTCTGACCAGGCGATGGCGCATCCGTGCCGGGATCCTCTTTGCCCGCTCCCCGGTCCACGGTCGGTCCACCCCCTACACTTCGTGTATAGGGGGTTGGACCTTGGACCTATCGTGGCGGGAGGTCTATTGGACCTACGTTGGACCTTCATGGACCTTCCCCCCTCAGGGCGTCGGAGCCGAAGGGGGAAACGCTGTATCTGGCGCCCCTCCCGGGCTTGTCTCGCACGACGTATCCCAAGTCATAGAGCCGTTTTCTGTGGAGCATGAAAGTGGAGCGGGGGCCTCCGAATGCAGCTTCCCAATCGGTGCTTGTAAGTCCATCGCCCATGCTGGACCTATCGAGCGAGCGGAGCACTGCCACGGCAGCCTCGGAAAGGCTAGGTCCAATGCCTGAGCTTGGACCTATCACGCAGCTTAAGCCGACCGGCACCAGCTCGTACCGCATCGGGTCAAACGGAGCCATGTCCTTCTGCTTCAGGCAGCTCAGCACGAGGACCCCCTCCTCATCTTTCTTGAGGAGCGCCATGGTATCCACGCCAGCCCGGAGAGCCGTTGAGCCGCGCTCCCGGTCCATGCCGTGCCCGGTATGGTGCACCAGGAGGACGGCCGATCCGGTCAGCTCCCGAACGCGGTTGCAATTCTGAACCACAACGCCCATGTCTCGCGCCAGATTCTCGTCACCGCCGACCATGGACTGGGCCAGGGTGTCGAAGACAATCCAGGCGGGAGGCTCCGGGAGGGATTGCTTGACCTCCTCGAGGAACACGGCGATTTCCCCCGCATCCATGAGGTTCACGGGCTGGGGCACGACGTAGAGCGGAAGGGGCGCCTCCCGGGGCGCGTGGACGGACCGCAGCGCCTTGAGCCGGGGGCTGAGGGAGTAGGCGCCCTCGGATGCGACGTAGAGAACGGTGCGCCCCTGCTCAGCGAGTTCACGGGCGAACTTGAGCACGAGGAAGGTCTTCCCCTCCCCCGAAGGCCCCACCAGGGCAGCGAGCCCTCCCACGGTGAGGATGCCGTCCAAGAGTTGCGCGGGCGCCTCCTGGGCCTGAACCTGCTCCTCCGTCAGGAAGACAAACCGGGCTGGCGTGAGGGTGCCGTCCTCTTCGGCCCACGCCCTCCGGGTCCGGTCCCATTCATCCCCCACCAGTTGCATGACCGCCGCAAACTGCTCTTCGGGATCAAGGCTGGCGTGCCTGTCCAGGGTGGAGCGAAGGTGAGGTCTTCCGAGGGCGCACGCCGCCTCAATGAAGTCCGCACCCGACTCGATGCGCTCCGGGATCAGCCGAGGCCTGGGGAGGGTGAGGACTGCGGCGCTTGGGTTCATGGTCCGGCCTCGCTCGCCCGGCGGGAGAGGTCCACGAGCTGCCGGTAATAGTCCGCCACCGTGCGCGGAGAGTGCTGGGCCCCCCGGATGATGACACCAGCCAGCCGCATGGCGGCCTCAGGCTCCATGTGGAAGAGCACGACACCGCCGTTCCGGGCCGACTCCACCAGGGCCCGAAGGAGCCGCGCCTCAGCGTCGTTCGGGTCCATGGTCACGCGCCGCCCGCCGACTCCCCATGGCCTGCCAGGTCCCCGCCGGCAGAGATCCATTCCTCTACCGCGTCCATGTCAATCCGAATCTGCCGACCGATCCGGACCACCCCAGGGACCTTCCCCTCTCGTGCGAGTTGGTAGCCCCGATGGCGCGGCGCGTTGAGTCGGGTGGCCAGGTCTTCCACGGTTCCGAGGGGCTTTCCTTGCTTGTCCATTGTTTCCTCCAGTGTCGGGTGTGTAGGTGACACCGGAGGATATGGGGCAGGTTTGCCGGGTGGAAGGCCTGTTAGAGCACACGTAAAGCTTTGGCCTACAGCCTTTTCGGACCTTGGAGTTAAAAGGTGGCCCGCCATTCCAAACGTGACGGCGCAATGGGCAGGAGTAGGCTTCGTCCGGGCGAGGTTAAAAGGTTTCTGTGCTGGATCGAGAGTTTTCCGGGCTGGATCGCCGGAAGGTGGACGGGGTGTCCTCACCCTACCCGGTAGATCGCCCGGTCTAGCATCCCATTTGCTCGGGTGTCGACGTACTTGGCGGGAAAGTAGTCGGCTAGCGATTTGGCCACGGCCGTGCGAAGGCCAGGGAGGTCTGGGGTCGGTCCTTCAGCCCCCTCGATCTCCTCGACCAGAGCTTTGACCAGCATCGTGTAAACGTGTGGGCGCCTCCCACCTTTCTTCCCGGATGGAAAAACGGGGTACCCCTCCTCCCATTTCCACCTCATGCCGAAACGTTCAAGGACCAGGAGTGCCCCTTCTGCCCGCCTCGCCAGGCGTCCTAGCACCTGCGCGCGGCGGGCGAGGCCCTGCACCGCGTCCTCATCCCGAAAGCCCGGGGGCATCGGGCGGAGCGCCTCGGAGCACAGGGCGTCACTTCGTTCGTAGAGCACCCCCGGTTCTTCCCCGATGGCCCTTAGTGCGATGATCTCGAACAACACCTCCCGAGCACCGTCCACCTTCTCAACGGCCTCTTCGAGAGGGGACGGGAATCGCATTTTGACCGCTCCGGCGGGGGCCGCGAGGGCTAGCACGGCCTTGTCGTCCATCATCCGAACATCTCCCCGAGCTTCGCCGTGGCCTCTTCCTGCAGCCCCGGGAGCACCGAGCTGTAGGTATCGAGGGTCAGGGCCACGGTCGAGTGCCCCAAGCGCTCAGACACCACCTTGGGGTTCACGCCGGCGGACAGGAGGAGGGAGGCGCAGGTATGGCGCAGGTCATACGGGCGGATCGTGGGTAGCCCCGCCTCTTCCAGAATCCACGAGAACTCCCGCCGGGCCATGGTGCGCCACCGGAGGGGCTCCCCCTGCTCATCCACGAAGATCAACCCATGATCCGGCCAAGAGGCACCCGCCTGTAGCCGGTCGGCAGCTTGCCGGCGCCGATGCTCCGCCAGGGCCTCAATCGCGAAGGGCGGTAGCGGCACTGTGCGCCGGCTATGTGGCGTCTTCGGCTCCTGCAGGGTCCAGTCCCGGCCGTTCCGCCCCCGGACGATGGAGCGCCGGATCCGGACCGCCTTCCCGTCGAAGTCATCCCATCCGAGCCCCAGCGCTTCGCTCGGCCGCATTCCCGAGCCGATGAGCACAATGTAGACGGCTCCCCATCGCTGTTCCTTCGCGGCCTCCACGAACCCTCGAGCCCCCTCCTTATCAAGAACCGTCAGCCTCCGGCGCACCGCCTTCGGAAGCTCGATGTTCTCGGCAAGTGCGGGGTTGATCCGCACGAGGCCCTGGGTAACCGCCGGCATCAGTGCGTTCCGGAGGACCCCGACCGCGTTTCGGATCGTCCTTGGCGCCTTCCCGGCCTTCTCCATCCGATTCACGATGCGCTGCACGTCGGAAGGAGTCAGGCCATCCAGCCGAATTGAGCCCACGACGGGCAGGATCTCGGTTCGCACCAGGTCCCGGTATCCGGCGAGGGTCCGGGGTCGAACCTTTCGCTTCGCGCTGTGCTCCAGCCACTCCTTCAGATACTCCCCCACCGTGCTGTCGGAGTTCTCTCGAAACGTGCCGGTGTCCACCTCATACTGTAGGCGCGTCGCGTAGGCATCCGCCTGCTTCTTCGTCCCGCGAATCGTCTTGTTGAAGTAGCGGCGCTTTCCGCTCACCGGGTCGCGGCCGAGAAAAACCCGGACCGTGAAACTGCCCTTCCCGCGCTGGACAACCTGAGCCATGGCAACACCTCCGCACTGCGAGAAACTGACACACACACTGGCAGCATCAAGATACGCCCGAGAACTTCCGGCACACAATAGGCACACACGCACGAAAAAGGGCCGCCCCGCAGGCGGCCCTAGTCGCTGAAAACCCTTGTATTTACTGGACGGAGGGGGTGGGATTCGAACCCACAAGTCCTTTCGGACGCCGGTTTTCAAGACCGGTGCAATAGCCGTTCTGCCACCCCTCCAGCTGTGACTCGGTGTTGAAATTCTCGCCCCTCGAGGGCTGCCGGACAACCCTTCCGCAGCAGGACCTCAGCGACCGAGCAGGTCCAGGATCAGGGGTGTCACGTCGAGCTGCGAGGGGGTTTCCCCGACGGCGGCGTGCATGCGGGCACGCAGTTCCGCGCCTGTGGAGGCGGGCCGGGCCAGCGCGAAGAGGATCTCGCTGTCCTGCCGGCTGGGACTCCCGTGCCACGATCGGTAGACGGCCGAGAAGTAGTAACGGTCGGTGATCGGGTCCTCCTCGCGGTAGCGGGAGAGGAGCATGACATCGCCGCTCCGGTGCCCGTAGCGGCCAGCCCCGAGCGCTTCCAGCCGCCGCTCGAGATCCACGAGGTCCGGGCGGGGGTTGGCGGCGAGGTACGCGCCGACGGGCACGAGCGTCTCGCCGTCCCACACCTGGAAGGGCCCGGCCGGCTCCACGCCCCGGGACTCCCGTGCGAAGATCAGGTCGATGGCGCCCTCCAGCTTCCAGGCGCCGGCACCCGAGCGACCGGCGGCGTCGAAGGCGCGCACGGCCGCGAGGACGTCCTCGTCGAAGCGCGGCGGAGCGCGCCAGTCACAGCGGTCCCCGGGCTCCGGACAGGTGGAGCGGTCCGCGAGGTGGACGTATGCCAGCGCCCCCTGGTAGGCAAACACGGCCTGGTAGGCCTCGTCGTCGGTATCGAGCTCGAAGGACCGCACGCGGAACCCCAGGGCCTCGAGGGCGTCGGCCGGCTCCCCTTCCCCTCCGGTGCCGAGGGCGTGCCGTTCGTCGGCCAGCGATGGGGTGTGCCCATGATCCGAGACGAAGATCACGTAGGTCGACTCGAGGGCCCCCCGGTCCCGGTAGGCGCCAAGGAGTCGACCGATGGCCGGATCCACGACTTCCGAGAGGTAGCGCTTCTGGTCCGGGATCGCCGCCTCTGCGACGTGCGTGAACAGGTCGACACCGGCAAAATAGACCACCTGGAGGTCGGCCAGGCCATGTTCCTCGATGGCGTCCAGCGTGCCATTGATTGCATCCATGTCGAGGGCCGTGTACGTCTCCATGTCCGGCTCCCCGACCGCAGCGCCCGCAGCGAACGAGGAAACGAGATCGGCGAACGTCCCGGCATCGGGGCGCACGAGGAGGTCCGCCCCGCGGTACTGGGCGGCGAGGGTGACGTACGACCGCACATCGGCACGTTCGAACACCGTGGGCACCGCCATCCAGCGGTGCATGAGGCTGTCGGAGTACACGCGCACGGCATCGGTGTGCTCCGTCACCGACACGGGAGCGGGGGCCACGAAGCTCATGGACTCCCGGTCGAACCACTCGTTCCCCGGCACCCCGCTCTCCCCCACCCCCGCCCCGGTGTAGACTGCCGTCCAGGCGGCGTAGGTGGTGGACGGGAGAATGCTCCACACCCCGTCCGGCGCCAGGCCGTGCTCGTACAGCCCCCCTTCGCCGTCGACCTCTGCCCCCAGCAGCCCCGCGACCTGCGGCATGGCGCCGCTGCCTACCGCGTCACGAAACTCCCTTGCACCCACACCGTCCAGCGCCAGGACCAGTACACGCGGTTCGTCGGGCCGAGCGGGGCGCATCTCCTCCCGCAGCTGCACGACGGCATCCGAGACCAGGAGGCTCGCAACCTCCGACGGGGACGCTCCCTTGTAGAGCATGAGCCCCCCCAGGCCGAGCAGGCCGAGGACGACAAGAACAGCAGGAAGGATGAGCCAGCGGGGCATGGATCGCCGTCGGGGTCAGAGGGCGGCGCAGCATCGCACGCCGGGGCGCGGGGCGTCAGGGCTCAGTGGCGGAAGAGCCGGCGGCCCGTGAAGATCATGGCCACGCCGTGCTCGTCGGCGGCAGCGATGACCTCCTCGTCGCGAATCGATCCGCCGGGCTGGATGATCGCCCGGACGCCGGCCTCGGCAGCGGCGTCGACCCCGTCGCGGAACGGAAAGAAGGCGTCCGAGGCAAGGGCACACCCATCCAGGGCGAGCCCGGCCTCGCCGGCCTTCCACACCGCCAGCCGCGAACTGTCCACCCGCGACATCTGTCCGGCGCCGATGCCCAGCGTCGCGCCATCTGCCGCCAGCAGGATCGCATTGGACTTGACCCCTGCCACCGCGGCCCAGGCGAAGGCCAGGTCCTCGCGCTCGGCGTCGGTGGGCGCGCGGCGGGTCACGACCTTCCACGCGACGTCGTCGATGCCGAAGAAGGGCGGGACCGGGGCGGTCTGGGCCAGGACACCGCCGTAGATGCCCCGGAGCACGCGGGGCTCGGGGATGCGACCGTGGGCGGCAAGGAAGCGCGCCGCCGCCCGGGTTTCCGGGTCCAGGTCGGGGCGGCCGTCGAAGGCCTTCCAGGCGTCGGCACCGGGGACCAGCCGCCCCGCGTCCGGGGAGCCGCTCGCCTGCCCCGCCGCATCCCCCGGGAAACGAAGAATCCGGACGTTCTTCTTCCGGGTCAGGATCTCGAGGGCCTCGGGGGTGAAGGCGGGGGCCGTGATGCACTCCACGAAGAGTTCGCCCATGGCTTCGGCGGCGGCGGCATCGAGGGTGCGGTTCGTCGCGATGATGGAGCCGAAGGCGCTCACCGGGTCCGTGGCCAGCGCCTTGCCGAAGGCTGCTTCCACGGAGGCGCCCACGGCCACGCCGCACGGGGTCGTGTGCTTCACGATGACCACCGCCGCCCGGGGCGACAGGGCGAAGGGGGCCAGTGACAGGAGGGCGCCGTCCAGATCAAGCAGGTTGTTGTACGACAGCGCCTTGCCGTGAAGCTGCTCCAGCGCCGCGATCCCGGCCGGGGCGCCGTCGGGGAGGTACAGGGCGGCCTCCTGGTCCGGATTCTCGCCGTAGCGGAGGACCTCCTGGCGGGTCCAGGTCGGGGCCAGACGGGGCGGAAGGCGGGTGTCGACGGAGGCGGAGTCGTCGGTGCCGTCGCCGGCCGCGGCGTCCGCACCTGCATCGGCCTCGGTGCCCGACCGGGAGGGCGTCTCCTCGAGGAACCGGGCGACGGCCTCGTCGTAGCTCGCGATGTGGCGGAAGACCTTGGCGGCAAGTTCGCGGCGAAGCTCCGGCGTCGGCTCCGCGTGGGTCCCGGCGCGGGTCCCGGCGTCGAGGGCCTCGAGGACCCGCGGGTAGTCGGCCGGGTCCACGACCACGAGCACGTTGGCGTGGTTCTTGGCCGCAGCCCGGATCATCGTGGGGCCCCCGATGTCGACCTTCTCCATGGCGTCGGCCACCGACACGTCGCCGCGGGCCACCGTCTCCCTGAACGGGTAGAGGTTCACGGCCACCACGTCGATGAGGGCGTAGCCATGCTCGGCCAGCGCCTCCCGGTCGCCTGCCACGTCACGACGGGCCAGCAGGGGCCCGTGGATCGCGGGGTGAAGCGTCTTGACCCGGCCGTCCATGATCTCGGGGTGCCCGGTGACCTCGGAGACCCGGGTCACCTCGAGCCCTGCCGCCTCCAGGGCACGCGCCGTGCCCCCGGTGGAGACGAGCTCGAATCCACGCTCGGCAAGCGCCCGGCCAAAGTCCTCGATGCCGGCCTTGTCCGAGACGCTGAGGAGTGCCCGCGGGCGAGGGGCGGAGGGCGTGACCGGGGAGCCGGCCGAAGATGTGGCCGGGGATGTGGAGGGGCCGGTGATGCTCATGGGAAGACCAGTCCGGATCGGGTAGGGCGGGAGGAGGAATCGGGCGGAAGCGGAGTGGGCTCGGCGCCCTGTTCGAGGGCGCGGGCCACGTGGTCGACGACCAGCGGGTAGAGTCGGTGTTCGGTGGCAAGAACGCGGGCCGCCAGCGTCTCCGGCGTGTCTCCGGCGTGCACCGGCACCGGCCACTGGGCCAGGATGGGCCCCGCGTCGAAATGCTCGTCGACAAGGTGCACCGTAGCCCCCGTCACCTGCACGCCCCGGGCCAGCACGGCCTCGTGGATCCTGCGGCCGTACATCCCCCGTCCTCCGAAGGCAGGAAGGAGGCTGGGGTGGACATTGAGGATCCGCCCCGAGAACCGATCGACGACACCGGCCGGAACGAGCCGCAGGTATCCGGCGAGAACGAGGAGCGCCGGACGGCCCTCCCCGTCGACGTCGTCCAGGACCTCGAGGAGGCGGGCCTCGAAGTCCTCCCCGGGGGGCACGACCACCGCCGCCAGCTCGTGCGCCCGCGCAAGGTCGAGGACCGGCGCATCCTCCCGATCGGAGACGAGGAGGGCCGGGTGCCATGCGGCAGGCAGGGTGCGGCACGCTTCGAGGAGTGCCCCGACGTTGGATCCGGTTCCCGATGCGAAGAGGACCGTCGGGACGGTCACGCCAGTGTTCTCCCCGGACCGCCGGTCATGGGACGCAGGAACGGGTTGCCCATCCGTTCGTCACCCACCGACGTGGGGGGGCCGTGTCCGGGGAGGAGACGGACCCCGTCGGGCAGGGTCAGGATCTCGCGGCGGATGGAGGCCAGAAGCGCCTGCGTGTCGCCGCCGGGAAGATCCGTGCGACCGATGGACCGCTGGAAGATCACGTCCCCCACGAGGGCCACCGCCTCGTCGTGCTCGACAAGGACCACGTGCCCCGGGGCATGCCCGGGTGCATGGCGCACGTCGAAGCGACACTCGCCCAGCACGATTTCCTGGCCCGCCTCGAACTCGAGGGACGGATCCGGCAGCTCCCCGAGGAAGGGCAGCCCGAACGCCCGGGCCTGGTCCGGGGCCCGGCGGTAGAGTTCATGGTCGTCCGGATGGAGCGCGATGGGAACCTCGAAGGCCCCGAGAAGGGCCGGGATCCCGTCCACATGGTCCAGGTGGGCGTGGGTGAGCCAGATCACCTCGGGGGTGAGGCCGGCCTTCGTCGCGGCCTGGACGAGTTCCGGCGTCGCAGCGCCCGGATCGACGACGGCGGCGCGGCCGGAAGCCACACAGTGCACCAGGTAGCAGTTTTCCTGAAACGGCCCCCCGGTGAACACGGAGATGCGGAGCCGCGCTCCGTCGTGGACGACGGTCATGGGGCCGGGGCGCGGGAGGCGGGAACGACGGCGAAGACGGAAATCAGGTCGTGAACGAGCTGCCGCAGCCACAGCCACCGGCAGCGGCGGGGTTCTTGAAGGTGAACCCCGCGCCCATCATCGTCGTGACGTAGTCGATCTCGATGCCCTCGAGGTACTGGGCGCTGAACGGATCCACGAAGATGCGCACCCCGCCGTCGAGGTCGAGAACCTCGTCATCGGATTCGGGTGCGTCCTCGATGTTCAACCCGTACTGGAACCCGGAACAGCCACCGGGGAGAACGGCCACACGGAGCCCGGCACCCTCTGCGGCGCCGTGCTCGTCCATGAAGCCCGAGACCTTCGTCCGGGCGGTTTCACTCAGGGCGATCTGCATGCTTGCTTCCTTCCTTCAGGGGCGCCGCGGCGCCATGGAAAACAACGCCTGGGGCCCTCGGACACGTGGGGTGCTCGCTACCCATGAAATTACCCCGAAGGGTTCCGAAGGGTCAAGGCGGTCACCTCCTCCGCCGCGGCCCTCAGGTCGGCCACGGCCCGGACGCCCGGGGGGAGCGCGGGAGCTTCCTCCTGGCCGTACCCGGTCCGGACCAGGAGCGCTCCGGCCATGCCGAGCTTCCGGGCCGGGAGTACGTCGCGCACCTGGTCGCCGATGCACCAGGAGCGCGACAGGTCGATGTCGAGGGCTGCAGCGGCCCGCAGGTGCATGCCCGTGCCTGGCTTCCGGCAGTCGCAGGGGCCGGTGATCCGGGGATCATGCGGACAGAACTCGGTTCGGTCCGGGCGCGCGCCCACACCTGCGAGAAGCTGGTCCACCCGGGCGGCAACCTCCCGGTATTCCCGTTCCGAAAAGAGTCCTCGCGCGATCCCCGACTGGTTGGTCACGACCACCAGGAGGAAGCCCGCCTCCCGCAGCCGGTGGAGCGCCGCCCCCACCCCGGGGTGAAGCTCCACCGACGCTGCGTGGAGCGGGTAGTCCGGTTCCCGGATGAGGGTGCCCGAGCGGTCGAGGAAGATGGCCGGTCGACTCATCGTCCCGCAGGGGGATCCTCCGGGGGGTCGGGCGGCGCGGCCTCGGGACGCTGGGGGGTCGGGAACGCGGCCTCGCCACCGCCGCCGGGGATCTCCGCCAGGTTCCGGACGCCCTCGACCCGCACGACGAGCTGCATGCCGAAGGGCAGGGGTCGGTCGAACACCAGCACGAGCCGCTGATCCGGAAGGACCCGGTCCTCCGCCCCGGTGGGAGGGCCGCCGGGGGCGGCGGGATCGATGGGGACCGGCGCGCCCGGCGTCGGAACCACCGGTGGCGGGGCGGCGACCACGGGGTCGTCCGGATCGCCCGGATCGCCCGGATCATCCGGCTCCGGAGGATCCGCAGCAGCCTCCTGCCGCGCTTCCCACACGTGCCGGTGCAGAACCTCGAGCACGCGCGGGAGATCCTCGTCCCGGGGCACCTCGCGCCCTTCCTCTGCCGCCGCCGCCCGTGCGGCCTCGCTGACCGCCAGTGTTGCCCGCACGCCCGCCGGGGTCCACTCGGGGTCGAGGGGATCGTCGAAGGTGAGCTCCACGGCCAGGGAGTCGAGCGCACGGGCCGAAGCCAGGACCGCGGCGGTGGTGTCGGGGGCCAGCAGTGCGAGTTCGGTGATGACGAGGGTGTCGGCACTGGCCACGGTGGCCTGCGTCGTCGCCTGGCGCTCCGTGAAGTCCGGTTCGCGGTTCCGGTTCACGTCGTCCCAGGCCGTGATCCGGTAACTGCCCGGCGGGAGGTAGCGGAAGGCGAAGACACCCGTGCTGTCGCTGACGGCGCTGTAGGTCGGACCGGGTTCCAGGGGGGCCGCGTCCACCCGGGCGCCCGCGACCTCCTCGCCGGTGAGGCGGTCCAGGAGGATCCCCGCGACCAGCGTCTCGTCGAATTCGGGCCCCGTCGAGAAGAAGAGTTCCACGGGGCGATCCATGGTGTTCCGGTAGCGATCCTGAAACCGGGGCAGGACGGTGACCCGGTAGACGGCAGGCGCCCGGAACCCACCCTCCATGCTGATCTCGAGCCTCCGGCCCCGCTGGCTCACGGTCACCTCGCCGTTCAGCGGCGAGACGACGACGGCGTCCCGCAGGGACCCCGTCGTGAGGCGTTCCGCCAGGGTCCGTTCGAACTCGATGCGCACGGGGCCGCTGAAGGGTGCGACGATGGCAAAGGTGTCCGGGAAGGTAGCCACGACTTCGGGTGGCCATTCGGGCACGGGCCCGCCGGTGGGCCCGATGGTCCGGGCGCATCCCCCGATGATGAAGAGCAGGAGGAGCACTGACACCGGAAGCATGGGCCGCCTGGTCATGCGCTCTCCGCCACGAGGGAGTCGAGCTTGAGCTGCAGGGTGTCCCGCTGCTGCCGGAAGGTGTCGGCCTTCTCGCGCTCCTTCTCCACCACGTCGGCGGGTGCGCGGCCCGTGAAGTTCTCGTTGGCGAGCTTGGCCATGGCTCCCTTGAGCTGTCCTCCCAGGCGTTCGATCTCGCGGCCCAGGCGCTCCCGCTCCCGGTCCAGGTCGATGAGCCCCTCCAGCGGAAGGAACAGTTCCGTGCCGTTCTGGAGGGCCGCCGTGGCCCCCACGCCCTGCACCGCCTCGGCCCCGAAATCCACCCGGGCCACCCGCGCGAACTGGTGAAGCCGGAGGGCCTCCGCCTCGACGGCGGCCCGGAAGCCCTCCGGGGCGCCCACCAGCACCACCGAGACCTCGGCGCCCTCGCCCACCCCGTACTCCTTCCGGAGGCTGCGCGTCGCCGCCACCAGCTCCTGGAACGCCGCAAAGCCCGCCTCCGCGCCGGCATCCACCCGGGCCGGATCGGCCACGGGCCAGGGGGCCTCGGGGAGGGAGGACGGACGGGTCTCGCCGGCGGGCCACGGGATCCGGTCCCACAGGTGCTCGGTCACGAACGGAACCATGGGGTGCAGGAGCCGGAGCGTCCCGTCGAACACGTGCACGAGCACCGCCCGGGCCGCTTCGCGGCTTGCCTCCCCCTCTTCGCCCCGGAGCCGGGTCTTCACCACCTCCAGGTACCAGTCCGCGAAGTCGCCCCAGAAGAACCGGTGGGCCCGGTCCACCACGTCGTGGAGGCGGAAGCGCTCGAGCCCGTCGGTCATGCCGGTGGTGGCGCGCTGGAACCGGGACAGGATCCACCGGTCCGTGGCCTCGAGGTCGGCCTCCACCTGGGCCAGCGCCTTCACGTCGCCCTCGCCCACCGACATGAGGGTGAAGCGGCCGGCGTTCCAGAGCTTGTTGGCGAAGTTCCGCCCCGGCGAGAAGGCCGCCTCCAGGTCCTCGTGGTCGAGGTGGATGTCGGTGCCCACGCCGCACATGGAAAGCACCGTCCACCGGAGCGCGTCGGCACCGAACCGGTCCACGACCTCCAGCGGGTCGATGCCGTTGCCCAGGGACTTGGACATCTTCCGCCCCTGCGCATCCCGGACCGTCCCGTGCAGGAAGATGTCGTGGAAGGGCGCCTCGCCCATGAACTCGTAGCCCGCCATGACCATGCGGGCCACCCAGAAGAAGAGGATCTCCGGGGCGGTCACCAGCGTGTGGCCCGGGTAGAAGGCCTTCAGGTCGTCGGTCTCCTCGGGCCACCCGAAGACGCTGAAGGGCCAGAGCCACGACGAGAACCAGGTGTCGAGGACGTCGGGGTCCTGTTCGAGCCGGGTGCTCTCGCAGGCGGAGCAGGACGTGGGATCCACGCGCACGCACATGACCTCCCCGCAGTCCGCGCAGGTCCACACGGGGATGCGGTGGCCCCACCAGAGCTGCCGCGAGATGCACCAGTCCCGGATGTTGTCCAGCCAGTCCTCGTACGTCTTGCTCCACCGCTCCGGGTGGAAGCGGAGCGTGCCGTCGCGGGAGGCCGCAAGCGCCGGCTCGGCCAGCGGCTTCATGCGCACGAACCACTGCTCCGACAGCCTGGGCTCCACCACCGTGTCGCACCGGTAGCAGTGGGGCACGGTGAGGCGGTGGTTGTCGGCGCCGGCGTAGAGCCCCGCCGCCTCGAGGGCCCGGACCACGTCCTTGCGGGCGTCGAAGCGGTCGAGGCCGCGGAACGCCTCGGGGGCGTCGTCGTTCACGGCCCCCTCGGGGGTGAGGATGTTCAGGATCTCGAGGCCGGTGCGTTTCGCGATCTCGAAGTCGTTCGGGTCATGGGCCGGCGTGACCTTCACCATGCCGGTGCCGAACTCCCGGTCCACCCAGCTGTCGGCCACGATGGGGATGCGCCGGTCCGCGAGCGGGAGCCGGATGGACTTGCCGACCAGGCCCAAGTAGCGCTCGTCGTCGGGATGCACCGCCACCCCGGTGTCGCCGAGCATGGTCTCGGGGCGGGTCGTGGAGACCGTGAGGGCCCACCCCCCGCCCTCCATTGGCACGATGGCCGAGGCGCCTGCCGACGCCGCCGCCTCGGCAGCCGCCCACGCATCCTCCGAAAACGGGTACCGGAGGTGATGGAGACGCCCATCGGTCTCGACCCCCTCGGCCTCCTCGTTCGAGAGCGCCGTGCCGCAGCGCGGACACCAGTTGATGATGTACTCGCCCCGGTAGATCAGGTCCTTCTCGTAGAGGCGCACGAAGACCTCGCGCACCGCCCGGGACAGCTCGGGGTCCAGCGTGAAGCGCGTGCGGTCCCAGTCGCAGCTCGACCCGATGGCCTTGAGCTGCTCCAGGATCGAACCGCCGGTCTCGCCCACGAAGTCCCAGACCCGGCCCACGAACTCGTCCCGGCCCACGTCGAAGCGGGTCTTCCCCTCCTCCGCCGCCAGCTTCCGCTCCACCACGTTCTGCGTGGCGATCCCGGCGTGATCGGTGCCCGGAACCCAGACGGCAGCGCGGCCCTGCATGCGGCGCCAGCGCACGAGCACATCCTGCACCGTGTTGTTCAGCCCGTGCCCCATGTGGAGGACGGCGGTGACGTTCGGGGGCGGGATCACGATGACGTACGGCTCGGCCCCGCCCTCCAGCACGTCTGCGGCGGAGCGCGAGAAGACGCCGTGGTCGAGAGACCGCTGGAAGAGCGGGCCCTCGATGGCTGCAGGATCCAGGCGGGTGGGGAGGGCGTCGGCCCCGGGCGCCGTGGAAGCCGCGGAATCGTGGACTGGATCGGGGACGGGCTCGGACACGAGGGGGGAGATCCGCTGAAGGAGATGGGGGGGCGGGCTCAGGTGCCGCGCGTCGACTCGGGATGCCGGGGGGCGCGGCCTGGAACGTCGGCAATTCGAAAGGTCATCCGGGGGGCGCTCTCCGTCAATTTCCCCCGCCCGAACCGGGTCCGCCGGGGGGCGGGCTCCCCTGCCCCGGCCCACCCCCGGATCGCTCCGCATCCATTCGCTCGCGGATTTCCCGGGCCCGCTCGGCCCAGCTCTGGCGAACCTCCACGGAAGCCACCCCCCGAAGGATGTCCTGGATCTCCCAGTTCCTGCGAGCGGCCTCGTCCCGACGGCCCGGCGGAAGCTGGAAGGAGAGGGGGAGCGGGATGGAGAAGTCGCCGAGATGGAGGCGTCCGGGGGAAAGTCCCCAGCGGCGGCCCTCGTCGTCGGTGTAGGTCCAGTCGGTGGCATCGCCCGACAGAGCAACCGCGACGGCCACCGAATCGTTCCAGTCCGTGATCATCCCCCTGAGGTAGAGTTCGGCGCGTTCCTCGTCGGTGAGGTCCGTGTAGGCCCGGTCCAGCGGCGCCCAGAGGCGGGGATCGCCCATGCGCGGCCGGAGTCGCTCGGCGGCGGTGCGCTGGTCGGGATCGCGGTCGGCCGCCTGCGCGCCCTGGCCGGGACGCGGGATGGCCGGCGGCGCCGGGAGGGGGAGCGCCTCGGGGGCGTCGGACGGGACAGGATCGGGAAGATCCAGCACGATCTCGGGCGGGCGCTCGGCCTCGTCCGTCACCGGGTCGTCCTCGACCTCCCGGAACGTGACGATCTCCACCCCCCTCACGGGGAGCTCCCGCGGAGCCGGGGCCGGCGGGACCGTGGCGTCGGGGACGCGGTCCAGCATCCCGGGATAGAGGATGACCAGCACGACGTGGAGAAGGGCCGAAATGACGAGCCCCAGGACGACGGCCCGCTTCTCACGGCTGCGGGTGCGACTTCGGCCGGCCTCCCCGGTATGGAGCGGGCCTTCCGGCGGCGCCGTGGGGGGATGGGGGGAGGGCATGGACAATGGTAACCCCCCCGGGGGGGGCAGTTCCGGCGCGGGGGTGGCGTGGGAAGGGGGAGCTCGCCTGCTACACCCGGACAGCGGGGTCGGTGCCGCCGAGACGCACGGGATTCCGCACCGCGCCGACGCCGGGGATGCGGACCTCCACCTCGTCGCCCGGGGAAAGCGGACCCACCCCGGCCGGTGTGCCCGTGAGAAGGAGGTCACCGGGTTCCAGGGTCATGACTCCCGAGATCCACGCCACGAGTTCCGGCACCGGGAACACCAGCTGTTCAAGCCCTCCGGACTGGCGGAGCTCCCCGTTCACGCGGGTTTCGACCTGGAGTCGAGCGGGGTCCAGGCCACGCGCGCGGAGTTCGGAGAGGGGCACCGGCTCGCCGGCCGGTGCGAAGGTGTCGAACCCCTTGGCCCGGGTCCACTGCCCGTCGGTGCGCTGGAGGTCCCTGGCCGTGACGTCGTTCATGGCGAGGACGTGGGAAAGCGCCTCCCACCCCTGGTCGGGTCGTGCCCCGCGGGTCCGCCGCCCCACCACGAAGGCCACCTCGCCCTCGAAATCCACGCGGCCGACGCCCGGCGGGAGGACGATCGCCTCCCCGTCTGCAACCAGGGCCGACGGAGGCTTCAGGAAGAAGAGGGGCTCGGCGGGGGGTTCATTCCCCAGTTCCCGGGCGTGGTCCAGGTAGTTCCGCCCCACGCACAGGATCTTGGTCGGGGCTGGGGGCACGAGAATGCCGGCGCTGTTCGGAGGCGAGGCGGAAAGGGCCGCGACTCAGCCTTTCCGCCCGCTCCGGACGGGCCCCTTTCGCGGGCCGTTGGCCTGGTGGCGGAAGGTGCCCACGATGGCGACCATGGCGGCCAGCGCGTAGACACTTGCGATGACGGTCCACCAGAAGATCACGTCCGGCTGTCCGGCCTGAACGCCCGAGGAGCGGGCGCCCAGCGCCATGAGGGTGAAGCCGAGCCAGATCACGCCGACAGCGTAGCCGAAGATGCGGGTCATGAATTTCGGGGGTGGGAGGAACCGGGTGAGGCCGGGGATGCGAGGCATTCAGTGCCCCTGGCTAATCTACCGCGCCCCCGGGGGACGGCAACCCCGCCGCGGGGCCCGACCCGGCACCGTAGAAGGTCCGAAGCGCCCCTTTCACCTCCGCCCAGGGCCCCCGGACGAGCGGGGCATCGGGGAGGGCCTGCCGGAGCGTGCGTCCGTAGCGTGCCGTCAGGATTCGTCGGTCGAGGAGGAGGACCGCACCCCGGTCGGACCGCGCCCGGATGAGGCGGCCGAATCCCTGCTTGAGGCGGAGGGCGGCCAGGGGGACCTGGTAGTGGGCGAACCCGTTCATGCCTCGACGTTCCAGTGCCTCGGTTCTCGCCTGGGTGATGGGTTCCGAGGGGACCCGGAACGGGATCTTCTGGAGGATGAGCCCCCGGAGCGGGTCGCCCGGCACGTCCACCCCCTCCCAGAAGGACGAGGTGCCGAGCAGGATCCCCCGCCCCGACGCCGTGAAGTCCCGCAGGAGCCGAACCCGTGAGCCCTCGCCGTGCACCCAGAGCGGATAGCGGCGGTCGATCCCCATCTGCCGGAGAAGCGACGCCGTGTTCCGAAGCGCCTTGTGGGAGGTGAAGAGCACGAAGAGCCCGCCTCCCGTGATTTCGGCAAACTCGGCCGTGACCCGGGCCGTGGCGTCCTGGAAGGCCTTCCAGTCCCGGTGCTCCGGCAGGTCCGAAGGGACACCGAACAGCGCCTGCTGCGGGTAGTCGAAGGGCGAGGCCACCCGGGCCTCGGCAACGACGAGCGGGGGGGCGTGGTCCCGGGATGCGAGGAGATCGGAGAGGTCGACGGGATCCGTGACGTCGGTGGCGCCGGCGCCCTCCGGAAGGTCCTGGACCTCGTGAAGCACGAGGCCGGCGGGCCTGACAACCGGGGGCGGTGCACCCAGGCCCAGCCGGTCCCGGATGAAGCGGAAGTCCCGGGTCCCCGTGGTGAGCGTGGCGGAGGTGAGCACCGCGGTGTCCACCCGGTCGAACAGCGCTTCCCGGAGGAGGTCCCCGGGCTCCACGGGCGCAGCGGCCAGCCGCACGTTCCGGAGCGGCTCACCGGGCTTGCCCCGCCCCTCCACCCATCGAACGAACCGGTCACTCGCCTCCCCCGGCGACAGCACGAGACCGAGGGCGCCCGCCGCGGACTCGAGCCGCCGCTCCACGGCCCGAAGGTCCAGGAGGCGGTCCTCGAAACGCTCTTCCCGGGCCGGCTCTCCCTCGAGGCGCACGCGGAGTTCACCCACCTCCCGGCGAAGGCGATCGAACGCGGCGACCAGGGCGTCCATCCGCTCCATGAGAAGGACGTCGTCGGTGGGGTCCCGAGGGTCGCCACGCCCGAGCCGCAGCGGCTCGTCCTCCTCCCCGGGAACACGGGGCTCCAGGGCATCGAAGAATCGGGTCAGCGCCTCCCGGGCCCGGTGGGCGGCGGGGCGCAGATGGCCCTCGATGCGCCGGAGGATTTCCTCCCGCTCCGGTGCCACCACGGTGTCCCTGACCCGCTCCTCCACGGCGTTCAGCACGCCCTTGCCATTGCGGTCGAGGCGGCTCAGAAGCCGGAAGAGTCCGATGCGTGACACTTCGGCGCCCAGGTGGGAAGTGGCCGCATCCTCCACGTTGTGGGCCTCGTCCAGGATCACGTGGCGGTAGGGTGGAAGCACCGCCGACATGCTCCAGTTGTCGGCGGCCCGGCGGAGACTGATGTCGCTGAAAAGGAGGGCGTGGTTCGCGACCAGGAGGTCGGCTGCGGCACCGGCGCGCCTGGACCTGTGGTAGAAGCACTGCTGGAAGTGGGGGCAGCGGGCCTTGAGGCAGATGTCCCCGTCGGAGCGGACCTCCTCCCACACCTCTTCGGACGGAGGCGCCGAGAGGTCGGCCAGCGATCCGTCCGCGGAGCCCTCGATCCACGCCCGGAGCCCCTCCAGTTCGGCGCTCCGGTCGTTCTCGAAGAGGGTCGGCGCCGAATCGACCGCCAGGAGGAGCCGCCGGATCGAAACGTAGTTGCCCCGCCCCTTCACCAGCGCCCAGGTCAGTTTCTCTCCCAGCACCCGCTGCAGGAGGGGGAGGTCCTTCCCCACCAGTTGCTCCTGGAGGTTGATGGTGTTCGTCGAGATGACGGTGCGCTCGCCGTTCCGCAGCGCCCAGAGCGCCGCAGGGAGGAGGTACGCCAGCGACTTCCCCGTTCCGGTCCCCGCCTCCACCACCGCCACCCCTCCGGCGTTGTAGCGCTCCACGACGAGGCGCGCCATGGCCCGCTGTCCGGGACGGTCCTCGTAGCCCCCGTGGGCACCGGAGAGCCCCCCGGAGGGGGCGAGGAAGGCGTCCACCTCCTCCGCATCCAGTTCAGCTCGGTGCCGGGGGCGGGGCGGCTCCACCACGACGTAGAGCCCCGTCCCCTCGTTGTTCGTGATGGCGGTCCCCAGCCCTTCCTCGTAGACCCGCGCGGCGATGTCCAGATCGGCCTCGGAGGGGGCCAGCACCCCCGACGGGTGATTGTGCAGCAGGATCTCCCCGACCTCCGCATCCCGGGCCGCCGCCAGTACCGCCTGGTGATTCCCGCGGGCCACGGCCCTGGGGTTCACGATGCGGCGGTCCGCGGTGACCTCCGCCAGGAAGCAGACCTCCCGCCCGCCGGCCCGCTCGATCTCGGCCCGGATTCGGGCGGAGGCCTCGGGGGCGAGCTCAAGGGGACGCGCTGGTGTTTCCGGGGTGGTGGTCGGGGTCAAGTCAGGTCTTCAGCGGACGGGGCTTCGCGGCCGGGAACAGGATGTTGTTCAGGATGAGGCGGTAGCCGGCGGAGTTCGGGTGGAGTTCGAGGCGTGTGGGGGCGTCGCCCACCTGGTGTTCCGCGTCTTCGGGATCGTGACCGCCGTAGAAGGTCCAGCTTCCCTCCCCCGCCGACCCATGCACGTATTTTACCCGGTTTCCCTCCCGCGCAAGAATCGTGGAGCCGGGCTTGAGGCGATCGGCGGCGAAGGCGGTGGTCAGTCCGTAGAAATCCGGGATCACGGCCTGGTGGTTCTGAACCAGCATGGCGGCCACCGGATCGGCCCGGGCGCTGAACTCGAAGAGGGCGAACGACCCGAGGGCCCGGCGCGCCGAGGTGTTCACCTGGTGGGTGTCGATGTCCGAGAAGGCGTTCACCGACGCGGAGAGCTGGGGCTGGGCGCCCTGGAACGCGAGGGCACGGTCCCAGTCCATGCGCGAGGCGGCGTCGGGGTCCGGGGGCCTGCCGTTGGCGAAGGACGCAGTGATGTCGGTGCCATGACTCGCCAGGGCCAGGTCCAGCGTCTCCGTGGCCGAGCACATGGCGAAGAGGAAGCCGCCTCCCATCACGAAACTCCGGATGCCTTCGGCCACCGCCCGCTTGAGTTCCGGGACGTCGTCATAGCCGAAGCGCTCGGCCATCTCGGTATTGCGCGCCACCTCCTCCCGAAGCCAGGGCGTGGCCGCAAAGGCCTGGAAGAACTTCGAGTACTGCCCCGTGAAGTCCTCGTGGTGAAGATGCAGCCAGTCGTAGTCGGGGAGTCGCCCCTCGAGCACCTCCGCATCCCAGACCGTTTCGTAGGGAATCCCCGCGTACTCCAGGACCAGCGTCACCGCGTCGGCCCAGGGCGGAGAGTTGGGCGGCGTGTACACCGCGATCCGCGGCGCCGCCTCGAGGAGAACCGCCTCCATGTCGCCGCGGGCCATGGTGTCACGGATCGTGGCCACCTCCGCCCCGTCCACCGCCTCGACCCGGACCCCGAGGACCGCCGCCTCCCGGCGGATCCACGTGCGGTCCGGAAGCAGGAAGGCACCGTCCCGGAAATTGAGGAGCCACTCCGCCGCTTCGCCTCGCTCGATGACGGCGTAGGTCAGCCCATACGCCCGAAGGTGGTCCGACTGGCCTCGGTCCATGGGCACGAGGAGGTGCTGGGCATGGAGGTGGCTGCCGGCCCCCGACAGGATGGGGAGGGCCACTGCAAGGGCGATCCCGAGGATCTGGGTTCTCATGCGGCGCATTCTCATGATCCTTCTCCCGCCCGCACCGCCAGGGCCCGGAGTCGGCGGGCCTCCGGAGCCATGGGGTGCTCCGGGGCCCCTTCGAGAAACTCTTCCAGGATGCGACGGGCCTCGTCCGCAGGCGCCTCGTCGGACACGCCGGTGGAACCGTCCACGGGAGCCGGCCCATCAAGGAGCGCCCGCGCCACGGCCATGACCACCTCCCCCGCCTCCGGACCCTCGAACCCGCCGGCGAGGTAGCGGCGGCGGAGATCCAGCGCTTCCCCCGGGGCCTCGGGTTCCAGGAGGTGGGCCGCCAGGGCGAGGAGCACCGGCTGCCCGGAGGGGTGGAGTTCCAGCGCCGCGTCGCGGAGTTCCCTGGCCGCCGCAACCTGCCTGACCGGGTCCGCCTCGAACACCGGGTCGGAGAGGAGCACCGCGTGGGCCGCAGCGCCGACCTGGTCCGGAGGGAGGCGGTCCACCGCCGCGGCAAGCCGGAGCCAGAGGGAGGCACGTTCGGGGGGCAGTTCCCGTATCCAGACCAGGAGCTCCTCCTCGGCTTCCCCACGGGTCTCCGCGTCCGCGAGCCGCGCCACGATCCGCTCCGGATCCGACCCTTCGAGGGCCTCGCCGGCCGCCGCGGCCGGGCCGGCCGCAACCGTGCTCGGGAACAGGGCCAGAGCCATGCCCAGGGCCAGGGCCAGGGCCGGCGCCAGCCCCAGGGCCACCCCTTTCCCCACGTTGCTCACGGTGCTCATGGTTCTCTCGGTGCTCACGGTGTCCCTCCCCGGTTCAGGCGTGCGAAGTATTCGAGCACGAGCCTCCGCTCCGCCGGCGACAGACGAGCCAGGTCCTCCGCCGATGGAACTGCCACCCCGCTCCGGTCCAGAAGGCCCGGGGGGAGCGCGGGGATCAGGGGACGCTCCACCGGCCGTGCGGCGGTGCCCCGTCGTTCCTGCGTCGGTTCGTCCCGCTCGAGGGTACGGCCGGCCTCGAGAAGCCGCTCGAGCAGTCGCTCCTGCCGCGCATAGGTCTCGGCACGGGGGCGCCCCTCCTCCGCCGACCCCGCCAGTTCGCGGGCCAGGGCCTCCGCCTCCTGCCTGAGTTCCTCGAGGTTCCCGGCAATGCGTTCTCCGCCCGGCTGGGCGCCCAGCTCCCCGAGGGCCGAGGCCACGGCCTGCTGGCCCGAGGCCAGGGCTTCCATCCCCTCCTGTCCCCCGGCTCCGGCGCGGGCCTGTCCAGGTTCGGAGCCCATGGCCTCGGCATCGCGGTTCAGCTCGTTCTGTGCGTCGGCAAGGGCGTCCAGGGCCTCCATCATCTGCTCCGATGACCCACCGCCCTCGCCGCCCTCCTCCTCGCCGGCCCCTCGGGCCAGAACATCCAGCGCGGCAAGCGAGAGGGCCTGGAGCGCCTGCCGGGCTCGATCGGCCTGAGGCCGGAACCCGGCCGCGGGGGCCGCGGTCTGTCCGGCTCCCGGCGCCGAGACGGCATCCACCACGCGGTCCAGGGCCGCGAGCGCCGCACCGGTGCGCGGCGAGAGTTCCCGTGCCAGGTCGGGCTGGTCGAGGAGGCCGTCACCGAGTGCGCGGGCCAGGTTCCGCGTTCCCTCGCGGGCCGCACTCGCGACGGCCAGGGGGGCCCCGGCATCGGAGGCCCGCCCTTCCGGCGAGTCCTCGGGGGATGCCCCGGAAAAGGCCTCCGAAAGAACGAGCGCCTGCACGGCGGCCGCCGTCAGAACGTCCCGGACGCGGCGCGAACGGGCCTCGCGGGCGGCGGCCGCCGCGTCCTGCATGGCAGCTTCGGCGGCCCGGGCGGCCTCGGTGGCGGCGTCAGCCCGTTCACCGACCGCTGACGGGTCCCCTGGAGCCGCTGCCTCTTCCATGGCGGCAGCGGCCTGCTCGAGGGCCTGCGCGGCCTGGCTGGCGGCATCCCCGGCTCCGTCCTGGCCCTGCTCCCGGAGACGGGCCTCCAGTGCCTCGACTCGGGTCTCGAGTTCCCGTGTCCGGTCCCTGAGCGCCTCCTGCCGGGCCTGCCGGTCCGCTTCGCGGGCTTCCGCCTCCGCCGGGGTGGGGGGAGACGGCGGAGCCGAGCCGTCCCCATCCGGGGACCGCACTTCACGCGCGAGCGCCTCCTGTGCCTGCGTGACGAGAGAGGCTTCCTCCCGTGCCGCGTCAACCTCCGCACCCAGGGCGGTCTCCCGCAGGCGCTCGAGCAGTGCCTCGAGCTGCTCCGTGAGGGCGGCCTGCCGCTCCGCCGCCTCGAGCATGGCCGCCGCTGCCTCCGGCGCCGAAAGGGTTTCGCCCTGGAGCGCGTCCAGCCGGGCCTCGGCGCGGGCCAGGGCGTCATCGCCCCCGAGGGCCGCCATGCGCTGTTCCAGGTCCGCCAGCGTCCGCCGGAGTTCCCGCTCCTCGCTCCCCCTCCCTACGGCATCGGCGCTCCGTTCGAGGGACGCACGGATCGACTCGAGTTCCCGGAGAAGGCGTGCCTCTCCCTCCAGCGTTTCGCGAAGCGCCTCCCGGTCCTGGAAGGATGCCTGCCCCTCGCCGCTCGGTGTGGTTCCGCCCGCCGAGGGATCCGCCGACGCACCGCCTCCGGCCTGCGCGGCGCCGGACGCCACCCGGTCGCGGACGCGGGCCTCCACCTGCGCCTGCTCCCGGGATGCGCGTTCGGCAAGCTCCTCGGCGGATTCTGCTGCGGCGCGGATCTGCTCCCTCGCCTCCTGACGGAGCGCGGCCGGGGTGGGGATCCGAAACTCCATGGGCTCGGATTCGCCGATCCCGGGGCCGGCCCCTCGATCCCCCGCCCGCGCCTGGATGCGGATCCGCGTCCCGGGCTCGAGGCCCCACCGCGCCAGGTCCAGCACGGGTTCCAGCACGACCCGGCGCGCCCCCTCCGCCATGGTGCGATCCGCGGTCTCCCCCACCGGAGCGCCTTCGGGGAAGACGCGCACCTCGAGTTCGACCCACCCGAGCCCCCAGTCGTCCTGGGCCTCGATCCGGAGGGGAAGCCTCATGGCCGCAGAGATCTCCGACCCGCTCCCCTCTCCCATTCGGGAAAGGGTGACCTCGGGGGGCGCATCGGGGACGACCTCCACTTCCATGTTTCCAGGGAGACGGTAGCCTTCCCCCACCTGCCCGCGGGCCTCCCAGGTCACCGCCGTGCTCCGGCGGGGTGTCCAGCGACCATCGAAATCCCGACCGTCCAGCGCCAGCGTGAGAGGCGGGACGGATGCCCCGGCCCCGGGAGTCTCGCCCGTTTCCACCAGGACCAGGGCCTCGGGCATGTCATCCGAACGACCTGCGAGCCGCCCCGAGAACCGCAGCGAGGTCCCCGCCGGGATCACCAGCGAGGCCGGCGGGAGCGCCCGGGTTTCCGGGGGCAGGCCGGTGTAGTCCGGATACTCGATGAGGAGGGAGAAACCTTCGAAGAGAAGGGGGTCTTCGGGCTCCAGCAGGTATTCCGGGCTGAGCGCACCGTCATCCCCGCGCACCTGGTATCGGGTTGTCCCCGTCACCGGCGGGAGCGTGCCCACCGCCCTTCCCTCGATCACCGGAAGCGTCAGGGTACCGGTGGGCTCACCCGGCGCGTCGTAGCGTACGCTCACCTCGCGCCGGCCCGAGGCACCGATCACCACCGAGACCTCCTCACCTCGCGGGACCCGGGCGTCTCCCGGCGCGACCTCGAGGGGAGGCAGGGCCGGGGGGTTGAGCGTCGCGAGGGGCCGGACAAGTCCGGCCCAGGCGACTTCGGCGCGGTTCGGCGCTGCGGCCAGGAGGGAGAGGGTGATCAGGGCCATGGCGCCGGCCAGGACGGCACCCACCCGCAGCAGGTGACCTGTCTCGGTGCGCCCGTCCCCGCTGAGCTCGGAGGCCGGGCGGTTCATGGCCCCCGTGATTCCAGCCTGACCGGCCCCGACGAGGCTCGACGAGGTCCCCTCGGGGGGCGCCGACTCGAGCTCGAGCTGGGCCCGCAGACGACCGGCCGGAAGCCCCGATGCCTTCTCGATGCGGGTGATCATGGTTCCGGAGTCGAGGGAATCGTGGACTCGCCGCCATCCCCACACCAGCGCGCCGAAGGCCGCAGCCCCGGCGATCCCGAGGATCAGGAGCGGAAGCCCCGAGCCGGCACGCCACCCACCGGCTCCGACCAGGATCCACGCCAGGGGCAGTGCCAACCCGGCGGTCCCCACGGTGAGGAGGGCAAGCGCGACCCCTCCCCTTCGCCGGAGATACCGCGAGCACGCGGCCACCCGCTCCCGCGGTCCCGGCGGCGGCGTCACGACGCCCTCCGTGTCAGCGCGTAGACGAAGAGGTTCACGCCCATGCCGAGGGCCGCCTCGCGGAGTTCGTCCGGAAGATCATGAACGTCGGCGTCTTCCCACCCGTTTCCCAGGTCGGTTTCGTGGCTGTAGAACACGGCGAGACGGCCGTTCAGGAAGATCCCGTAGCCTCCGGGTGGAGCGCCGTCGTGCTCGTGGATCTTCGGAAGCCCCTCGGCGAACGTGTTGACCACCCGGTAGACCGGGTGGTCGGCGGGGAGTTCCACCAGTTCCGCATCAGGAAGGAGAAGGGAAATCTCCCGTCGGAAAGCTGCGTCCATTCCGTAATTGTCGTCGGCGTGAAGGAACCCGCCGCCCTCGAGCCACCTCCGGAGCGCCCTCCGTTCATCGGGAGAGAATTCCACGTTCCCATGCCCGGTCATGTGCACGAAAACGAGGTCCTGAAGCCCCGCATCCAGCGGCCGGACCACGACCTCGCGCTCGGAAACCGGGATTCCGGTCTGAAGGCGGATCGCCCGGAGGAGATTCGGAAGGGAGGTGGGATTCGCATACCAGTCACCCCCCCCGCCGTAGTGGAGTCGACCGATGGCCATGGGCGCGACACCGACCGTCCGGGCGGCATCCGCGGCCGGGCGGTCCCCCTCCCCGCCCCCGCTGGCCCCGGTGGCGGCCCCGGTTGCGTTCGCTCGCCCCGCCCACGGATTCACCGCGGCGAAGACCAGGAGGAGTGTGAGGATTCGCATGGAGGATCCGGTCAGGATGGGTGGCGCGTCAGGCGGCGCAGGCGCGAAGCCCCGTCCGCAGGGGCCTCCCCCGGGCAGGAGGTCCGGGCCGGAGGGCCACCTTCCGGGGCCTACGTGGGAGAGTCCGCATCCGGCACACCTGCCGACCCCCCCAGTTCCTGCACGAGCTGATAGGCCCGATTTCGAGGGACGCCGAGGCGCCGGGCCACGTCACGGGCAACCCGGCTGGGGGCAAGACCCTCTCCCAGCAGCGCCGCGCCCAGTGCTCGAATCGCCGCATCATCGACGGCACCCGTGTCGGCTGCGGATTCGGGTGCCGGCGCCAGCACGATGGTGACCTCCCCCCGCGGAGGGTTCTCCTCATAGTAGCCGGCCAGTTCCCCCACGGTTCCACTCCGGACCTCCTCGTGCAGCTTGGTGAGTTCGCGCGCCACCGCCCCCTCCCGCTCCGCGCCCCCGGGCTCGGACGCGAGATCGGAAAGCAGGCGGGCGGTCCGCTCCGGGGACTCGAAGACGACCACGGTCTCCGGAGCGGTCCGGACCCTGGCCAGGAATTCCGTCCGCTCCCGCCCCTTCCGCGGCGGGAACCCGAGGAAGGCAAAGGGGATCGCGGGGAGCCCGGAGGCCACGAGCGCCGCCATGACTGCCGACGGGCCGGGAATGGGAACGACCCGGTACCCCGCCTCCCGAACCCGGGCCACGAGACGCTCGCCGGGATCCGACACCAGCGGGGTCCCCGCGTCGGAAACGAGGGCCAGCGAGGCGCCCCCCTCCAGCCGCGAGAGAACCTCCATCTCGCGGGCGCGCTCGTTGTGCTGATGGAGCGAGACCATGGGAGTGCTCACCCCGATGTGGCGGAGCAGGATCGAGGTTCTCCGGGTGTCCTCGGCGAGAACCGCATCGACCTCGCCAAGGATGCGGGCCGCCCGGACCGTCAGGTCCTCGAGGTTCCCGATGGGGGTGCTGACGATGTAGAGGATACCTGGGGTCATGGGGCGGAAACATAGACGAAGGGGACGTCCGGCGAAACGCCGAACGCCCCCTGTCGCAGATCTCCGGGATGCGGCATGCTCGCAGAGCGCCGGATCCCGGCGGCCCTCAGATGTGGTGCTCGATCTTCTGCTCCAGCTGCGCCTTCGGGACTGCACCCACCACGGTGTCCACCAGCTTCCCATCCTTGAAGAAGAGGATGGAGGGAATGGAGCGGACATTGAAGCGGGCGGTGATGCGCGGGTTTGCGTCCACGTCCACCTTCCCCACCGTCACGCCCCTGTCGGCGTACTCCCCGGCGAGCTGCTCCACGATGGGACCCACCATGCGGCACGGCCCGCACCATGCGGCCCAGAAGTCTACCATGGCAAGACCCTTCGAGTCCTCGATCTGCGAGGTGAAGGTATCGTCGGTCACCTGGAGGGCTGTGCTCTCGGACATCGAATTCTCCTTTGATCCTTTGGCCGGTAGCCCGGTTGGCCCCGGCATGATATGGTTCGGTCCCCGTTTTCGGAACGATCGCCCGAACCGAGGCTCCACGCACTCATGACTGCTCGCCCCTTCGACCACGTCGGCGTGGCCGTGGCGTCCATCGCCGCCGCCCGTCCACTCTTCGAACGTCTCAGCGGCTCCCCCGGTTCCCCGCTGGAAGAGCTTCCCCAGCAGGGGGTCAACGTCGCCTTCTTCGGCCAGGTGGAACTCATCGAGCCCCGCGAGGCGGATTCGGGCGTGGGCCGCTTTCTCCAGCGGCGCGGGCCCGGGCTCCACCACGTCGCGTGGCGTGTACCGGACCTGGCGGCGGAACTTCGCCTCCTGGAGGCCGAGGGGTTCGAACTCATCGATCGCGAGCCCCGCCCGGGTGCCGGGGGGCACCGGGTCGCCTTCCTTCACCCCCGAAGCACCGGAGGGATCCTCGTCGAACTCGTGGAGGGGGAGGGCTGAGGTCTGGCCCTCCGCGGCATCATTCGCCCTGCGTGATGCGCTGCAGATCGATCTGCTCCACCAGCCACCGCCCGTCCCGCGCCTGGACCACGACGAAGGGCACATCCGGGAAGCGGTTCCTGCCCTGTTCGATGTCTACCCCGATGCGGACCGTGGGTCGCTGCCGCCCGGGGACCTGGGCCTCGTTTCGAATTCGGTAGAGGTCGTGGCGAAGCACGAGGGCGATGACGTTCATCCTGAGTTCCAGCTCCTGCCGAGTCACGCAGCGCTGGCTCACGCGGATCCAGGACCCCATTCGCTTGAACGCACACGGCAACGTGCTCCCCATGTCGTCGGCAATGGAGCCGCCGGCGTTTCCGAAGATGTGGCCCATGGCCTCGAGGTCGCCGGTATTCGCCGCCTGGAGGAAGCGTTCCACCGAAACCATCGGCTGGTTGGCCGCCATGCGGGGCGTGGGCTGGGACGAGGTGGCGCAGCCGGTGCTCACGATCGCCAGGAGAAGGGTCGCAAGCGCGACCCTCCCGGCGGAGATTGACAGCATGGAGTACTCCCGCAGCAGATTGGAAAGGAGGGCCGCAGTCGGGCGGTCTCCGCCCCGGAGGCTAGAGGCGTCAGGGGGGGGCGTCAAGCCGGCTCCACCCGGAACCCCAGGGGGCCGGCCGCGGCATCTCCTCCCTCGGTCGGGACATGGACCCGGATCCGTGTGCCCTCCTCCACCTCCGCCTCCAGCAGGCGGAGCGCCAGCGGATTCTGGATCCGGTTCTGGATCACGCGCTTCAGCGGCCTGGCCCCGAACACGGGGTCATACCCCTCGCGGGCGAGCAGGTCCTTCACCTGATCGTCCACCTCCAGCGTCACCCCCAGCTCCGCGGCCATCCCCTGGACGCGTGTGAGCTGGAGATCCACGATGCGTCGCAGGTCTTCGCGACGAAGCGGATGGAAGACCACCACGTCATCGACGCGGTTCAGGAATTCGGGCCGGAAGTGGTGGTGCAGTTCCTTCTCGACGCGTTCCTCCACGGCGCTCCAGGCGTCGGATTCCATGGCCTCGGCGCCGGCCTCGAGGATCAGGTGGCTCCCGATGTTCGAGGTCATGATGACCACGGCGTTCCGGAAATCCACGGTGCGCCCCTGGGCGTCGGTGAGGCGTCCATCGTCCAGAATCTGGAGGAGGATGTTGAAGACCTCCGGATGCGCCTTCTCGATCTCGTCGAAGAGGATGACGGCATGGGGGCGCCGTCGTACCGCCTCGGTGAGCTGCCCTCCCTCCTCGTAGCCCACGTACCCCGGGGGGGCCCCGATCAGTCGCGCCACGGCATGCTTCTCCATGTACTCCGACATGTCGATGCGAACCATGGCCCGCTCGTCGTCGAAGAGAAACTCGGAGAGTGCGCGGGCGGTTTCGGTCTTCCCCACCCCGGTGGGGCCCAGGAAGATGAAGGACCCGACGGGCCGGTTGGGGTCCTGGAGGCCGGCGCGGGAGCGGCGCACGGCGTTGGCCACGCTCTCGAGCGCCTCTCGCTGTCCCACGACCCGCTCGGCCAGGTGATCGTCCAGGTGCGTGAGGCGGGTCCGCTCCGTCTCGAGGAGACGGGAGACCGGGATTCCGGTCCACTCGCCCACCACCTCGGCGATGTCGTCGGCCTCCACCTCCTCCTTCAGGAACTTTCCGTCGGCCTGGAGCGCGGTGAGCCGGGCCTCGGCGGCCTCGGCTTCCTTCTGGGTCCGGGGGATCTCGCCGTACTGGAGTTCGGCGGCCCGCTCGAGATCACCCTGCCGGGTGGCCCGCTCGGCCTCGGAACGGAGTTCGTCGATCCGCTCCTTGTGCTGCTGGAGGCGCCCGATGGCCGCCTTCTCGGCCTGCCACTCGGCCTTCATCCCGGTGCTCTTCTCCTGGAGTTCCGCCAGTTCGGACTCGATGGCCTCGCGCCGCTCGGTGGCGGAGCGGTCCGTCTCGCGCTGGAGCGCCTGCCGCTCGATCTCGAGCTGGGTGATGCGGCGCTCCACCTCGTCGATCTCCTGCGGGAGGGAGTCGATCTCGATGCGCAGGCGACTCCCCGCCTCGTCAACGAGGTCGATGGCCTTGTCCGGCAGGAAGCGTCCGCCGATGTAGCGATCCGACAGGCGGGCGGCGGCGATGAGCGCGTCGTCCCGGATCCGGACACCGTGGTGGACCTCGTAGCGCTCCTTGAGGCCCCGAAGGATGGCGATGGTCGCCTCCACCGAGGGTGGGGCGACGAAGACCGGCTGGAACCGGCGCTCCAGGGCCGGGTCCTTCTCGACGTGCTTCCGGTACTCGTCCAGGGTCGTGGCCCCCACGAGGCGCAGTTCGCCCCGGGCCAGCATGGGCTTGAGCATGTTGCCCGCATCCACGGCTCCCTCGGCGGCGCCGGCCCCGACGATGGTGTGGAGTTCGTCGATGAACACGACGTAGCGCCCCTCGGACTCGGTGATCTCCTTCAGCACCGCCTTCATCCGCTCCTCGAAGTCCCCCCGGTACTTGGCGCCGGCGAGCATGGAGGAGATGTCCAGGGCGACGAGGCTCTTGTTGGCCAGCGACGAGGGGACGTCCCCTTCCACGATGCGCTGGGCCAGCCCCTCGACGATGGCGGTCTTCCCCACCCCGGGCTCGCCGATGAGGACGGGGTTGTTCTTGGTCCGGCGGCCAAGGACCTTCACCACCCGCCGGATCTCCTCGTCCCGGCCGATGACCGGGTCCAGCTTCCCCTCGCGGGCGGCCTCGGTGAGGTCCCGCGAGTATCGCTTCAGGGCCTCGAACTTCTCCTCGGGGTTCTCGTCGGTGACACGGTGCGAGCCGCGCACCTGCCCCAGCGCCTCGAGGATGATCTTCGGCCCCGCCCCGGCTTCGGAAAGGATACGGCCGGCGTCGTTCTTCTCGAAGGTGAGACCCACCAGGAGATGCTCGGTGGAGACGTAGCGGTCCCCGAGCTCCTTCGCGATGCGCGTGGCCTCGTCAAGGGCCCGGCGGAGGTCCCGGGAGGGAGCGGGCTCGCTCCCTCCCTCGACCCGGGCATAGCGCTGGAGGGCCTCCGAGACCCGCGATCGGAGGGTCCCCACCTGCACCCCCGCCTTCTCGAGGATGGGGCGCACGATCCCCTCCTCCTGGTCGAGAAGGGCCGCGAGGAGGTGCACCCCGCCGAGCTCCGGATGCCCGGCACCGCGTGCCCGCCGGGCCGCCTCCTGGAGCGCCTCCGCCGCCTTGACCGTGTACCGTTCCGCCTGGGCCATCGTCTCCGTTCCTTTCCTTGACCTGCCATTCGGGCAGACCCGGGGCGGGCTGCCTCGTCCTTCAGGGGAAAGGATTCAAGATCCGGACCAGATCCAGGAGGGCCCGGCTGCGGCGCGTCCTACGGTCGCTGTCCTCCGCTGACCCGCTTCATCAGCGTTCCCTGCGAGATGGGCTGTCCGGGCCGAACCCGGTTGATGTTCCCGACCTCTTCCATGGAGATTGTGGACGGGTAGCGCTGGTGGAACGTCTCGAGGGTCATGGCCTCGGGGGTGCGAACGAGTTGGATGCGTGCCGGCTGGGCCGCCAGAATGGCCGAGTCCGTTTCCCGGCGGAAGCTGCCGATGGCGTCGCGCACCGCCGCCCCGCGGGCGCTCCAGCGTGCCTGCGTGGCATACCCGAGGAGCCGGTAGACCCGGCCCTCGTGCTCGATGAAGGCCGCCGTCCCCTGGAGGGTACCCCCATCCTGCGTCGCGGCCTGGAAGTCCACCCGGGCGGCGGGAAGGCCGTTCACCGGCTCGTTCCGTGCGTTCGCGGTGGTCACGCCCTGCTGCCGCGAGAAGGCGTCGCGGGCCTGGGCTGCCGATGACTCGGTGGCCAGCGTGAGGACGAGCACCGCATCCTGCTCTGCGCTCACCGCCTGCACACCCTGCTTCTGGTTCAGCGTCCTCCATCCCTGGGGGAAATCCATCCGGAAGACCAGGTCCGGGTGGTGGAACCGGTTGTCCCGGAAGAAGCCTTCCCGGGGGTTCTCGCCGAAGGGCATTCCGGCCAGGCGGTTCAGGTAGGATTCCCGCTCGACCCGCGTCCCCGCGACTGCGCCGGCCTCGATCTGACCGATGATTCGGTCGCGGCGCTCCAGGGGGTCCGGGTGCGTGGACAGGAACCCGGGGAGTCGCTCGCCGTCCTGGGCGCCGGACGCCCGGGCGAGCATCTCGAAGGTCGCCGCCATTTCCCTCGGGTCGTATCCCTCGCTGGTCATGTAGTTGAGCCCGAGATCATCCGCCTGCCGCTCCGCATCCCTCCCGTACCGCAGGAAGAGGAGCGAGAGCCCTGCTCCCGCCGCATCGGCCACCCCGGCCATTTCCGGCGCCAGGATCGTCCCGATTCCCAGGCCGAGCTGGGCAAGCTGGGCCCGGCTCACTCGCTGCACGCCGTGCCTGGCGGTCACGTGGCCGATCTCGTGTCCGAGGACCCCGGCCAGCTCCGCTTCCGACGAGAAGTGGGCGAGGATCCCGCGGGTGACGTAGACAAAACCGCCGGGGAGCGCGAAGGCGTTCACGACCGGGTCGTCGATGACACGGAAGGTCCACGGCAGGTTGGGCCGCTCCGAATCCCGCGCCATGCGGGCCCCCAGGTCCTGGACGTAGCGCTGGAGCGCCTCGTCCTCGTACAGGCCCATGGAACGCGAGATGTCCTGGTCCGCGTCCCGGCCGATCTGGATCTCCTGGGACTCGCTGATCAGCGCGAGTTCCCGCTGGCCCGTGACCGGGTTCACGGCGCATCCTACCGCCGTCCCCACGGCCAGCGTGGCGGCGAGAAAGGCGGCGGACCCTGGAAAGGCGAATCGTCCGCGTGGCCGGACGTCGCCGGAGGCACGGGTGGGCGTGAGGGGTCGCAACATGAAGGAAGACTCCGTGGTCGGGAGTGGCTGCTTATGGGTGGCCACTCCGACCCCTCCCCCCGCTCCGTCAGAAGCGGGGGGCGACCAGAATGGCGTTCACGTACATCGGGAGGGTCCCGTACCAGAACCCCCTGAAGACCGGGTCATCGGCGAAGAGAATCACGCGTCCCCTTCCCTGCCTGCGCTCCACGAGCCAGGCCGATCGATCCAGGCGCTCCAGGTTCCTTTCGGATATTACCCCGGAGATGCGGTCCAGGCCCTCGGGAAACCAGGCAACGGTTTCCGCATCGTCGGAAGGTTCAAATCCGACGCCGGAAGATAGCACGAACATCCGGTCGGGCCCGCCGCCGCCTGCCGCGGCTCCGAAGGCGAGAGGGTGCGCAGGGTCGAGGGTGGCTGCAAGGATCGTACCCGGTACCCGCTCCGCCCAGCGCTCTTCCGCACGCTCCTCCCGGGTCCGGAGCGCGCGGGCGAGCCGGGCGTCCCGATCGTCCGCATCCGCCTCGTCCTCGGCCGTGCGCTCCTCCACGTCCGCCAGGGGCCCCGCGAGGCGCTGAGCGGACGAGCCCGAGGCGACCAGGGTCCCACCGCCCCGGATCCAGCTCCGGAGCCGGTCCATCCCTGCCTCTCCAAGGGTCCCCGTGGGGTTGCCCGGCGGAACCAGGATGACGTCATAATCCCCGAGTTCGGCAGCGCCCAGGTCCCCGAGGTTCACCACGTCGAAGGGGAGATCGAGAACCGCCTCCAGGAAATGCCAGTGCGCACCAAAACCGGTGGACGCCGTTCCCTCGCCCCCCACGAGCATGACCCGGGGAAGACGGAGCGCGGCCTGGTCGTTGGTTCCCAGGTCGGGGCCTCCGGTGACCAGCCCCGAGGCGATGGGGGTCACGAGACCGCCGAGTCCGCTCTCCTCGAGGAGCATGTCCAGGTCCTCGTTTCGGCCCCTCGGGAAGAAGAGGGTTCCACGCGGATAGTGAACCCCTCCCATCGAGAAGGTGTCCGCCATGGCCGAGACACGACCCTCGGCCTCCAGGTACCGGACCAGGGCCGGGGCGTGTTCCACCCCCGGGGGAAGGAGATACCCGTACGCGCCGCGGGCCCCCAGGGGCTGCCCGAGCCGGGGCGACAGTTCCCTTACCTCCGTCCAGTTCCCTCCGCCCGGCGCGGACGAGGATGCGTGGGCCTCGACGCCGTAGGCGTACGGGAGGGACCATGCGGTGATGTCGTAGGAGGACGTTCCGTCGAGGGGATTGTCGGGACGGAGAAGCGCGCCCGCCAGGAGGCCGCGCGCCTGGCGGGCCGGAACCCGGACAGTCCCGGCGGGGAAGGTGGACCGGGAGGTGTAGCCGGGGTGGGGAACAACGTTCAGCCGTGCTTCACCCTCCAGTCGCTCCATCTCGATGCCGTGGCGAAGCAGGAGTTCGACGAGGGCACGGAGGCGCCCCTCGTCTTCGCCCGGCACCAGGTAGTTGTCGTCCAGACCCTCGTCCACCCCCCGGTGGAACCCCGCGAACCCCAGCAGCAGGTCGGTCCTGCCCTCGGCGGCGGTCCGCAGGGTGGCGGCGCCCGTGGTCCGGTGTCCGAAGGCCCGGTCCCGAAGGGTCAGGACGGAGCCGTCGCTTCGCTCGACCTGCGTGCTCGCCGCTCCCCCTCCACCCTGCTCGTAGGTCATGCCGACGGCACCCAGGAGCGAAGGCCAGGAGTCGCCGTAGCCGGGATAGAAGAGGTCGAAATTCTGAGCGGTGTAGTACAGGAGCCCTTCGGAGTCCAGAGCCCGCGCGTTCCCCTCGCCGAACCGTCGTCCCCAGTCGAGGATGTGCGCCGGGTAGATCGGGTTGATGGGTGTCGCCGCCGGAAAGAAGAAGTACGACGACTCGAACCCCATCTCGTGGAAGTCCACGTGCACCTGCGGGTTGAACTGGAGGAAGCGGGCGGCCCTCGCCCGCGATTCCTGCTGGGTCAGCCAGGCCCAGTCCCTGTTCAGGTCGAAGAGGTAGTGGTTGGGACGCCCTCCCGGCCATGGCTCGCGCCGCTCGCGGAGTGCCGAGGCGGTGTTCGCCCGGGCCGTGCGCGTCGAGCGCCAGTGGTTCACGTAGCGGTCGTACCCGTCGGGGTTCGCCACCGGATCCATGATCACCACGACGGAGTCCAGGACACCGGCGACCCCGGCGGCGCCGGACGCCAGGTCCCACGCCGTCCAGAGCGCGGCCGAGGGAGACGAGCTCTCGTTCCCGTGGATCGCGTACGTGAAGTAGAGAACGGCCGGGTTCGAGGCCGCGATCTCCCGGGCCCGGGCCTCGGAAGTCTCCGGATCGGTGAGTTCCGCGTTCCGGGCCAGGATGCCTTCCAGGTCGCCCCGGAACGCCGGGGATGCGATGAGAACCTGGAGAAGGGGCCTTCCCTCCACGGTCGTCCCGTACCGATCCACCGATACCAGGGGGGAGGCCTCCGCAAGCGCTTCCATGTACCGCTCGACCTCCGCCGTGGCGGGGAATCGATCGCCGATCTCGTAGCCGAGGACCTCGGAGGGAGAAGGGATCCCCTGGGCCAGGGCTGCCGACATCGGCGAGAGGACAGCGGCGAGACCAAGGGCAAGACGGATCGCGTGGACGCGGAGGCGGAGCATGGAGGTCCCGGGGGCTCGGGAGGCGGAAGGACGGAGCGGGCAGTGGGGATCGTTCCCGCTGCCCGCGGCGTAGAATCGGGAAAAATCTACGGGCGGAGCGGCGCACCGGGCAACGGGAGCCCGGAGATCGACCCGGTCCGGAACCGGGCCCGTTGACCGGCAACTCCCCGCAGGGCCACCTTTCGGACTCCCGGATGAACACGAGGGGCGGGATCTTCGCTCCTGCCCCGGGCGACCGTTTCGCCGGTCGCTTCGCCGGTCGCTGGTTCCCCGGCGTCCCGCCCCCCGCCCACCGAGGTCGCTTCGACCATGCACCGAGTTGCCTTCCTTCTCCTCCTCATCTTCGCATCCTCCGGCTGCGAGCGAGGCTTTCCGACGGCGGGATCCGAGCCCACCATCCCGGAGGACGAGTTCGTCGAGGCAATGGCCGAACTCCGCACCGCCACCTTCCGTCAGGAGGGCGGGACCCTCCCGGTTTCCGAGCGGGACGAGATCCTGCGCCGCAGGGGACTCGCACCGGAGGACCTGGTGAAGTTCGCCGAGGTCCACGGCCCCGATGTCCCCTTCATGTTCGCGGTCTGGGCCCGGGTGGATTCGGCCGTCGTGGCTGCGTCGACACCGTCGCCTCCAGGCGAGGCGGATTCACCGCCCCCCGGTGACGCGCCCCCCGGCGTCGCGCCCCCCGGTGCGGCGGTCCCCGGCGACGGGATCGAGCGTTGACCGCGCTCCCCCGGGTCATTCTTCGTCCAGGGCGGGAGCACACCACGGGCGCTCGGCACCCCTGGCTCTTCTCCGGCGCCGTGGACCGGGTGGAGGGCGACCCATCCGACGGCGACGAGGTCGTGCTCATCGACGGAGAGGGCCGGGCCGTCGGCCGGGGACTCTGGAACTCCCGAAGCCAGATCCGGGTGCGCGTCTACTCGACCGATCCAGACGAGGCCCTGGACGAGGACTTCTGGAGGGAGCGCCTGGTCCGTGCCATCGACGTGCGGCGGCGGATTCCGGATCTCTCTTCCTCCGACCCGGTCCGTCTCGTCTTTTCGGAGGCGGACGGCCTGTCGGGGCTGGTGGTGGACCGCATGGGCGGATGGCTGGTGGTTCAGCTCACCTCCCTCGCGCTCCATCGCCGGCTCGACCATCTCCTCGACGTGCTCGAGGAGGAGCTTCGTCCCGACGGCATCATGCTGAGGACCGAGAAGGGAATTCTGGAGGAGGAGGGGCTGGAACTCGGCGACGGCATTCTTCGCGGCAGGGAACCGGAAGGGCCGGTTCCCCTGGCCGATGGACAGCTCCGGATGCTGGCAGACCTCCGCACCGGCCAGAAGACAGGGTTCTACCTGGACCAGCGGTGGAACCGGAGGGCCGTCGCGAAGTGGGCCCACGGTCGACGGGCGGCCGACGTGTGCACGTACTCGGGGGGGTTCGCGCTCCACCTCGCCCTCGGGGGCGCGGCCTCGGTGGTGGGGGTGGACGTCTCGGCCTCGGCCCTTGCGCTCGCGGAGGAGCACGCCCGTCTGAACAGCATGGAGGACCGGCTCCGGTGGGTCAGGAGCGACGCGGGAAAATGGTTTGACGCGGAGCTCGAAGCCGGCAGGAGCTACGACCTGATCGTGCTCGATCCGCCACGTTTCGCCCGGTCACGCCGAGGTGTCCCCAGCGCCCTGCGGGGATACGCACGCCTGAACGAAGCCGCCGTCCGGATCCTGGAACCCGGCGGAGTGCTCGCCACCTTCTCGTGTTCGGGGAGAGTGACGCGGGAGGCCTTTGCCGGCGTCCTCGCCGAGGTGGCCAGCCGGACCGGCCGCAGGCTCCGGATCCTCGAAACCCTTGGCCAGCCCGCCGACCACCCGGTGGACCCGAACACCCCGGAAACCGCCTATCTCAAGGGATTCGTTCTGGAAGTGTAGGGTCGGGGTCGGAGTCTGCCGCCCGGGTCAGAAGACCCGGAACGACATTCCGATGGCCAGGGCACTCCGGTCGCCCAGCGTCCCGCCGAAACGAATGGCCCACCCCGGTTCGAACGACACATCGATGCCGAGGTCCACGGCCACGCCGAGCTGGAGGTCGCTTCCGCTTCCGAAGGAGGCGTCGAGGACCACCCGCGGCGCCACGTACGGATTGAACCAGACGCCGTCGGTTTCGAGAGCCCGTCCAAGGGAGACACCGAACGGAGCGGAGATGAGGGCACGGTCCCCGATGGAAACGCCCAGCCCCGACACCCAGATCACGTCCAGCGGAAAGTCCGGAGACTGCCGGAGGAACATGCCGGAGATGTCCACGCCGCCGGAGACGGCGAGAGATCCGGACCTGTCCTCGCCCAGTCCGACCCGGTACCCCACGCCGGGACCGTCGGACCCGCGGAAGGTGCTCAGCACCCCGATCCCGCTTCCGGGATGCGGATCCACGAGGTAGACCCCCCACCCCGCCGGGGTCGAGGGAGATACCAGGATCGGGGACTCCCACGCAACCTGTCCTTGCGCCGGGGCCGAAAACACGAACAACATGACGACCGCAGCCAGGCCCACTCCGAGCTTCATCCTCACCTCGTCACCTCCTGCACACTTGGAATCGATCATGGAAACGGGGAACACTTCTTCCGGCGATGATACCTCCGACCATCCTGCGGCCCATCCCTCTGCGGCCGATCCTCCTGCGGCCCATCCTCCGGATCCTGCATTGGACACCCCCGGCGTTCGGAGGATCCCCACCACGGCACCGTGGGCGGCCTCCGTCGGGTACTCGAGGGCACTTCGGTTCGGCCCGCACATGCTGGTCTCGGGAACGGCGCCGGTGAACGAAGATGGGTCCACGTTCGCCCCGGGGGACGCCCATGGCCAGACCCGGCGGTGCATCGAGATCATCGAGCACGCCCTCCGGGAGCTCGGCGGCAACCTGTCGCAGGTCGTTCGCACTCGGGTCTACGTGACCGACATCTCGCGGTGGGAGGAGATCGGCCGGGCCCACGGCGCAGCCTTCGGGGCGAATCCGCCGGTCACGACCCTGGTGGAGGTGCGGGCCCTCATCTCGCCCGACATGCTGGTGGAAATCGAGGCCGAGGCCTGGGCGCCGCACTGACCCCCACCCGCGCCGGCCCGCGCATCGCCGGCGGCGGCATCACGGCGGCCTAACGGCGGTATCACGCCCGGCCTCCCGGCCGGCGGTGGAGTCACCCGGGTTCGGCGGGCCGGGCGGGGCGTCGCATCAGGGGCCGCACCCCCTCGATCGTCGGATCCATCGAGAACTCCAGTCCCCGGTAGAGCTGCACGAGGTCTGCGAAGGCCTTCCGGGATGCGTCGGTGTCCCCGGGAACGGGAAGTTCGACACGCGACTCCATCTCCAGGCTGCCGACATGGTCCACGACGAGATGGAGGAAGCGGGTCCCGATTCCCGTTCCCCAGAGGCCGGGCGGCACGTGAAACCCCCTGGCATCCCAGATCCAGGCCCCGTCCGACGCCTCGTCGGCATCGAGGACCGCCACCTGGACGGGGACCCGGGGTCCCGCCGGATGCACGAGTTCGACCCACGCCCCCACATGCAGCGAGCCCGGCCGGCTCGACGGAGCCGCGAATGCCGAGGCCAGCCGGACCACGCCCCCGCCGGTCTCCCTGTCCAGCGCCGGATCGATGCGGAGTGCGTCGAGTCCGCCCCCCGGGGCCTCCAGACCGTGGACACCCTCGAGGAAGCGGGCAAACGAATCGGTGTGAAGCGGACGGAGGAGCGGCCACCACATCCGGAGGAGTGGGGACCTGAGCCACCCCGCCATCGTGTTGGTCAGCCCCAGGGCCAGGGGATGATGATAGCTGCGTTCGAGATCGAGCCGGTGGAAGGCGTCCTCCATCCAGAGGAGGGCATCGGTGACGAGGCGGAAGGTTGCCGCGAGTTCCTTCTCGTCCGGCAGATCCTCCGGGGTGACGCTTTCGGACGCCGGGCGGGACGGGCGGAGGCCGGGGCTTGCAAAGGCCGCCGCGAGCTCGGGCAGCTCGGGGCGAAGTTCGGCCAGGAGCGTCGGGCAGTTCCCGCCGCAGACTCCCTCCATGAGCCTCTCCGCACCCCGCTTCACCTCGGCAAACCCGTCGACGAACCCCTCGGGCGGTGGCATCCAGGCTCGCCGGGCCCGGGAGAAGATCCTGGCCGTGTCGACCTTCCCGGTCAGGAGCGAGAGGTCGGTCCCGAGACGGGCAAGCGCCTCCGCCGCAGCGTGCTCGCCGAGCCTCCGGTAGGCTTCCCACTGCGCGTCGTCGTAGAACTGGTCTCCTGTGGCCTCATGGGGAAATCTGCTGTTCCGGCCGGCGTACTGGGCAATGTCGGCAGGTTCGTTCCCGGTGAGGGAGGGCTTGAAGTAGAGAAGCGTTCCCACGTCGCCGTCGGGGTAGACGATGTCGCCGGCCACCATGGGCTGGCGTGCGCGCCCCTCCGCATCCCGGCCCAGGGGGGAGAGGTCGATGCGGATTTCGACCCGGAAATCCTGCCGGACCTTCCGCACCAGGTTCCCGAAGTCGTCGAACGCCAGGTCCGGATCCATGCCGGCATCGGAGATGATGACGTGGCGACACCGGCGGCGGATGAGTTCGTAGGCCGCGAGGTTCTCGAAATGGCCGCCGTCGGAGAGGTGGATCCAGCTCGAGTCCACCGGCCCCCGACCCATGAGTTCCCGGTAGAAGAGATGGCCCAGCCAGCTCCTGGGCTGCCGGTCGAGCCAGCGCGACGGGCGCCGGAGCCAGACGCCAAGCCGGAGGCCCAGCGCTGCCATGAGGAAGGAGGCGGCGGGCCCAAGCGCCGTGGAGCGCGCACCCATGAGGGGGTTGAAGGCTGCGGCGGACGCGGTGAGGGCCGTGCCGAGGAAGGGGGCATCACCCCTCCACAGCCTGTGCTCGTCCCCTACGCTGTAGCCCACCGGCGAGAGCACTGCGCTCACTGCCCCCCTGTGCAGCGTGCGAAGGGGGTCGCTCGAGGCGACGTCATTTGCGGCGCAGCAAACGAGGTGCACCGGGCGGCCGGGCCGGAGGCGATTCAGGCGAATGTCATCGTCGGCCTGCTCGTCGGTTGGAGAGGCCGGATCCTCCTCCGCCTCCTCCCTTCGCTCCCCGCCCCCGGCGGCGGCGCTGCGGGAGGCCATTGCCTCCACCGGATTCGAGGCGCCGAGAAAGGCCCGGCGGATTCGACCGCGGTAGAAGGTGTGAAAACCGACCTGTTCGGGGTGCAGGAGGGCGAGGAAGACGACGAGGAGAATGGCGGCCCCCGCCACCACCGAGTAGAGAACGCCGCCCCCGGCAGCCTGCAGGAGGAAGGCGCTCGTGACGATGATCATCCCCGCCACCGCCACCCACGCCAGGATCCGGGGGAGAAGGGGGGCCAGGATCGCGGTCCAGGGCGATCCAGCCGAACGGCTGGGCTGGCGCCCGAAGAGTCGCCGGGCCCATGCGAACGCCGCAGCGGCCACGCCGGTGATCGCGGCGGCTCCACCCTGGGCGAGTTGCGGTGTGGCGTGGACCAGGATGCCCCCCGCCGCCCAGAGCAGGACGAGTCCCAGCCAGAGGACGGGAACGAAGAGAAGCTGGCCGATGAACCGGTCCACCGCCGGGCCCTGCAGACGGCGGAGGCGGGTGGAGACGAGGACCCGGAGGGCAACCAGCCCCACCACGACGGCCACCACGACACCCGCCGGCCAGAGGAGCGCCCCGAAGGTCGGCAGCGAGGGCGCGAAGGACTGGAACGGGACCAGGTCGCCCGGACCCCAGGGTGTCACACCCCGCGGCAGGACGGTGGCCAGCACCCAGGCCCCCAGGGCGGAGACCACCGCGACCACCCTCCAGACCCAGCCCGCCGAGAACCAGGGGGCCGGAGAGGAAGCCCGCCCGCCTCGGGAGGCCGCCGAGCCCGCCCCGTCGAACCGGCGCCAGGTGAGTTCCATCCCCAGCACCAGCAGGGTGGCGGGGAGAACGATCGCCAGGGGGCGGACCCAGCCGGCAGCATCCCCGCCGGGGCCCGCCGCGTACCAGGCGAGGGCAAGGAACGCCGCCAGCACCAGGACCACCGCCACCAGGGCCGCCGCCAGCGCCGGAAGCGTGGCCGTGACCAGGGAGGCGGCGAGCCTCCCCGAGTCCCGGCTGAAGAGTCCCAGTCTCGGGGAGAGGAAGTTGCTGAACCGCCGGAGGTGCCGGATCTCCGCGGGCTCGCGCCCCCCCGCCGGTGCCCGGGGAAAGACCGCGCCGGGGAGGGCCCCCTCCCGGCTGCGCCAGGCCGTCCAGAACCCACCGATGTACCCGCCCCCGGACACCGTGGAGAGGTAGTCGGCACGCTCCAGCAGCCCGAAGCGCGCCAGCTGCTGGAGGAGCCCCAGGTTGAATGTCGCGCTCCGGATACCCCCTCCGGAGAGCGCGATCCCGAAGGATTCGGTGGCGGGCGGGGCCTTTCCTCCGGTTCCGTCCGGATTCGGATCCGCCGACCGCCATTCGCGCTCCGCGTCCAGAAGATCGGCTTCGGAGGCGGCGCCGAGGTCGGCGGAGGTGTCGGAGCGTGCCATGGCCTGTCCTCTTCCTCTCGAACGCCGGTGGGGTCTCCCATGCACACGGGGAGGGATGTCGTCGCAGGCATGGTATCGGGGAAGCTGAATGCCAGCAAGTAGATGGAGCTCGGCGAACAGGACTCTGGCGGGGATGGAGGACACGCTTCATGCTGTAATGCCGCGCTCCCCCTTCGACCGGAGGCCCCATGATGACGAGACATCGCTTTCCGAACCCCCTCCCCGCCCTCGCCCTCCTGCCCCTGGTTCTCGCCGGATGCGCGACCTCGGACGCGGGGGAGCGATCCGATCCGGGGTACGAAATCTGGATGGTGGATCAGTCCGACTCCTCGCCGGACGGAAGCTTCGGGGGCACGCTCTACATCCACGACGGCGCCGACTTCCTGTCCATGGCCGAGACCGTCGTGTCATCCGGAGAGACAGGGACGGCGGCGGATCGTCCCTTCCCGCAGGCCCGGGAACGGGTCGACCTTTCCGGCGACACGGCGCGGCTCTGCCGGGAGGAAACCGGCGCCAACCCCGTCCGGCCCCACATGCTCCTCTTCAACGCCCAGGGCAGCCACGCCGTGCTCGCCTTCGTGGCATCCGGGCACGTGGTGCTCTTCGATGCGGGGGCGAGGGAGCCCCTGGCCTGCTTCCGGATGTCCGAGGGAGAAGGAGGTTCCCGGCAGGCCCACGCCGCCTTCCCGACCCCCGATGGCCGCCACGTGCTGGTGGCGAACCAGAACGGGAAGCTCCTGGAGCGGCTCGACACGGACTGGGATCGAGGATCCTTCCTTCACAATACCGGGGCCACCCTCGACCTTGCCCGGGGAACCACGCCGTCCGGGGCTCTCCGCGAGGACCCCGTTCTTCGGCCGGACAACGCCCCGATCTGCCCCGTGGTGGACAACTCCGGGGACCTCGCATGGGTGACCCTGCGCGGGGGCGGGCTCTTCGTGGTCGATGTCCGCGCCAACCCCATGAGGATCGTCGCGGAGTACGACCGGGAGACGGTGAGGGGGAACGGGTGCGGCGGCGTGCAGGCCGCAGGGGCGATGTACCTGAACTCCGGTGGCGCACCGGTCAACCTCGGTGGGGAGCCTCACCCCCACCTCGCCCTGCACGGCTTCGACGTCTACCGGTTCCCCCTGTCGGGGTACGGCGCAGACCGGGATCCGAACCTGCCCCGCCCCGAGGTGGTCTTCTCTTCCGCAGGGGAGCGGGACTCCCACGGGATGGCGGCGGTCCGGGAGGACCGCCATGTGTGGGTCATGGATCGCCATGCCGACGTCGCCGAGATCTTCGAGGCGGCTACCGGCGACCATGTGAACACCGTCGCGCTGAACGGCGCCCATACCGACAATGCCGCTCCCGACCTCGTGGACGTGTCCCCCGGCGGCAACTTTCTCTACGTGGCGCTCCGCGGGCCCACGCCGCTTACGGGGGACCCCCACAACGCCACCGGTTCGACACCCGGGCTCGGCATCATCCGGCTCACGCCCGACGGAAGCGACGGGGCGCTCGTCGGCATCGTCCGCATCACGAACGAGCGCGAGGGGGTGGAGTTCGCCGATCCCCACGCCCTCCGCGTCAGGAGAAAGTGAGCCCGCCCCCCCCGCACCCGTGTGAGGGGGTCTTCCCCGCGCACAGGGAATCCGGCGAAGTTGAGGAAGACGACTCGAGGGAGGAAGACGAGTCGGGGGAAAACGGGGCAGCGGAAATCCATCGGGGCAGCCAGGCCGGCGCCGGGGTGCAGGAGGGGGCGAGCGACGTGAAATCGAGGACGGGGGGTTCCGGAGGGGATGCGACGGGGATCGGCATGGGCCGGATCCTGGCCACGGGGTCGCTGGCGGCGGCACTGGTGGTGAACGGGCTCGCCAACCGACTCCCCCTCGGCGGAAGGACCACCGGGGAACTCTCGGACCTCTACCCGAATCTCTTCGTCCCGGCGGGAGTCACCTTTTCGATCTGGGGGATCATCTACGCGCTCCTCCTGGCGTGGACGGTGGCCCAGTTCCTTCCCGGCTCCTCGGCGCTGGGTCGAAGACTGGCCCTCCCCTTCGCCCTCTCATCGATTCTGAACGGGGCCTGGCTGCTGGCCTGGCACCACACGCTGGTCGTGCTTTCCGTGCTGATCATGGCCGGGCTCCTGGCGGTCCTCCTCCGCATCAACGTTCTCCTCTCCGAAGCACCGACGCTCGGTGGCAAGGAACCGGTCCGGCGCTCGCTCCTTCCGAAGGCCGCCTTCGGGGTCTACCTCGGATGGGTGCTCGTGGCGACGCTGGTGAACATCACCGCGCTCCTGGTGGACCGGGGATGGGACGGGGCCGGGGTCCCGGACGCGACATGGGCCATCGTGCTCGTCCTCGTGGGCGCAGCCGTGGCCATCTTCACGCTGGCCCGGGTCCGGAACCCCTTCGTGGGAGCGGCCGTCGTGTGGGCGTTCGGGGGGATTGCGCTCAACCGGTGGGACGACGTCCCGTCCATCGCGTGGACGGCCGTGGCGATGATGCTCGTCGTCGGAGCGGCATCGCTGGCCCTCGCGTTCGGAGCCCTGACCGGGGCGGGGCGTGTCAGTGGCGGCGGTCGTCCGGGCTCTGCCCGGCCATGATCCGTCCGGCTTCCGCGGGAGCGTAGGGCGGCGTCAGGAGGCCGGGGGTCTCCTGGTGACACCGGAAGAGGTCCACGATGTAGTGGACCCGCTGGCCCAGGTCGGCCCAGTCCCTCACCGCCGTCTTGGAAAGGCTGTCCGGCGTCGGGTCGATGCGGGCGAGGAGGCCGAGAAGATCGGGGTGGGTGAGTTCGCGCAGGGTTTCGGGGAACGCCCCCGTCAGGTCCCGGCCCAGCCTGAGATCCAGCCCCCCGGGAAGCTCCAGTCGCATCATGTGAAGGGTGATGGCCTCCCGGACCGGGCGTCTCACCTCCGCAACGAGCCGCTCCAGCGCGAGGTCCAGGGGCGACGGGCGACCCACGAGGGCCCAGAAACGTGTTCGTGCTCGGATCCACGCGTTTCCTCCGGGGAAGAGGAGGGCGAAGATCCGCTGCCTGAGCTGGTCCGGATCCGGGAGCGCCGCGTGCACGGCGTCCTCGATCTCGGGCTGGATCCGGATCTGCTCGTGGTAACCGATCTCCACGTTTCCCAGGAAGAGCAGTTCGGCCCGCCGGGCAGCACCGGTTTCCGCGCGCCGCAGGTCGTAGCGGTGAAGACAGTGCCGAAGGTAGTGGGCCCCCTGGGGCGGGCCCAGTCCGGCCCGCAGGCCTGCGGCGTCCATCCCGGAAGAGACGCCCCCGCTTCCGCCGGAGGCCCCGGCGGCCAGGAAGCCGGCAACGGCCGAACCCACCTCCTCGAAGACGATCCGGTTGCCACGCGCCACGGCTCCGGAGGCTCTTCCCGCCACGGCATCCAGATCGAGAGCGCGGACGATCTCCTGCCGGAGTTCGCCCACCGTGCGTCTCGAACCCAGCGGCCGCGCGGCGGCGACCACCCCCTCGAGCGCCCGGAGAGTCCCGGAAGAGACCTGCAGAGCTCGCTGCACGGCCAGGCGCAGGTCCTCGCCCCGAATCGTCCTGCCGGCCTGCCGGGACGCCCAGACGGCGAAGGCGCACCAGTTGCCTTCCCCCCCGGTTCCCAGCCTCCCCGAAAGCGCCACGGCGAGGCGGTGGTACCCGAGGGTGATCCGGTGATTGCGGAGAACGGGGTCCGCCGTGTCCGCGATGGCACGGACCTCGGCGGGGGTCGGCGGGGCGGGCGGAGCGGGCGGGGCGCTTCGGGGCATGGTCGCGCTACCTCCCGAGGGAGCCGGGGAGGGAGCCGGGGAGGGAGCCGGGGTCCAGCTGCCGGACGGCCTCCCGCAGCTCACCGACCCCGACGCCCCACCCCTGGAGGCGGCCGGGGACGCCCCCGGCCAGAAAAGGTGCGATCCAGCGTTGCGTGAACATGGGAGGCGGTTCCCCGGCAGGAGCGGGCGGCGGCGTGGGACCCGGATGGAGCATCCGGCTGGACTGAACCTCCGACCACCGGCGTCCTGGGGCAAGCCCGGGACGGAATCCGCCCGGCGGACGGGAGGCGGGATGGAGCCGGCGGGGGGCACAAGGGTACCGGGGTCGGGAGGATCCCTCTGCCTCGAAGCACTGCCTCGAAGCCTCGCTCGAAGCATTCGCTCGAAGCGCCCGCCGAACTCGAAACCAGGGAGGAGCAGGAATGCGCGTTCTCGTCATTGGAGCAAATGGAGCCACCGGTCGCCTGGTCGTGGACCGACTGAAGGATCACGAGGTTCACGAGCCCGTGGCCATGGTGAGGGACTCGGAGCAGCAGCCCCGCTTCTCGGGCATGGGCGTGGCCTCGGTGGTGGCGGACCTGGAACGGCCCCTGGACGAGGCCCTCGAAGGCGTGGATGCGGTGATCTTCGCCGCGGGCTCCGGCGGGAGTACCGGTCCGGAGCAGACGCTCGCCGTGGACCGCGACGGGGCGGTGCGAAGCGTGGTCGCCGCCGAGGCCGGCACGGTGAGTCGCTACATCATGCTGAGTTCCATGGGGGCGGATCCCGAAAGCACGGGCCACCCGATCTCCCACTACCTGCGTGCCAAGGGATGGGCCGACCGCCACCTGGCGCGCAGCGAACTGTCATGGACGATCGTGAGGCCCGGCCGCCTGACCGACGACCCACCGACCGGTCGTGTGAACCTGGCGGCCCGGATCGAGGGGAGCGGGTCGGTGAGCCGGGCGGACCTGGCCGAGGTCCTCGTTGCCGTCCTGGACCATCCGGGCACCCCGAAACGGACGCTGGATCTTCTCGAGGGCTCCCACACCGTGGACGAGGCCCTCGAACGCATCTGAGGAGGCCTACCAGCCCGGCGCGAAACTCACGCCGAAGTGGCCGCCCCGCTCGGGACGCTGGAAGGGGTGCGCATAGAAGATCTCGAGAACCAGGGCCCCCAGCACGTTGGTCCGGGTTGCCACGCCCACGCTGGCCACGGGCACGCGGTCGGTGGTGTCCGGATCCCACCTCAGCTCCGGACTTTCCCCACGGGACCATGCCACCCCCGCATCCCCGAACAGGATCAGGTCCGTGGGGAGAAGCGGAAAGGAGAGGAGTCCGAAGCGATCGGTCCCCAGGAGCGCGATCCGGGCCTCCACGTTGGCGACCCCGATGCGGTGGCCCAGAAGCCGTTCGAACTCCGCACACTGACCGGCGGGTGTGAACGTGCATTCCTCGACCCGGAAGGACTGGCTCGAGTAGCCCCGCATCAGGGGCTCGAACCCCAGGAACATCGGGCGGAAGACCGAACTCGCATTGTCCATGTCCGACCCGTAGCGCCCGATGTGCATCCCGCGCACGGCGAAGGTGATCTCGGGCACCGGCGTGCCCACGTACCGCCGGTGATCCAGCGTGGCCTGGAGGAAGTCCACGCTCCCACCGAGGTAGGCGACCTCGTACCGCCCGCGCCAGCCTCGAACCGGGGCATTGAATCCGAAGAAGCTGTTGTCCTCGACGAAGGCCACCGATGCGCGGCCGAGGTTCACCGCGTCGGGCGCCGGAAGGGTTTCCTGCTCCCGACGAAGGAAGTTTCCGGCCTGGTCGTAGAGGAAGATGTCGCGCTGGGCATCGAAGCCGTAGCGCGTGTAGCCGGCGTTGAACTCCAGTCGTCGGATCGTGGAGAGCGGATAGGCCACCATGCTCACGACCTCGCTCTGGGTCTGTCGCAGGTCGTCGCGAACGAGCGCCTGCGTGTTGTCGGGCCCTTCGCCAAGGGCCGTCCGGAAGTAGCGCACCGGGGAGTGGGCCGCTCCCACCCCCCAGTTGAGGCGCCGCTCCTGGTCCTGGTAGAACACCTGCCCTCCGATGTCACGCACCTCGCCCTGGGCCTGGACGGCCGTGTACAGGGAGCGGTTCCCGAGGATGTCCGAGAAGACGGCCGAGATGGCGCCCCCCACCTGGGTCCCGAACTGGCTGGCCCCCACCCCGATGGCGGCCTGTCCGATGAAATCGAGTCCCAGGGAGCGGTCCACCGGTTCCGCCTCCCGGGCGGTGTGCGCGTCCACGGGGGGGAGGCCCGCGTCTGCGTCGGCGAGCATGCGGTTGATCCAGTCGGTGGGGTCATCGGAGCCCCCGGGAAGAAGTCGTCCGGCAAGGGCGACCACCCCGTCGGGGTCGACGGCCTCGCCGCCCACGTCCACGGCGTCCAGCGAGTGAATGTGGAATTCTCCGCCGTCGAAGACCGAGAACGCCACGGTCCCCGCGGTGCGTGCCACGCTGAGCGCCGGCGTGGCATCGGTGATCCCGCTCACCGCCGTGGCCACCCGGGTCACCCTGAGGATCTGCCGGTCGGCGAGTTCCACCCGGAAGATGTCCCGGAACCCGTCCGGGTCGGCGAGGAAGAAGAGGGTGCTGCCGTCCGGGGTGAACTGCGGGTTCCAGTGCTCCGCCCCGGGGAAGAGATCCAGGGGCTCCACCTCGCCGGACTCCCGATCCAGGAGGGCGATGCGCATGGGCCCGAAGACGAGCTGCTGGAAATCGGTGGCGGGGCCCAGGTCCGTGACGAAGGCAAGGGTGGCTCCGTCAGGCGCGTAGGTGGGCTGGAGCGCGGCGTTTCGACCGTGGGTGAGCTGCGTGACCTCGCCGGTGGCCACCTCGAGCTCGAACAGGTTGGTGATCCCGCCGGCCTGCCCGGAGAACGCGATGCGGTTCCCGTCGGGGGACCAGGCGGGGCTCCGGATCTCGCCGATGTGGGGTGGAACGTCGAGACGTTCGACGATGCGCCCGTCCGAGGCCCGGTAGACCTGGATCCGGTTCCGCCCCTGAGCGAACACGCTCACGGCGATCCGCTCGCCGTCGGGAGACCACCCGCCGGCGGAATCGATGAACCGGATTGCATCGGCATGGGCGTCCCGGATGGAGCGCGTGAGCCCCCGTATGATGCGGCCCGTGGCGGCGTCGGCCAGGAAGACTTCGGTGGTGAAGAGGTCTCGCTCCGAGAGAAACGCCACGTAGCGCCCGTCGGGGCTGAGGGAGGGCGCGACATTCTGGCGCCCGGCACCGGTTTCCGGCGAGATGAGGAGCGACCCCGCCTCGGCCGGCGACGTCCGGCCTTCCATGAGGGGGGCGTAGTGGGCGGAGATGGCCTCGTGCCACCGGGCCGAAAGGGTGTCGCCGGACATGCCCAGCGCACCGACGACCGAGGCCTCGTACCCCTCCCGGACCGCTGTTCGGAGCATGCCCGGGATGACCATGTCTCCGTACGTCCCGCCCACGAAGGCGAAGAAGGCGTGGCCGTAGCGGTAGGGGAAGAATCGCTGCTGCTCCCGGGTCAGCTGGCGGAGCGTGGGCAGATCATCGCGAAGCAGCGCATCGCGGAGCCACATGCCGGTGAGCGTGGACCGGGGACCGAGCGAGTAGTACTCCGCCATCCCCTCGACGAACCAGAGGGGGAGGCGCATCAGGCCACTGATGCCCCCCCCGCCCTGCCGCCCGCGGGCGATGTCGAACTGGAAGGAGTGCACCAGCTCGTGACCGAGAACGTGGTCCGTGGCGGCGTAGGAACTTCCCAGGGGCATGACGACCCGGTCCCTCAGCCCTTCGGTGACCCCACCCGTTCCCTCGCCCACCGTCCCCCGGAGGACGTTCGTCTGCTGGAAGTCGGGATGGTTCGCGTAGAAGATGAGCGGGCGCCGCTCGACGAGTTCGTGCTCGAAGGTCCGCGCCAGTCGTTCGTACCACCGCTCGGCCATGCGGGCCGCATCCTCGGCGGGAAGCGTGGCCTCCGGGTAGAAATGCAGCTCGAAGTGCGGAGTCGTCATGACCCGGAAGTCGAACCGGTCGTACTGGACCTTGTTTCGACCGAAGTACTGGGCGTCGGCAGGGACGGGGCAGACGAAGAGAGCGGCGGCGAGGGCCGCGAGGAGGCGGATGAGGTGCTTCATGGGCTGCATGGGGCAGTCTCCCGGTGGGGGGATGCGAACCCGGATCGGACGCGGGATCTGTCGGCAGACACGACAACGCTTCCCTGTTCAGGGAAAAAGCGTGCCACGGCGCCGGCCCGCCCGGCTTCCCCCGGTCGGCCTCCCACCGCGTGCCCGCCGGACGTCCGCACCGGGAAACCCCTCGGTGGGTGTGCAGAATTTGCACACCCTCAGCTCTCTCCCGATCACCCCTTGAGCAGCGACTGCCCCCCGTCGATCCAGATCTCCGTTCCGGTGATGTGGCTCGATTCGTCCGAGACCAGCATCATGACGAGGGCGGCCACCTGTTCGCTCGAGGCCGGCTCGCCCCCGGTGAGCGGGATCACGTCGTCGGGCACGGACTCGGGGTGCCGGACCTTCTTCAGGTTCTCGAGTTCCGTGTTGTCGTCGATGGCCGTGTCCACGGCCCCGGGGCAGATCACGTTGACCCGGATCCCGTCCGCTGCCAGTTCGAGGGCGAGCATCCGGCCGAGCACCACCTGGGCGCCCTTGCTGCAGGCGTACGCGGTGGCCCCCGTGTTGCTGAAGACCCGGGTCCCGTTGATGGACGAGGTGATGATCACCTGGCCCTTCGACTGTTTCAGATACGGAACGGCGTACTTGATGGTCTGAAACGTCCCGGTGAGGTTGATCTCGATGGTCTGCCGCCAGTCCTCCGGGTCGAGTTCCTCGATGGGAGCCCAGGTCCCGTTGACCCCGGCGTTGGCGAAGACGAGGTCAAGCCGCCCCCACGTCTCGTCGATCTTCGCGTACGCCGCCTCGAGTTCGTCGACCTCGACAATGTCGAGCTTCATGGCCAGCGCCTCGCCGCCCCCGTTGCGGATCTCCTCCGCCAGTTCCTCGAGTTCGTCCTCGTCCCGGCCGGCGAGGGCCACCCGCATCCCCTCGGCAACCAGGCGGCGCGCCGTCGCCCGACCGATTCCCGATCCTGCCCCCGTGATGAATGCCACCCGATCCTTCATCTCCATGACGTGTCTCCCTGTCCGATTCCGTGCTGTCCGTGCTTCCCGAACCGGGACAACGTTGCAAGGATCGGTCCCTCCGGCGTGCTGCTCCCGGTCAGGGGGCCACCCCCGGCCTCACTCCCACTCGATGGTGGCCGGGGGCTTGGAGGAGATGTCGTAGGTGACCCGGTTCACGCCCTTCACCTCGTTGATGATGCGGGTGGAGATGCGGCCGAGCACGTCGTGGGGGAAGGGATACCAGTCGGCGGTCATGCCGTCGCGGGAGGTCACGGCGCGGAGCGCCACGACGTTCTCGTAGGTGCGCCCGTCGCCCATGACCCCCACCGACTTGACCGGCAGCAGCACGGCGAAGGCCTGCCAGATCTCGTCGTAGAGCCCGGCGGTGCGGATCTCCTCGAGGTAGATGGCGTCGGCCTCGCGGAGCACGGCGAGGCGCTCCTCGGTGACCTCGCCCAGCACGCGGATCCCGAGCCCCGGCCCCGGGAACGGGTGGCGCCCCACGAACTCCTCGGGAAGGCCCAGCTCGCGGCCCACGTTCCGGACCTCGTCCTTGAAGAGCTCCCGGAGGGGCTCGATGAGGGCGAAGGGCATGTCGTCGGGGAGGCCGCCCACGTTGTGGTGGGTCTTGATGGTCACCGACGGCCCGCCCGTGGACACGGACTCGATGACGTCGGGGTAGAGCGTCCCCTGCACCAGGAACTTCGCGTCATCGCCCTCCTCCCCGGCCACCCGCTCGAAGACCCGGATGAAGGTATTCCCGATGGCCTTCCGCTTCGCCTCCGGGTCTTCCACACCGGCCAGCGCGGCAAGGAACTCCTCCCTCGCATCCACCACCACCAGCCGGATCCCCATGTGCCTCCGGAAGGTGCGCTCCACCGTCTCGCGCTCGTTCTTCCGGAGGAGCCCGTTGTCGACGAAGATGCAGGTGAGCCGGTCCCCCACGGCCCGGTGCACGAGGACCGCCGCCACCGACGAGTCCACGCCCCCGGAGAGCCCGCAGATCACGTGGGCGTCGCCTGCGGTCTCGGCAATGATGGCCACCGACTCGCCGACGAAGGCGCCGGGGGTCCAGGTGGGCTCGCACCCGGCGATGCGGAAGAGGAAGTTGGAGAGGATCTCCTCGCCCCGCACCGTGTGGGCCACCTCGGGGTGGAACTGCACGCCGAAGAGGGGGAGCGTCTCGTGGCGGAAGGCGGCCACCGGGAGCGTCGCCGTGGAGGCCAGCGCGACGAAGCCCGGGGGCGGCGCATCCACGTGGTCGCCGTGGGAGCACCAGACCCGGGTGGACTCGGCGGGATCGAAGCCCTCGAAGAGCCCGTCGTTCTCCTTCACGGTGAGGTCGGCCCGCCCGTACTCCCGGGTCCCGTTGTGGACCTTCCCGCCGGAGTGGTGGGCCATGAGCTGCATGCCGTAGCAGATCCCGAGCACCGGGAACTCCCCCTGGAGGAGTGCCGGGTCCACACCGGGCACATCGTCGTCGTAGACCGAGGCCGGCCCCCCCGACAGGATGATCCCCTTCGGTGCCCACTCCCGGATCCAGTCCAGCGACCGGGTCGGCGGATGGATCTCGCAGAAGACCCGCTCCTCCCGGATGCGCCGGGCGATGAGCTGGGTGTACTGGGAGCCGTAGTCGAGGATCAGGACGCGGTCGTGGGTCTGGGTGAGGCTCATGGCGTGTCGTTCCGGGATTCTGGCCGGGAGTCTGGCCGGGTGTCTGGCCGGGGATGCGGCGGGATCGTCTCCCCGCGGAAGAGGTCCTCCACCGTCTCCCGGCGTCGGACCAGGTGGGCCACCCCGCCCTCCACCAGCACCTCGGCGGGTCGGGGGCGTGCATTGTAGTTGGACGCCATGGCGAAGCCGTAGGCACCGGCGGTGGCCACGGCCAGGAGCTCTCCGGGTTCCGGCACCGGCATCTCGCGGTCCCGGGCCAGGAAATCCCCGGTCTCGCACACCGGCCCCACGATCTCCACGACCCCCACCGGGGACCCGGCGCGCTCGCGCACGGCCTCGATGCGGTGCCACCCGTCGTAGTGCGAGGGCCGAAGCAGTTCCGTCATCCCCGCATCGGTAATGGCGAAGGTCTTCCCGCCGGCCTCCTTCACGTAGAGCACCCGGGTCAGGAGCACCCCGGCCTCGCCGGCAATGGAGCGGCCGGGCTCGAGGAGGAGCCGGAGCCCCCGCTCGCGAAGGGGCGGCACCACGACCTCGGCCACCCGGGCCGGGGTGAGTCCCGGGCCGCCCTCGTACCCCACGCCGAAGCCGCCTCCCAGGTCCAGGTACTCGAGGCTGATGCCCTCGGCGGCCAGCTCGTCCACCATGGCGAGGACCGTGTCCAGCGCCCGGCGGTAGGGCTCCACCTCGATGATCTGGGAGCCGATGTGCACGTCGATGCCCCTGAGTTCCAGCGCGGGACGCGGTGCGGCCTCCCGGTAGAGGGCCATGGCCTGCTCCACCGCGATCCCGAACTTCGTGGCCGCGTGCCCGGTGCGGGTGTACTCGTGGGGGGTCTCGGTATGGATGTTGGGGTTCACGCGAATCCCCACCGGAGCCCGCACGCCCATGGCCTGCGCCACCCGTTCCAGCGCCTCCAGCTCCCCGGCACTCTCCACGTGGAAGGCGTGGATCCCCGCCTCGAGGCCCGCGCGAAGCTCGGCATCGGTCTTCCCCACCCCGGCGAAGACGACGCGATCGGCCGGGATCCCGGCGGCCAGCGCCCGGGCCAGCTCCCCGCCCGACACGATGTCGGCCCCGGCGCCCAGCGCCGCGATGCGGTTCAGCACGGCCAGGTTGCCGTTCGCCTTCACCGAGTAGGCCAGCAGGAAGTCCACGCCCGCGTCGTCCCGCCCCGGGGCGCCAAAGGCCTCCTGGTACGCCCGCACCCGCGCCTCGATGGCGTCGGCGGAGTACACGTAGAGCGGTGTGCCGTGCTCTTCGGCCAGCGCCTCGAGGGAGACGCCCTCCGCCGCGCCCTGCTCGCCGGCACCGGCTCCAGCCATGAGAACCCCGTCCACACGGGGGAACGGCTCGCCCGGCACTCCGGTCGCCGCGCCGGAGACCGCCGCCTTCGATGCCCCGCCCATCAGTATGCCTTCGCCCACATGACCTCCATCTTCGAGGGCGCCTTGCCCCCGATGCAGGTCTCCGGCGGCGTCTCGGACCGGAAATCCGGGTCCGGGATGCAGCGGAGCGTGGCCTTCGTCTCGTCCTTGATCAGGGTCTCGACGGAGGTGTCGCCGCTCCAGCCCGTGTACACGAAGCCGCCGGGGCCCTCGAGGATCTCCTTCAGCTCTCCCATGCTCTTCACGCCCCTGTGGGAATTCGCCTCCCGCCGGGCCCGGGCCGCCTCCAGCAGCTCCCGCTGGAAGGCCTCGAGACGCTCCGGCAGACCGGAGATCGCCGCATCCTCCGGCAGGAACATCTTCCGGTCCTCGCCCTCGGCGCGCACGCGCTTGGCCAGGCAGAGCTGGCCCTTCTCGAGGTCCTTCGGGCCCACCTCCACGCGGAACGGCACGCCCTTGCGCTCCCACTCCCAGAACTTGGCGCCGGGGTTCAGGTGGTCCCGGTCGTCCACCTTGGCACGAATGCCCATGGCGTCCAGCGCCGCCCGCACGTGCCAGGCCTTCTCCACCACCGCCGCCCGCTCGTGATCCTTGCGGTAGATGGGCACGATGACCACCTGCGTCGGGGCGAGGCGCGGGGGCACGACGATGCCGGCGTCGTCGCCGTGGGTCATGACCATGCCGCCCACCATGCGCGTCGACACCCCCCACGAGGTGTTCCAGGCGTACTCCTCCTGGCCTTCCTCGCTCTGGAACTTGAGGTCGAACTGCTTCGCGAAGTTCTGCCCCAGGTTGTGCGAGGTCCCGGCCTGGAGCGCCCGGTTGTCCTGCATCATGGCCTCGCAGGTGTAGGTGCGCACGGCCCCGGCGAACTTCTCGGCCTCGGACTTGAGCCCCGTGACCACCGGCATCCCGATCCACTCCTCCATGAAGGTCCGGTAGACCCCGAGCATCTTCCGGGTCTCGGCCTCCGCCTCCGCCTCGGTGGCGTGGGCGGTGTGCCCCTCCTGCCAGAGGAACTCGGAGGTGCGCAGGAAGAGGCG
>REBP01000069.1 GCA_007692665.1 Gemmatimonadales bacterium | reverse complement strand
CGGCGGATCCGGACGCCGGCGTTCAGCGTGAACCCGTCGAGGGGCGCCCAGGCGTCGGTCACCCGCGCGCCGTATCGGCCCGGGGCAGGTAGGAGGAGCGGATCCCAACGGGTCTGCCGCACCCCCAGCAGGTTCTCCATGTTCACGAAGAGGCTCCACCCCTCGAGGCGGAGTTCGCCCAGCACACCGACATGAAGCCACGCCCGGCTCTCGTCGCGGAAGGGGTTGTCCTCGAGCTGCTGCCGGCCGGTGTGGTAGAGCTCGAGCCCCAGGATGCCCCGGTCGTGGTCTTCCCACACCGCCACCAGGCCCGTGGCGTGCCGGGGGGTGCGGGGCACCGGGGTCGAGGCCTGATGGAACGCGCCTTCCACCGGATTCCGCTGCGCATCCACGAAGAGGTAGCTTCCGGTGACCGAGATCTCCCCGACCCGGTAGCGGAGGAGGAGTTCGCCGCCCCGGGTCGTGGTCCGCCAGGGGGCATTCCCGACCCGGAAGCCTCGGGAGGTCCCGCGAAGGGTGGCCTCGTCCCGGACCTCGCTGGCGAAGGCCACCCCGTTCCACTCGAAGGGCCCGCTCCGACCTCCCACGTCCAGAGACCCTCCCCATCCCGTTTCCGGGTCCACCGAAGCCCCGGGGACGGCCCCCAGCAGCCCCACGGCCTCCACCTCGTCGAGGAGGGGGGTGGGCCCGAAGAAGCCGCGACCCGCCGATGCCCGCACGGTCCACATGTCGCCGGGGAAAAGGATCGAGAGCCGCGGGCTCAACTGGCTTCCGTAGACGCTGTGCCGGTCCCAGCGGAGGCTTCCGGCCACCGTCATGTCGCCGTCCAGGAGGCGCACCTCGTCCTGCACGAAGATCCCCGGGACCGTGTGCTCGAAGTCCAGGGGCACGGAGGGGGGCGGAACGTCCAGGTGGCGGAACCGGTCGTCCTGGAGGGCCGCCCCCACGACCCAGGTGTGTGCCCCCCGCATCCCGGACAGGGAGGCCTCGAGGAAGCGGACACTCCGCTCCCCCCGGCCGGCGGCCTCGCTCCCCTCGAGGCCGAAGTCCCGGTCGAACCGGCCCTCCATGGCCGAGCCCCGCAGGTCCACGAACGCCGCGTCGGCCAGCGCTTCGGGAAGGCCGAGAGGCGTGCGGAAGTGCACGCCGGCATCGAACCGCCGGGAGTCCACGGCGTCGCGGAAGGGGAGGCCTCCCCAGGGCGCCTCTCCCGGGACGACCCCTCCGGACACCGAACCGCCGACCCGGTCTTCCATCATGCCGCCCACGGTGATCATGGCGCTCCGGCCGGAGCCGTCGTCATGGAAGGCACGTGCGCGCAGGGTGCCCCGCTCGTGGGCGGGAAGATCGGCCCATCCGCTTCCGCTCAGGTCCTTCGCATCCTGACGGTGAAGCCCCGTGGTCAGCGACCCTTTCCACGCGCCCGGCCATGCCCCGGGAAGCGGGGTCTCGCCGTACGCCACGAGGTCCGCGCCCCCCCGCGAGGTGCCGTTCACGATGAACTCCGCCAGCGCCTCGTCGCCCGGGCGTCTCGACACGAGGTTCACCACGCCGCCCAGCGCCTGCCCGCCGTAGAGCGCCGACGCCACGCCCTTGATGATCTCGACCTGCTCCAGGTCCACGGGGGGAATCTGGAGGACGCCGAGTCCCCCGGGCTGGCCCCCGTAGAGGGGGAGGCCGTCGGCGAGGAGGAGGGTGTAGCGCCCCGGCATCCCCTGGATGCGGATGACCGAGCCGCCGAGCGCCGCGCTCGTGTTCTGGAGCTGGATGCCGCCGGTTTCGGCCAGGAGCATGGCGATGTTCCCCGGCCGCATGAGGAGCTTCTCCTCGATCTCCTCGCGGTCCAGCACCTCGACGCGGATCGCCTGGTCCTGGATGCGGCGACCGGATCGGGTGGACCGGACGATGATCTCCTCGCCCCGCAGGATGGTGTCGGCCTGGGCGAAGCCGGCGGCTGGGGCCGGTTCGGACCCGAGCGCCACGGACGGGGAAGGGGAGACGGGGTGGACCCCGCCGGCTCCGGCGACCAGAAGGCCCACCAGGACGGGGAGGAGGGGAGGGACGGGAAGACTGCGGAACCCGAGGGAGGCGCGTGCACGAGGGGTCGTCATCATGCCGCGCAATATGCCCTCCTTCGGGACGCGGGCAAGGTGGGCGTCGTCAGCCCGGGGGCGAACGAGGCTCTCCGGATCGCGGGGGGCGCTCACCCCCATACATGAATTTCGTCCCCCCGAATCCGTCGAAGAGCGCCCGATGCCGGGCGAGCGAGTACTCGTCGGCCCGGCTCTCGTACTCCCGCACCCAGCCGATGAGGAAGTCCAGCATCTCGTCCTGCGCTTCCTTCGAAGGGTACTTTTCGGGCTCCCATGGACGCGCCAGGCAGTTGGCGACGCAGACCTCCACGCCGGGGTTCAGGAAGCGCACCTCGGTGGCGTGGGGGAGGACCTGTTCGAGCAGGTCACCATAGCATCCCTCGATGACCCAGTTCGCGTGTTCCCCGACAAAGCGGTCGATCTCCGCAGCAGAGTCGGCGAGTGGTCGCCGGTTGCGGGAAGCATCCCAGGCCAGGCCATCGAGGTCGAGGTGGGTCAGCCCATGCCGGCGGGCGAGTGCCCGGGCCATGGTGGTCTTTCCGGAACCGGAGTTCCCGAACAGGACGATCCGCCGGGATGACGCCGCTCCCGAAGCACCTGCAGTCCTCTCCGCCTCCCTCCTGTGAACCATGTCCTGTTCGCTCCTCCAGGTGTCCCGGCGTGGGAGGCAAGGGTTTCCGGTCGCCGGCTGGCCGCCTCAGTCCGCGAGGAGTCGGCTCGGGTCGAGGTTCTCGAAGGCGCGACCCGCCCGCCCGAGCATCAGGTAGACCGGGAAGCACAGGAACGCGCCGAAGGCGAGCGCGAAGGTGACCGCGAAGACGACGGTCGGCACCTTGATCCCCACCAGGCCAAGGGATCCCAGGAACACCGCTGCGCCGATGACCGCGCACAGGGCAGACGCCCCCACGGCCGCGAGGACGATGAACGCCTCGACCATGAGAAAGAGGACCATCCGACCGAGGAAGCGGATGTCGGCGGGGTTCCTCCCCCGGAGGCTGACCGGGAAGTGCAGGAAGAGGTAGTTCTTCGTGCCGAAGATGAGCGCGTTGACCAGGAGGAGCAGGACCGCGACGAGGGGGAGGGCGGCCCCGTACCCGGCCGCCACCAGGGGTGGGGCGGTGAGCCCCAGGGCCGTGAGGGTGAGCAGGGCCGTCGGGACCGCGATCTGGCCCAGGACGAGCGGGATCGGGCGGAGCGGCATGGCCTTGAGCGTCTCGAGCGCGTCCAGGTCGCCGCGGAAGTCGAAGCGCAGGCTGTCCGCCAGGAACAGGAACAGCGGGAAGTTGAGGAGTGCGAGGACGACCACGACCAGGGTTTCCGGCTCGGACCGAACGATCCAGCCTCCGCCCACGGCGCCGGCCGCAAGGAGCAGGAGCACGAGCCCGAATGACCCGCGCCTCAGGGCCGTCAGCTGCCTCCAGGCGATGGTGCCCGCCCCGCCCCAGTGGGGGAGGCGGGGAACACCCCGGTGCCTGCGGCCCGGCTTCGCCCGGGCGATCCCCTGGCTCTGCGCCCGCTGCAGGTCCGAGTACCTGCGCTCGCCCTTCCGGGACGCGGCTTCGAGGTAGTTGGCATCGAGCAGGAGAATGGCGCCCAGGACCGCGCCGTTCACCGCCGTCGCCCCGGCGAGCCCGAGGGCGAGACCTTCCGGTGTCATCGCGGTGATGGCCAGGGTGAAGGGCGTCAGAGCGAGCTCGACGGCGCGCCACTCCGGTCCGGAGCGGACCGCCTCGAGGAGCCCCCGGGGGTCCGACAGGTCCAGGGAACCCACCGCACCGAAGAGTCCGCTTGCCGCAAGGACCAGAACCAGGACACCGATTCCCCACCCCAGGCGGCCCGAAAGCACCAGGCCGACACGCTCCCGAAGCACGGCCGCGAACAGGCTGACAAGCTGCGCGAGGAGAACCGCGGAGAAGATGCCCGGGAGGATGCGGAGGGTGGGCCCGAGATCGGGGGCTCCCAGCACCGCGACGAAGACCGAAAGGCCCAGCGATGCCACGGCGAGGAGCGCGACCCGGTAGAGGAGCAGCTGGCGCCGCGAGAAGGGTCCGCCGAAGAGAAAATTGACCTCGGCGGGCGAGAAGGAGATCGCCTGGTCGGACGACGTGCGCAGCACCCCGGTCACCAGCATCAACAGGATGATCAGGGGCAGGAAGGCGTGTATGGCCTCGTCCGGTGTGCCGCCCCGGGACGATCCCGTCAACAGGAACGACCCGATCCACAGGACGACGAGAAATGCCCCGACGCCGCCCATCAGCTTCCCCTTCGGCGTCGCAACGCTTCGCCGCATCTGCCTCAGGCCACCGCGGAAGCGGAGCCCGAGGAGAAAGACCAGGGCGCCGTTCGTGCCGGCCGCACCTGCTGCCGTCTTCGTTCCACGATCCGTCGCCGGGCCCGCCGCCCTTTCCCGCCTCAACCCCGCCCGCCCGTGTCGGCGGCAAGGGCCTGCGCTCCCGGGTCGGTCAGCCTGAGGAACACCTCCTCCAGCGTCGCATCCTCGGCCATCCCCTCGATGGCCCGGCGTGCCTCCGGGGTGGGCCCGAGAAAGAGCGCACGGCCCTCGTGCAGCACGAGGAGGTGGGTCGACAGGTCCTCCACCAGGTCCAGCAGATGCGAACTCACCACCACGCCCACGCCGGCCGCCGCCCGCTCGCGGATGGATCCCTTGAGGGC
>REBP01000256.1 GCA_007692665.1 Gemmatimonadales bacterium | reverse complement strand
GGATCACCCTCCCCGACGGGGAGGTGAGCTTCGGGGGCTGGGGCGAGGGCTTCATCGATGCCCGGCATCCACATACGCTTCTCCACGAGGCGATGCTCAGTTTCAACTGGTGGGATGCGCCGGGAGGCGCGCTGTCCGTGTCCGCCGGGCGGGGGTTTGCCCCCTACGGAACCGGTGACCCGATGTACCGCCCGGTTCTCAAGTATCCCACGAATCATCACCTCTCCCAGATCCTCGAGCGGTGGACCCTGAACGTGGCGTACCTGGGCGACCGCGGGGTGGGGGTCGAGTTCGGAGTCTTCGACGGGGACGAGCCCGAGGACTGGCTGGACGTCGGGAACTACGGGAACTTCGGGAACTCCTGGTCCGGCCGGCTCTCCTGGCGGTTGGGAGAGACCGTGGGGGGCACCGCCCCGTGGGAGGTCTCCGCATCGCATGGCCGCGTCCGGGAAACCCACGGCGCGGAGGAGGAGCTCACCGTGCTGTACAACGCTGCGCTCCGCCACGAGTCCGACTACGCATTCGGGCGCCTGTACGGCCTGGTGGAGGTGTCGCGGAGCGACCCGGAGGATGGGGAAGGGTACGTCTCGGTCCTGGGGGAGACGCAGTTGACCCTTGGCGAGCATGCCCGGCACCGCCCCTACTACCGCGTGGAGTACGCAACCCGCCCCGAGTACCCGAGGGAGGCTGGGCAGGGCGCCGGCTTCTTCCGGTATGATCACGATGACCACCCCGTGGGTGCCACGCGCTGGCTCATCAACGCGGTGGGGTACGGGTACGACCTGACGTCACTCCCCTTCAGCGCACGCCCTTTTGTCGAGGTGCATCACAACCGTGTGCGATTCGAGCGCGGTCCGGCATCCGTGTCGCCGGAAGCCCTGTTCGGGGGAGACAGCTTCTGGAGCTTCAGCATGGGCATGCGGGTCTTTCTGGGAGGTGGCCCGATGCGGATGGGAAGCTACGGGGTGCTCGACCCGATGACCGCCTCCATGCGCGAGGCGTCTCACGACGGGATGATGCATGGTGGGGGGCATGACCACCACTAGAAAAGTCAGGCGGGTCGCTTCCAGGCGACCCCTCCCGGGGCCGGTTCGCCTGCAGCCTGCGCCCGGACCTGCATCCGGAACGCGTGGTCGACGGTGAAGATGTTGCCCAACTGGTAGAACAGGGTGTGGAGGGGCTTGCCCCAGGTCCCGTCTTCGACCTGCCGGACAATCCGGAGCAGCCGCTCCCGGTCCCAGATGTCGAGCGTCAATGCCTCGACCGCTTCCGCGAGGATACCGGGGTTGGCGAGGAAACCGAAGTTCGACCATCCCATGCGCCAGGGTGAAACGCGGCCCCCCGTCGACTTGCGCAGTCCCGCGAGAACCTGTTCAAGGACCACCCTGGAACCGCGTGACAGCTCCTGGGCGAGGATCGAGTGCCGAGCCGATACCAGGGTCGCGGCCATGGGGTAGGCAAGGAGCCGCGGGGCATGCTGCCGAAGCATCTCCTGGTTCAACTGGTTGTGAAACCGCGCCCGAAGGGGGGCCCTGAGCGCGGCCTGGAGGAGCTCCCGGTCGATGAAGGGCAGGCTGACATCGGCGCGGGTGCGCGCGGAAAGGGCCTGGGTACCGATGAACTGGGAGCCCCTGTGCTCCGAGACGAAGGCCTCGATGAGACGCTGCTGACTGGAGACCCCTCGCCGTTCCAGGCGCGCGATGTCCTGGTTGACGGAATCCAGCACGCGGCCCGGGAGGCCGTCGAAAGATCTCACCCAGTCATCCTTCAGGTACCAGCGCGTGACGATGGGGGTGGCCCCGAGAAGGAGGGGAAGTGCCTCCCGGTGCCTCACGTTCGCCGCGTGGTTTGCTGCGGGTGCCTTTCGGTAGAGGTTGTTGACCAGGGCGAGCGCCTTCCCGGCTCCCTTCGTGACCATGGTCTCTCCATAGTGCCCCCCGAGGACCTCGCCATAGACACCCGAGAAGATCGTGGTGCTGCCCCCCCTCTCGAGCTCGGCCGCGGACTCGATCCAGTGCGGAAAGATGGCCGAACCGCAGCGTTCGAAAAACGTCGCAAGCGCCCCGTGGTCGAGGACCGATGTCGTGATTTCCCGCTCCACGTGCCGGGACCCCATGGCGGTCGAGATGGCTTTCGCCAGCCTGAGCTCGCGCCCCCCGGTGTCTCCGTGGCTCAGGGTCCTCACCCGGGAGGCACCCATCTCGCCGTGCATGGCTGCGAGGAGGAGTCGGGCGTCCCACCCCGCCGACATCATCAGGGAACACGTTTCATGAACGGAGGAACCCCGCCGGACAGCAGCGGAGATCAGCGGGTAGATTCGTCTGGCCGTCTCTGCCGTCGAAGCTTCCCTGTCGGGCTCCTCGGACCAGAGCGTGCTCCGCTCCTGGATCTCCACCGTGCCGCCGCGTCGGAACCGCAGGTGCTGCCCGGGGAGGAGCCGACGTACCGAGCGCACGAAGGAATGGCCGCTGCACGTATAGGAATGCGAGAGATACTGCGACAGACCGACGGGATCCAGTTCGTGGGGGGCCAGGGACAGGAGCGGCCCCTGCAGGCTGCTGAAGGCGAACGCGTCTCCGTGCTGCCAGGTGTAGATGGGAAAAGTCCCGGTCCACTCGGTGGAAACCTGCACCTCGCGGCCACCCGGGTCCAGGACCGCCGCGTTTCCGCGGAAGGATGGGGCGAGAACCAGCTCGCGCCCCTCGTACCGTCCGACCTCCGGAGGAACCTGGCCTTTGGCCAGCGAGATCCCTTCGTACGCCGAGGCATCGCCCTCCACCGCGAGCGTGCTCCCGTTTTCCAGGAGCTGGAGGGGAGTCGGACCCTGGAAGCCGTGCGCTCCGATGGCGCCGCCTGCTGTCCGCCGGACCTGGGTGTCGGGCCAGATGCGGAGCCACTGATCCACGAGGGCGCCGACCACGGCCGGGTCATCGGCGAGCACTCCGAACAGGCCTGGCATCAGACATCCCTTCCCATGTGAGAAACGGGTCCGCATGCAGACCGAACCGACGACGCAAAGTTGGGGCAGGGGGGTCGGCAGGCGCAATGGGCAGCATGGAGAGCTGCCATGGGTCTCGCGTCCGGGGTCACCCGCCCCCGCTCGCACCCAGCGCCCACCCCACCGCCGCCGGGACCGCATCCGGGTCCGTCCCGCTCCACCCCACGTGTCGGTCGGGGCGGATCAGGATCCAGCCCCTGCCACCGGGGACCAGGCCGGAGATGACGCCCGAGGGGTCTCGGAACCCACCTCCTCCGATGCGGATCACGGCCTGGACCGGGAGACCTGCCGGCAGTTCCCGGTCCTCCCCCACCGACAGGATCGCCGCGGCGTCGGGAAGGAGGTCGTGAAGACGGACCCCGGGCGAGCCGGGCGGAGCCCCCCCGTCCTGAAGGACGGGATTCGGGAGCCGCCTTCCCGCGGCGGATATGCCTCGCCTCAGCAGCGGGGAGGCGCCGTACCCCAGGTCGATCATGGCGGTTCGGCGAAGCGCGGCCCGCCTCAGCGGGGCGACTCCGAGCGCGGCCCCCCAGAGAAGGAAGACCGCGCTCCGGATCGCGGGCGGGGTCTGGAGCGCGAGGCGCGTCACGAGATCGGTGTACCGCGATACGGTCCCCACGACCGGGCGGCGCTCCGCGTCGTAGGACTCGAGAAGTCGGTCCGCGTCGCCGCCCTTCAGGACGGACGCGAGCTTCCAGGCCAGGTTGTGCGCGTCCTGGATGCCCGCGTTCATCCCCATCCCCCCGGCCGGGCTCTGGAGGTGCGCCGCATCGCCGGCCAGCAGGACCCGGCCGACCCGGTAGGTCGGGGCCGACCTCCTGTGGATCCGGAAGCGGCTCGACCAGACGTGCTCGACGGAACCCGGACCCAGCACGTCCTGAACGATGGCCTCCACCTCGGAGGCCGGCGGCTCCCGGTTCTCGCGAGCGTCATCCGCATCCCCCGACCCCCGCCCGAGTCGTACGAGGCGCCACATCCCGGGCCGCAGCCGGAGTGCGAACGAAAAACCCTCCCGCGAGTTCCGGACCCGGGGCCAGGGGAGGGCGTCGCGCTCGTCGAAGATCCGGACATCTGCCAGGATCGGCCGCATCGCGTATGTGACCCCATCGAAGGGGAGGCCCAGGGCCTTGCGCACGAAACTCCCGGCGCCGTCGCACCCCACGACGAAAGGAGCTCGTTCCTCGTACGCCTCGCCGTTCCGGGCGGCGGCGTCCGTCACGGTGAGAATGACCCCGTCTCTCCCCTCGCGAAGGCCCACGACCTCTGCTCCGAACCTCGTGTCGACCATCCCGGTGCCGCGAACCGCCTCGAGGAGGATTCGCTCCGTCTCGCCCTGCTCGAGGACAAGTATGCCCGGCCGGTCGGCCTCCGCGTCAAGGTCACCGAAGTCCAGGGCAAGAAGGGGTTCCCGCCCGGGAATGGCGCTGTGGAGGGCAAGGTCGGAGACCAGCGTCCCGGCTTCCATGACCCGGTTCTCGACCCCCCACTGCCGGAAGATCTCGCGGGTCCGGACGTGGATCCCGGGCGCCCGGGACTGTTCGCTCGTCGAATCCTCCTTCTCGAGAACGACGGAGCGAATGCCCTGCCTGGCCAGCCCCAGGGCGAGGGAGAGGCCGACGGGGCCGGCCCCGACGATGGCGACGCCGGCCTGCTCCTCTCGCGGTGGCATCACGGAGAGGACGGGGCAGCGGGTGAATCCGGGTCCTCCGGGTAGTCCGGACCCTTCCGGTAGACCGGACCCTCCCGGTAGTCGACGGCCCGGAGGGTTCCGTCCTCCTCCCGGGCATG
>REBP01000136.1 GCA_007692665.1 Gemmatimonadales bacterium | reverse complement strand
TGGCCAGGGCCACGGCGATGCCCACCTTCTGGCGCATCCCCTTGGAGTAGCCCGACACCCGCTGGTGGTGGGCGTCGTCCTGCAGGCCGCTCTTCCGCAGGAACCCCTCGAGGTCGGCGCGGGAATAGCCGTCGTGCCCCGCCAGTGCCGAGAAGTACTCGAGGTTTTCCGCCCCGGTCAGGTGCGGGTAGAGCATGACCTGCTCGGGAATGTAGGCCAGGTGCCGCTTGCTCCGGAGGGGCTCCGCGCTCACGTCCATTCCCTTGACCAGCGCCCGGCCCGACGAGGGCTGGATGAAGCTCAGGAACAGCCTGATCGTGGTGCTCTTCCCCGCTCCGTTCGCCCCCAGGAGGCAGTAGATCTCGCCGGGGTTGACCTCCAGGTCCAGGTCGGAAAGCGCAGGTGTGCCGTTGTAGATGCGGGACAGCTTTTCGGCCTTGAGCATGGGATGCGTGGGGTCGGGGTGAGGGTGGCAGGAGAAGGCGCCACCTGCTGGACTCCACAGCATATTGATTGCTCATTATCACCGCAAGGCTGTGGAGGCGACACGACAGGGCACCGGGGGAGCCCGGGAGGTTCGCCGTCGCGATGCGTCCTCCCTGAAGCGCCGCGCTTCGCCACCCGGTCGCAACTCGCCCCTCCCCGGCGCTGCCCGTCGGCGTCCGCGATGACGCCCCCCGGGAGGCCTCCGATGCCATGGTCCACGGGCAGGACGCGGCGGTAGCGGAGACCGCCCCCGAGGGATACAGTGAGTTGGTATGGCCTTTGCGGATGATGCACGCTCAGAACCCGGCACCGTCCGCTGCCAGGCCGCGATCCAGCTCCCCGTCAGACCCAGGGAAATCCGTGCACCCAGCCTTCGTGGCCCCGCTGCGTCCACCCACCGCGTGATCGCGACTTCTTCCTGCGGCGCTCCGGGATGGCCCGAGGCCATTCTCGATGCCCATGGTTCCGGCGACATTGTCGTGGGCGGTCCCCCCGAGCGTCCCCCCGAGCGTCCCCTCGAGCTTCCCCCCGGGCTTTCCCCCGGGCTTCCCTGGTCCGCCCGATGCGATCACCGGGTGCTGCATCACAACCTCGCGGGGGTATTTGAGTGGCTGTGCGAACGAGAGGGGCCCGAGGCGGACCGGAGACCGAGGTGGGAATGAAAACGATGACAGCGATCACGGAACCGGTGGTCGAACACGAGGTTCCCCTCACCGTCATCCGCCCCAGCCGGGGGTGGCGGTCGCTGGACCTGCGCGAGGTGTGGGCCTACCGGGAACTTCTCTACTTCCTCGTGTGGCGCGATGTGAAGGTCCGCTACAAGCAGACGGCCCTCGGTGCGTCGTGGGCGATCATCCAGCCCTTCTTCACGATGGTGGTGTTCAGCCTCTTCTTCGGGCGCCTCGCGGGGGTGCCTTCGGACGGCCTTCCGTACCCGGTATTCGCCTTCGCCGCGCTCGTGCCCTGGACGTTCTTTGCCAACGGCCTGACCCACTCCGCGAACAGCCTCGTCGGCAGTCAGAACCTCATCAAGAAGGTCTACTTTCCGAGGCTTTCGATCCCGGTTGCGACGGTCCTCGCCGGCGCGGTGGATTTTGCCCTGGCCTTCGCGGTTCTCCTGGGGATGATGCTCTTCTACGGTATCACGCCCACCGCCAACGTGATCTGGCTCCCCTTCCTGCTCCTCCTGGCCCTGGTGACCTCCATGGGTGTGGGGCTCTGGTTCGCCGCCCTGAACGTCCGCTACCGGGACGTCCAGTACATCGTCCCCTTCCTGGTCCAGATCTGGCTGTTCGTGACCCCCATCGCGTATCCGAGCAGCATGCTCGACGAGCCGTGGCGCACCCTCTACGCCCTGAATCCCATGGCGGGGGTGGTGGAGGGGTTCCGGTGGGCCCTCCTGGGTGGAGCCGCCGGGGCCGGAGAGGCGCCACTCTCCGCTCCCGGGCCGATGCTCGCCGTTTCCACCGTTGCCGCCATCGCGATCTTCGTGGGAGGCGCGTTCTATTTCCGTCGCCTTGAACGCACCTTCGCGGACGTGGTCTGACGGTGAGCGACCTTGCGATCGCCGCCTCGGGCGTCGGAAAGCGGTACCGGATCGGCACGGCCCAGGTGCAGCACAACACGCTCCGGGATGCCCTTGCATCATCCACCCGCCGGCTCTGGTCTTCCATGACCTCGCCGGGCGACCGGGCCGAACCCGACCACTTCTGGGCCCTCCAGGATGTGTCGTTCCAGCTGCGGCAGGGAGAAGTCCTCGGAATCATCGGCAGCAACGGGGCGGGAAAGAGCACGCTCCTGAAGATCCTCTCGCGGATCACCGAACCGACGACCGGAGAGATCGCCATTCGCGGTCGGGTCGGGTCGCTGCTCGAGGTCGGGACGGGTTTCCACTCCGAGCTGACCGGCCGCGAGAACATCTTCCTGAACGGCGCGATCCTCGGAATGACGAGGCAGGAGATCAGGGGCAAGTTCGACGAGATCGTCGACTTTGCGGAGATCGATCGCTTCATCGACACACCGGTCAAGCATTACTCCAGCGGGATGTACCTGCGCCTGGGGTTTGCGGTGGCTGCGCACCTGGAGCCCGAGATTCTGATCGTGGACGAGGTGCTGGCGGTGGGAGACGCCGACTTCCAGCGGAAATGCCTGGGCAAGATGGGATCCATCGCCGTCGGAGGCCGGACCGTGGTTTTCGTGAGCCACAACCTGGATGCCGTGCAGGCGCTGTGCACGAGGGCACTGCTGCTGGACGAGGGTCGCGTGCTCTCCGATGGACCCACCCACCAGGTCCTGGAGCAGTACGCCAAATCCCGGCTGGATTCTGTTTCCCGGAAGTCGTGGCCCGAGCCCCAGTCAGCTCCGGGGAACGATACGGTGCGTCTCAAGGGGGCCCGCATTCTTGCGGAAGACGGGGCCGATACCATCGACGTGCGAACTCCGTTTCGCCTTGAATTCGAATACTGGAACCTGGTGCCCGATACCCGGCTGTCGCTGAGCGTGCACGTATACAATCATCACGGGGTCCGCATTTTCAACGTCGGCTCGACGAAGGAACCGACTTCGCAGCCGGCAGGTCTGGTCCGTGAGACCTGCTCGGTGCCGGGTGACCTCATGAACAGCGGCACCTACCACCTGGAACTCATCGTTCTCAGGGACCAGACGGAAGCTGTCCTGAAATTCGAGGATCTGCTTGTATGGGAGATCGCCGACAACCCTGACCTGCGTGCCGGATGGTACGGCGAGTGGCCAGGGGCCGTGCGACCGAATCTTCCCTGGCGCATCGACCGGATCGACGAGGACGGCGAGGCGACCGGGCGGGACGCCGCGGGCGTGCCATGAACTGCGGGTACGCGCACCCGGGCTACTGGGCTTCGCTGGCACCAACCGAGCGCGTCCTGCACCTGGCGCGGTCAGGGGGAGGGCTCGTCCTTCGCTCCATTCCAGGGACTGACCGCTACGATGCCACGGGTCCGTATCCCCTGTTCCTCTGCGAGGACTGGTCGCTTCTCGCGGATGACTTCGCCGCTCTGGATGCCGAACCGGTGAGCGTGGTCTGTGTGCTCGACCCCTTCGCGCCAGACCAGGCGAAGGACGCCTTGCGGCTCGCGTTTCCGGATGTCTTCAGGCCCTACAAGGCGCACCATGTCGTCGATCTCGCAGCCTCGTGGGAGACGAGCATTTCGAACCATCACCTGAGGAACGCCCGAAAGGCGATGATGCAGGCCGAGGTCGCCGTAAGCGAATCCCCGTCGTCGCACCTCGAGGAGTGGGCGGCACTCTACGCAGGACTCGTGCGGCGTCACGCCATCCAGGGACCCGCCCGCTTCTCGAAACGGGCCCTCGCAGAGCAGCTGAGCGTTCCAGGCGCGGTGCTCTTCCGTACCGCGACTGACGGAGTGCTCACCGGAGCCACGTTGTGGTATCGCTGCATGGACCGGGCCTACTACCACCTGGGGGCCTATACGGAAGCGGGCTATCAGGGCTCTGTCTCCCACGCGATTTTCCTGACGGCGTTGAGGTGGTTCGCGGAGCGGGATGTCCGGTGGCTGGATCTTGGAGCTGGTGCGGGTGTCACCCATGACGCCAGTGACGGGCTGAACCGTTTCAAGCGCGGATGGGCCAACGGCACGCGAATTGCTTTCCTCGGTGGCCGGATACTCGACGCGGACGCATATGGAAAGCTCTCCGCGGGGTTCCGGGGAGGTAACGAGACCTACTTCCCTGCCTACCGGGCCCACACGCACATGAGCGACTCCCAGGGTGTATGATGAAACGTGCTGGCACGGGAAAGCAGAACCACCGGGCTGGAGACACTTCTGCACGACCTTCTCCGGTCCCCGGCGGAACGTATCGGCTCGTCGGACTCGACCAGCCGAACGCGTGGAGGGAGGCGCTCGAAGGGCTGCCTCACGCCTTCGGCCACACCTGGGAAAGCTGTCGCGCCATGTCGCTCGGCACGGGTCCGCAGACCTTTCTCTACGTGTGGGAGAGCCCGGGTGGCCGCGCGGCCCTGCCCTTTTCGGTACGTTCCTTCCAGGGAGCCGAGGATCTGTACACCCCGTATGGCTTCGGGGGCTTCGTCGGGGAGGGAGATTGCTCCGGAGTGCCCTCGGACTGGCGCTCGTTTGCTGAGGGAAACGGATTCGTTGCCGGCTTCCTTGGCATCAACCCGGTAGTCGGAAGGCCGAATTCGTTTCCGTCCGGAGAACGTTTCGCCTACAACCATGTCTACCTGCTGGACCTTGCCAGGTCGGAAGACGAAGCGTGTCGGGACCTCTCGGAGAGTCGCAGACAGCAGGTTCGGGCGTTCCGCAAGCGCGAAGGACTCCTGGTCGACGACCGTCTCCGCTGCGCAGAGTTCCTGCTGACCCGCACGGGGGAGTTCCTCGATGGCAAGGGGGCCTCGCGCGTCCCCTTCCGGAACCGAACGACGCTGGAAGCGCTGGTGGCCCTGCCGAACGTACTTCTCCTTGGCGCGGGCTCATCGTCGGAGTTGCAGGCGGTGTCCATGTTCACCTTCACGGAACATGTGGCCGAGTACTTCCTGTCCGTATCGGTACCCGAGGGGCGTCAGTACTCCACCGCCCTGGTATGGGAGGGCTCGCGCATCCTCGGGAGGCTCGGGATTCCCTGGCTCAATCTGGGCGGGGGGATTGTTCCGGGAGACGGTGTCGCCCGCTTCAAGGAACGCTTCGGGGGCGAAACCCGGCCGCTCGAATGCCTCAAGCAGGTCTACGACCCTGAGCGATATGGCGATCTCTGTGCTGCCGCCGGCTGTGACGCCGGCTCGTTCGATGGCTTCTTCCCGCCCTACCACCGCGAGACCGCGAGTCCCCTCGACCCGTCGAGTTCGGATTCCGGTCCATCCTGACCATGTTCCGAAAGACTGCTGCCTACTACGACCTGCTGTACAGCTTCAAGGACTACGAGTCCGCCTCCCACCGTATTCGCGCGGAGATCGAGCGCCGTGCGGCCGGCGCACGCACGCTGCTCGATGTTGCGTGCGGCACCGGCAGGCACCTGCAACTCCTTGGGCAGTGGTACCGCTGTGAAGGTCTGGATCTCGACGAGGGCCTGCTGGAGGTCGCACGGGCACGCAACCTCGGCGTCAGGCTCCATCACGGGGACATGGCCGACTTTCAGCTGCAGTCGCGCTTCGATGTCGTGACGTGCCTCTTCAGCTCCATCGGCTACGTGCGCACACTCGAACGAATGCGACAGGCAGTCGCCTGCATGGCCGCCCACCTGGAGCCGGGAGGGCTCCTGCTCCTGGAGCCGTGGGTGACGCCGGATCAGTTCTGGCCCCGACACATCGCTTCGAACAACGTGGGTACTGAAGACCTGAAGGTCGCCTGGATGTACTCCCACGCGCGCGACGGCGACCTTTCCGTTTTCGACATCAACTACCTCGTGGGCCGGACTGAAGGTGTGGAACACTTCACGGAGCGCCATGAAATGGGGCTCTTCAGTCACTCCGAGTACCTCGACGCGCTCGCGGCGGCCGGACTGGAGGTTCACTTCGACGACGAGGGACCGTTCGGACGGGGGCTCTACACAGGTCAGGCCCGCCCCGTCGTGATCCGGACGTCTTCCGAACGCTCACCAGCCGCGTCCCGCAAGCCCGAGGCAGAGGTCCAGGGCCCTCCCAGGGGCCAACTCGCCGTGCTCGGAGGCGAAGCGTCGTTTTCCGAGCCTCTGCGCGTCGGTCGGCCCAACATCGGAGACCGGAAGCGGCTTTTCGAGAGGCTGAATGACCTCCTGGACCGCCGATGGCTGACGAATGGGGGCCGGTACGAGCAGGAGTTCGAGGAACGGATTGCAGAGGCCGCCGGCGTTCGCCACTGTGTCGCGACAAGCAACGGCACGGTCGCCCTGCAGCTCGCGGCGCGGGCCCTCGACCTGAGGGGCGAGGTGATCCTCCCCTCGTTCACATTCGCCGCAACGGCCCACGCCCTGGAGTGGCAGGGGATTACTCCCGTCTTCGCGGACATCGATCCGGCCACGCACAACCTCTCGGTGGACCATGTCGAATCCCTGATCACCCCGCGTACCAGCGGTGTGGTCGGCGTCCACGTATGGGGCCGCCCCTGCGATGTCGAAGGCCTCGGCGAACTGTCCCGACGCCGCGGACTCGCGCTTCTCTTCGATGCCGCCCACGCGTTCGGGTGCACCCATGGTGGCACTCCGATCGGTTCCTTCGGAGACGCCGAGGTCTTCAGCTTTCATGCGACGAAGTTCCTGAACTCGTTCGAAGGGGGAGCCGTCGTGACGAACAACGACGAACTCGCCACCAGGGTTCGGCTCATGAAAAGCTATGGCTTCTCGGATCATAACCTGACGACTTCGGTCGGCACCAACGGCAAGCTGACTGAAGCGGCGGCAGCCATGGGGCTGACGTCACTCGAGTCCATGCGACACTTCATCGAGATCAATCAGGCCACGCATGCGAGGTATCTCGCAGAGCTGGAGGGCCTCCCCGGGGTCTCGATGGTGAAGTACGACGACTCGGAGCGCAGCAACTTTCAATATGTCGTCATGGAGGTGGACGCTCCCATCGCGGGACTGAGCAGGGATGAGCTGCAACGCGTGCTCGAGGCGGAGAATGTGCTTGCACGGAGATACTTCCACCCCGGCTGTCACCGCATGGAGCCGTATGCGTCGCGGCTGCCGACAGCCAGACTTCCGCATACCGAGGCGCTCGCGGAGCGTGTGTTGTCACTCCCCACGGGAACTGCGGTGGCACCTTCGGCCGTGAGTCGCATCTGCGAGATCATTCGGACGGCACTTGCGAACGCCGACGCCGTGCGGGCAGCACTCGCGGCTCGAGCCGTCGGGGGAAAGCAGGCCTCCGTGAAGACGGGCCGATGAAGCTCAGCGTCTCGATCACGACGTACAATCACGAAGCGTACATTGCCCAGGCGCTGGACGGGGTCCTTGCTCAGGAGGCGGATTTCGACTTCGAGATCGTCGTGGGAGACGACTGCTCCACAGACGGTACGCGGGCCATCCTTCGTGCATACGCGGCCAGGTACCCTGATCGGATCCTCCTCGTCCTGCCCGATCAGAACCAGGGCGAGGGTGGGAAGCGCGTGTTCGCCTCGACGCTGGAGCATTGTCGCGGCCGTTACATCGCATTCATGGACGGCGATGATTACTGGACTTGCCCGACGAAGCTGGCTACCCAGGTGAAGCTGATGGAGGCAAACCCCGATGTTGCCATGTGTTTTCACAATGTCCTCATTGTTTCGGAACTGGACGAGGGGGTGGCTGTCCCCTACAATCACTGGAACGAGGACCGGGAGATCGGCCTGGAGTCCGTCCTCCATGGTTGTGTCGTGGCCTCCTGTTCCCCGGTGTTCCGACGCGACGTCCTGATCCCCCTTCCCGCCTGGTATTTCTCCCTGCTTTACGGGGATTGGCCACTCTTCCTGCTGGCTGCCCAGCGGGGTCGGGTGGAGTATCTGGCCCGCACCATGGGTGTCTACCGGTTGCACCCTGCAGGGATGTGGTCACGCAAGCGCGGCACCGCGGAGGAGGTCCTGGACATTCCGGACTTCTATGGCAGCATGGTGACCTGTCTCGGACTCGGGAAGCACCCGACGGCACGCGAGCGCCTTTCGACCTACCTGTATCGTGCAGCGAAGGTGAGCGCGAAGGCGTCGGACTGGTCCACCGCACGCCGGCTTGCGCTGCGATCCCTGATGACCCGCCCTGTTCAACCCCTGCCCCAGACATTGTCACTGAGTGTCATGGCGGTGGTACCTCGCGTCTATGCTGCGCTGGCGACGCAGCGCGCCTCATTGTCGAGTTGACATCCGCGAACGTCAGTGCCCGGGTCCCGCCAGGTGTGACGGTGTCTGGACAGGCCATTATGATGAATCGTGGAATCCCGATACGGAGGACCACGACGGCGGACCTCCTGCTTTCACCACCCAGACGGAGGCCGTCTCCGTGCGCAGCTTGAATCCCATGCACCGTACCATCCTCGTGACGGGGGGCGCCGGCTTCATTGGATCTGCCCTGGTGCGCCACCTCGTGAGGGACACGGACGTCCGGGTCATCAACGTGGACTGCCTGACCTACGCGGGCTCGCTTGCATCCCTCTCGGAAGTTTCGAATTCTCCGAGATATGCCCTGGAACAGGTGGACATCCGGAATCGGGAAGCGGTGCGAAGCGTCTTTCAGCTTCATCGCCCCGACGCGGTGATCCACCTCGCGGCCGAATCGCACGTGGACCGCTCCATCGACGAACCGGCGCTGTTCATGGAAACCAACGTCATGGGGACCTTCAACCTGCTGGAAGCCTCCCGCGAGCTTCTCCAGGAGGGGCGTGGGGGGGGAACTTCCGGCGAATCCGCCTTCCGCTTCGTCCACGTTTCGACCGATGAGGTGTTCGGCAGCCTCGGCGAGTCCGGCGCCTTTTCGGAGGAGAGTCCGCATCGACCCAACTCTCCCTATGCCGCTTCCAAGGCGGCTGCCGACCACCTGGCACGCTCCTGGCACAGGACCTTCGGCGTACCGGTCATCACGACGAACTGCTCGAACAACTACGGCCCCCACCAGTTTCCCGAGAAGCTCATTCCCCACATGATCATCAGCGCACTCGAAGGGAAGGACCTCCCGGTCTACGGGGATGGTCGGCAGACCCGCGACTGGCTCTTTGTCGAGGACCATGTCCGGGCCCTCATGCGCATCCTCGCGAGGGGGACGCCGGGGGAGGTCTACCTGGTGGGAGGCGGGGCGGAATGGCGCAATATCGATCTCGTGACTGAACTCTGCCGCATCCTCGATGACCTCAGCCCCTCGTCCGATGGACGAAGCCACGCGAAGAGGATTGTCATGGTTCCAGACCGTCCCGGGCACGACCGGCGCTACGCCGTCGATGCCGGGAAGGTGACCCGGGACCTGGGCTGGTCCCCGGTCGAGTCCTTCGAGAGTGGCCTGCGGAAGACCGTGACGTGGTACCTCGAGCGAAGCGACTGGTGGGAGCCGCTCCGGACGCGCGTATACGCCGGCCAGAGACTGGGGGTACTGCAGTGACCGAAAGGGGAATCATCCTCGCGGGTGGAACGGGGTCTCGGCTTTTCCCCGCCACGCGGGCGCTTTCGAAACAGCTCCTGCCCGTCTACGACAAGCCGATGATCTACTATCCGCTTTCCACCATGATGCTGGCGGGCATCCGGAAGATCCTCATCATTACCACGCCTCGAGACGAACCGCTCTTCCGGGAACTGCTGGGGGACGGCACGCAGTGGGGGGTCGACTTCACCTTCGCCGTGCAACCGGAACCCGGGGGAGTCGCCCAGGCGTTCATCATCGGTCGGGAGTTCGTCGGGGAGAACCCTTCGGCCCTCATCCTCGGCGACAACCTCTTCTTCGGCCACGGGCTCGTCGACCATCTTCAGACGGCCGCGGCGAGGGTGACCGGAGCCACGGTCTTTGCCTACGCGGTGGCCCAGCCCGAGCAGTACGGTGTCGTGGAGTTCGACTCCGGGGACCGGGCCCTCTCCATCGAGGAGAAGCCTCGGCATCCCCGCTCGAGTTTCGCGGTCACCGGCCTCTACTTCTACGATCACAGGGCCCCGGAAATCGTGGAATCCCTGCGGCCATCGGATCGGGGAGAGCTCGAGATCACCGACCTGAACCGGTGGTACCTGGAGCGCGGGGAGCTTCAGGTCGAGAAGCTCGGCCGCGGATACGCATGGCTCGATACCGGAACGCCCGGTGCGCTGCTCCAGGCCGCCAACTTCGTCGAGACCATCGAGGAGCGGCAGGGTCAGAAGATCTCGTGCGTGGAGGAGGTGGCGTACCGGATGGGATTCATCGGAGAGGCGGAGCTCCTGCATCTCGCAGCGGCTCATGGGTCGGGTCCCTACGGCCGGTACCTGGAGAAGCTGGTTGCGACGTACCCGACGGCTCCCGTACCGGTGATCGCCGAAGACCGTCGCCGCACCCCCCGGTAACGGAGTCGGGGTCCCGAAGATCGCCATCACGCCATGACCAGGGCCGCGGGCGTCACCCTCGACGCCCGCGGCCTTGCGTTCCTCCGTGTTCCAGCCCGGTCCGGCCGGGTCCCTTCCTGCAGGGATCAGCGCAGATCGTACCGGAACCCGACGAGCCCCCAGCGCATGTTGTAGGACGACCGGTAATGCATGTCCGGATGCCCGTCGTACCAGGTCTGGGGCGTGTCGAGCAGGTTGTTCAGTTCCACGAAAAGGGAGCCGCCCCGCGTCACCTCGTAGCTCGCCGACATGTCGAGTTGGGTCTGGGCCCGGAGGTAGCGGTCGGCCGAGGGGTAGAGGTGGCTCCGGTGGCTGGCCACCTGGTCCGCCGTCACCTCGAAGAGGTAGCGGCTCCGGTGGTTCAGGGTCAGGGCACCCTGGAATCCTCCCAGGTCATACGTGAGCCCTGCGTTCCCGACGTGCGGGATCTGGCGCGGGAGACGCACCTGGCGGTCGATTTCCACGAGCTGGGCCCGGGAGGCGGTGTACGTGTAGTTCGCCATGACCCCCAGGCCGTTCAGGGCCCCGGGGAGGAAGGCGAGGCGCTGCTGCCATGCCGCCTCGACGCCGGCCACGTCGGCGGTGGCCCCGTTCTCGCGCATCCGCACTTCGAAGCCCGCGAAGTCGCCCCGGGTCTCGGTGAAGGTGCGGCGGTAGGTGAAGTCGTTGATCCGCTTGAAGAAGACACCCACCGACAGGAGCCCCACGTCCTGGAAGAAACGCTCGGCCAGCAGGTCCACGCTCATCACCCTGGAGGGGAGGAGCGCCGGGTTCCCGCGCTCGATGGTCCCGTCGTCGTGGTTCACGCGCTGGAAGGGAGCCAGGATGGAGAAGTCCGGGCGGGCCAGCGTGTTGGTCCAGGCGAACCGCAGGTTGGTCTGGTCGTCGAGCTGGTAGCGCAGGTGCGCCATGGGGAAGATGTTGAGGTAGCTGTTCCCCTCCTCCAGCTGCCGGGTCCCGGCGTGGGAGCCGCCCTGTTCGAAGAGCGACTCGTTGCCCCGGTAGGTCGTCTCGGTATGCTCGACCCGCACGCCACCGATGATCCGGAGGGCCCCGAAGTCCAGCGTCCCCATGGCGAACCCCGCGCCGATGGACTCGCTGGCCTGGTAGTCGATGGATTCGTCGTCGAGGGACACCTCGTACGTGCGATCCACGTCCTCGAGGGGTGCGATGCGCGAGGCGAAGTTCTGGTCCAGGAAGCTCTGACCGGCCCGCCAGTCCACGACGTTGCCGATGTTGTAGCGCCCGCCCACGATGGGACGATAGGCGCCGTTTCCGTTGGTCACCTCCGACAGCGGGATCCTGATGTCCGAAGGAATGCCGTAGCGGCGCACCCAGGCCTCACGGTCCTTCGTCTTCGTGAAGTAGCGGCCCCCGAAGCGCACGTTCCCCAGCGCATCCCCGACGGTGATCGGGACCTCGAAGTTGATGCGGGCGTTCACGTCGGTGTCGGTGACGAAGTCGGTGCGGACCTCGTGGCGACGGAGGTTCAGCGTGGTGGGATCGAGATGCGAAACGCCGTCTCCACCCGCGATCCGCCAGTCGGCGAAGTTCCGGTCCGAGATGTCGTACTCCATGTCGTAGCGGTCGGATCGGAAGTTCAGGTAGCGCTGGAAGGGCTGCTCGTTCTTCCCCTGCGCCACGGTCATGGAGTAGTCCACGCCGACCCTGCCCAGCCCGGTCTCTCCACCCACGGTGAGGCTCGAGAGGACCTCGTCCCGGGTCATCTCGCGGCCGATGGTTTCGAGGCGCCCGCGGGTGGCGACCCCGGGGGCCACGTGGTTCCCGTCTTCGGGGGTGACGCGGTACTGGTGACGGATCGAGTATTCGTCCAGAAGATTCACGAGCCCCCGCGCGTAGATGAAGGAGCGATCCGAGAGGTCGTAGTCCACGCGGGCGTTCAGCGCATAGCGGTCCCGGCGGATCTCGTAGGTGGAGAGCCGGAGCTGATCCAGGACGTCCACGCCCCCGTTTCCGAAGTCCGCGGTGCCCCAGAAGTGCCGGACGTCGTCCATGGCGCGGTCGTTCCGGCGGAAGTTGAAGCGGAGCATGTAGCTCAGGTCTCCGCGGCTCTGCCCGAAGTGGAGACCGGCCAGGGCGTTCGTCCCGTAGCCGTTCTCGTGAAGCCCGCCGGCGGCGGACATGTTCAGGTAGGTGCGGTCGCCGAGAGGCTGGCGGGTGACCAGGTTGATGGTCCCGGCCGACGCATCGGCATCCATGTCGGGGGTGATCGCCTTCACCACCTCGATGGAGGAGAGCATCTCGGCGGGCATGGCCGCGAGGGAGACCTCGCGGTTCCGAAGCCCCGTGGTGGGAAGCCGCTCCCCGTCGAGGGTCACCACGGTCATGCCGGGGGCCATGCCCCGGAGGAAGACGTTCTCGGCCTCGCCCCGGTCGTCGAAGGTGGCCACCCCGGGCACGCGGCGCAGGGCATCGGCAACCTGCGGATCCGGGAAGCGCTCGATCTGCTCGGCCGAGATCACGTTCATGACGCTTCCGGCGGTGGCCTGCCGGTTGAGGGCGGCCGCCCGGCTGCCGTAGCGGTCCCCCTGGACTTCCACGCCCTGCAGGACCAGCGGGCGAAGCGAGAGTTCGAAGTTTCGCGAAACGGATTCGCCGGAGCGGATCGTCAGCGTCATCCGGCCGGTCTCGTAGCCGATGTGGGCCGCGGTCAGTTCGACACTTCCCGCAGGAACTCCGGTCAGCCGGTAGTACCCGGCGTCGTTGGACAGCGCCCGGCGATTCGTTCCTTCCACCGCAACGAGTGCGCCTGCGAGGGGTGCGCGGTCATTGCCGAGGACCTGGCCCGTCACCGTGCCTGTGGCTGCGTCCTGGGCATGGAGCGGGAGCGGGGCCACCCAGACGAGGGCGGCAGCGAGGAGGAGTGACAACCGGACAAGGGAACGACCTGGCATGGATCCATCTCCAGAGGGGGGGTTGAACCTGTCGGGACGATGTTACCTCCCTTGTGGGAACCGTTTGCCGGCGGAGCGGTCACAGCCGTGTAACGATGGCCACCGCCCCTTCCCTGGCCCCGTGCGACCGGTTGCCTCCCGCCGGGGTGTGCGGCAGACTTGACCGTCCACAGAAGACCTCCGGCCAGGCCCGTTCCCGACGTTCCCGGTCGCTCCCGGTCGCTCCCGGTCACTCCCGCTTCAGACCCCAGGCCGATGGCACTTCCGACCCACCCTCTCCGCCGCCGGCCCTGGCTCCTTCTTTCCGCTGCCGGGCTCCTGGTCCTGTCCGCCTGTGGCGTGCGGGAGGCACCCGCCGGGCTGGAGGTTCCGGCGGCCGCGGAGAGCCAGGCGCCGTCGCCGGTTCACCTGCGGGCGGTGTCCGCCGAGGGCGGCCCCGGGCTGCCGGCCGCCCAGGCGGCCTCCGCAACCTGGTCCATCGGGGAGGTGGTCTACCAGGGAGAGTTCCTGGACCTGTATCCCGAGACCGACAACACGCGTTCGGTGGACTTTCGCCCCGACGGCACCCTTCTCTTCGTCGTGGGGCGGGACACCGAAAACGTGGTGTCGTACGAACTCTCGACCCCGTGGGATGTGACGACCGGGGTTCCCGTCGACCGGCTTGAACTCTCCGGGCTCCTTGGAAGCCGGGAGCACCCGGAGTCCGTCGCGCACGGCTTCTTCATCCGGAAGGAGGACGGCAGGATGCTCTGGGTCTGGAACCGGACCGAGATCTTCGAGTTCACGCTGGACGAGCCCTGGCGGCTCTCGTCGGCCCGGCCCACCGGGTACCAGGGGTTCGGGGGGACGGTCCTGCGGGGACACGACATCGACTTCCGCCCCGACGGGCTTCGGTTGTACGTGGACGACCGCGACGGCCAGGCCGTCTTCCAGTTCGCCCTGTCGGAGGCGTGGAATGTCGCCACGGCGTCGCTCGAGGTCCGCCTCGACATCTCGGACCAGGAGGAGGAAGTCCGGGGCATCGAGTTCAAGCCCGACGGGACCCGCATGTTCCTCATGGACACCGGCCGGCGCGAGGCGCTGGAATACCACCTCTCGACGCCGTGGGAGCTGGCCACGGCGCGCTTCGTCCAGGCGCTTTCGGTGGGGGGACAGCTGGACAACCCGCGGGGGATCACCTGGCGCACGGACGGCACGCGCTTCTACGTGACCCAGGCGTCAGGCCGGCCGGCGCTTCACCAGTACGACCTGATCGTTCGGTAGTTTCCTGCCGTCAGGAGGGCGCGACGCCCATGGCGGGGAAGAAGAGGTGGAAGGTGGTGCCCCTCCCGGGCTCGGTCTCCACGTCCAGCCATCCGGCGTGCTGCCGGACAATGCTGAACACCGTGGCAAGGCCAAGGCCCGTCCCTTCGCCCTCCGCCTTGGTGGTGAAGAGCGGCTCGAAGATCCGCGGGAGATCCCTGGGGTCGATCCCGGTTCCCGTGTCGGACACGGAGAGCCGGCAGTACGGGCCCGAGCGCGCATTCGGGTATCTCGCCGCAGTCTGTTCGTCGATCCGGACCCGGGCCGTGGAGATCACGACGGCCCCGCCCCCGGGCATGGCGTCGGACGCGTTGATCGCCAGGTTCATGAACACCTGCTCCAGCATCCCCCCGTCCCCGAGCACGACGGAAGGCTCGGGGGAGAGGGATGCACTCACGGTCGCCGAGTTCCTGACCAGTTTCCGGAGCATGGGAAGGAAGCGCTCGATGGCCTCGTTGAGGTCCAGCGGGAGGAGCTTCAGGTCCCGTTTCCGGCTCAGCGCCATCAGGCGGCCGGTAAGGTCGACCCCCTGCTCGGCGGCGGCGTGAATGTGCCGCAGCCCTTCCTCGAATTCCGGGGGCGTGCCCGCGCGCTGGAGGAGCAGCGCCGATTCCATGCGCACCACGCCCAGGACGTTGCTGAAGTCGTGCGCGATTCCCGCGGCGAGCCGGCCCACTGCATCCAGTCGGTGGACTCGACCCAGGCGTTCGTCCAGCGCCTTCCGGGAACGGATATCCCGGGCCACGAGGATGGCCCACCGCTGCCTGTCCTCCGGCTCGAAGGCGGCCGCCTTGATCTCCATGGGGATCGCCTCCCCGTCTTCGGCCACCACCCGCAACTCGAACACCGGCATGGCCTCCGAGCTGTCCATCTTCCCGAACACCTCGCGGGCCAGGGGGAGGTCTTCGGGGAGCAGCAGTTCCTCGTGGGGCCGACCCAGCCATGCTTCGCCCGGCCACCCCGTGATCGTCTCGAACGCGCGGTTCACCGAGGCAATGGTTCCGTCCGGTGCCAGGATCACCATCGCATCCCGCGCGGACTCCACCACCGTCCGGTACCGCTCCTCGCTCTTTCGGAGCGCCTCGGCGGCCTCACGTTCCTCCGTGACATCGCGCCCCGTGCCGTAGATGATCTCTCGTCGGAAGTCGATGCTGGTGGTCCAGGAGAACCACCGCCAGCTCCCGTCGTGGTGACGATAGCGATTCAGGAAGGTGCCCGTTTCGCTGCCCGCCAGGTTCCGCTCGAACTCGAGAAGCGTGCGCTCGCGGTCGGCGGGGTGAATGGATTCCATGAACGGGCGCCCGACCAGGGACTCGCGGGACTGCCCCACCACGTCCGCCCACGCCGGGTTCACGTCCAGGACCGTCCCGTCAAACGCGACCATGCAGAAGGGATCCCTGGAGAGATTGAAGAGCCGCTCCCGCTCGGTCTCGATTTCCTGCCGACGGGACACGTCGATGCCCATTCCGGTCAGGCAGGGTTCTCCATCGATTTCGAGGAGTCGTCCGGAAAAGAGATGGGGCGTTGCCTTGCCGTCCTTTCCCACCAGTTCGGCTTCCGCTTCGGCGGACCCGGATTCGAAGACCCTCCGGATCCGCTCGGCGATGTGCGTCCGATCCGCCCCGCGGAAGAGATCCAGCGGGCGGAGCCGGGCGACCTCTTCGTGGCTGTAGCCGGTCACCTCCTGAAACTGCCGGTTCCAGCGGAGGAACCGTCCTTCGCCGTCGAAGAGGTAGAACACACCCGGCAGGCTGTTCACGATCTCGTTGCTGAGATCGAGCCGGCGGCTCTTCCTCCGGAGTTCGAGGAGGGTCATCACCTGGTTTCGAAGGACGCGGAGCGCCTGGACCTGGTCCGCCGTCAGCGTCCGCGGGACGAGGTCGACGACGCAGAGGGAGCCGAGGGCCTGACCCTCCGGGGTCACGAGCGGGGCCCCGGCGTAGAAGCGGACGCCGGGGGAGTCTCGCACGGACGGGTTGTCTGCAAACCGGGGGTCCTCGGCCGCGTCCGGCACCACCAGGATGTCCGGCCCCAGGATCGTGTGGGCGCAGAACGAGATGGCTCGATCCGACGCCTCCACCGCCCAGCCCTGGCGTGACTTGAACCACTGCCGATCCTCGTCCACCAGCGTGATCATCGAGAACGGAGCCTCGCAGATCAGGGCGGCGAGCGCGGTGATCTCGTCGTACGGTCCCTCGGGCTCCGAGTCGAGGACACCGTAGCTCCGGAGCGCCCCGAGGCGCTCCGGCTCATCCGGGGGAAGGGGAGGTGGCAGCATGCCGCGGAATGTGGGAGATGAAACACTTCAGAGCAAGATTCGACCTGCTCCGCGCCCCGAACCGCGTGGAAGAGATCCGCGCGTTCGAAATCCGGCGTTGACATGATCTGCGAGACGGAGCATCTTGCTTTCGATGAGAATGGTTTTCAACTGCAATCAACATCCTCCGAACCGCCCGAGGCCTTCGCGCATGCCCGCGTCACCGCTCCGCTTCCGCTTCCCCTGCGCCGCAACCTTCGTTCTCGCCAGCCTCCTGCTGGCCCCGGGTGCCGGGGCCCAGGCTCCCACAGGGACCGTGCAGGATTCCGTGCCCGTCATGGAGCTGCAGGGGGTCGTCGTCTCCGCCAGGGGCTTCGAGCAGAGCATTCTGCGGGCCCCGGCCTCCATCAGCGTGGTGGACGGCGCCGCGCTCTTCCAGGGCCAGGTGCGGAGCATTTCCGAAGCGGTGGAGGCGCTCCCGGGGGTGGACATCGACGGCACGGACGCCCGGAGCAACAAGACCGGGGCGCGGACCATCAGCCTGCGGGGGCTCCCCTCCGAGTACACCCTCATCCTCATCGACGGACGGCGTCAGAACGTGCCCGGCACCGTGGCGCCCAACGCCTTCAACGACTCGGGGAGTTCGTTTCTCCCCCCGCTGGCGGCCATCGAGCGGATCGAGGTGATCCGGGGGCCCATGTCGACGCTGTACGGGTCCGACGCGCTGGGCGGCGTCGTGAACATCATCACCCGTCGCGGGGGGGAGCGCTGGGTGGCGGAGGGCTCGGTGGACGGGACCCTGCAGGGTGACGCGGACTTCGGTGGCTCCCGCGCCTTCGAGGGGTACGCGAGCGGCCCGCTGGTGAGCGACCGCCTCTCCCTCACCGTGCAGGCGCGCCGCTTCGATCGCGCCCCGACGCGAGTGTCGTTCCCCGGGCAGGACACCAGCGTGGACCGCCAGCGCACCATGGGCCAGCTCCCCACCCGCGGAACCATCGAGACAGCGGGCGGACAGCTCTCCTTCTCGCCCTCCGGGGCCCACGAGTTCCACCTGGGGGCCGACGCCACGCGGCAGCGGTTCGACAACGAGTTCGGGCAGCTTGGGCAGGTGAACGGCCAGGCCCAGCCCGGCACCCCCGGCTTTCCGGATCGCCTCCAGGGATACGACCAGGAGCTGGGCTTCAACCGGGACCAGCTCTACGCCGGGCACCGCGTCCGCTACGCCAGGGGGTACCTGCAGACATCGGTGTCGGCCAACCGGACCGAGACCACCGGGCGTACCGTTCCTGCGGGGGCCGCCACCCCCGAGTCGGGACGCCGCGGCACGCCCCGCACCCTCGCATCCCGCATCCTTTCCGCCGATTCCCGCTACACCGCCTTCCTGGGCGACCACACGCTGACCGTGGGTGGCGAGTACCTCGAGGCGCAGCTCACCGACGGGATCCCCGACGACACCTTCACCTCCGGGCAGACGGGGATCTTCGCCGAGAACGAGTGGCGCGCCGCCTCGCGGCTCCGGCTCACCGCCGGGCTCCGGTACGACAACCACTCGGGCTTCGGCGGGCAGCTTTCGCCCCGGGGATACGCCGTCTTCACCGCCGCCCCGGACTGGACCCTCAAGGGGGGCGTGGCGCGGGGCTACCGGGCCCCGGCCCTGGAGCAGCTCCACGACGGGATCATCGGGTTCGGCAACAACGGCCGGGACCCGCTCTTCGGGAACCCCGACCTCCGGCCTGAGACCAGCACGAACTGGGAGGCTTCGGTCCTCTACAGCGGGCTCGAGGCCGGAAGCGCCACGCTGACCCTTTTCCGCACGAACCTGTCGAACAAGATCGAGCGCCCGGTGGCCGCCACCGGCGGGGAGACGGCCAACGTCGGCACGGCCCTCCTCCAGGGGCTGGAAGTGGCGGGGCGGATCGAGCCCGTGGATGGCTGGACCCTGGGCGGCGAGTACACCTACACGCGGAGCGAGGTCACCACGTCGGAAGTGCGTGGGATCCGGGAAGGGGAACCCCTGTTCGGCGTGCCGGCCCACATGGTGAATGCCCGCGTCCGGTGGACCGTGACCCCGAGCCTGGACGCCACGCTGGGTGGGCAGTTCCGGAGCTCGCGCCACCGCCCCGATTCGTTCCACGAACCGCACCTGGGGGGAAGCGCCCAGGGCGCCGCCGAGGCGCTCGGAGACTTCCGCGGCTACGGGCTGATGAACGTGGGCCTGGGGTGGCAGCTGAACCGTCACCTCCAGCTGAACGCCAGCGTGGAGAACCTTCTGGACAAGAACTTCGTGGACTACCGGCCCTACCCGCTCCGGAATAACCCGGAAACCATCGTCTTCAGCAACGTCTACAACAACATCCTCGAGCCGCGGCGGCTCTGGCTGTCGCTCCGGGCGACGCTCTGACCCTCCCTCGGGCCGGGAGGGGCGACCCCCGGCGGGTGACCCCCGGCGGGTGACCCAGGGCGGGGGTCGCGGCGGACGGGCGGCGCGGCGGATCGGTCCTGCAGACGATCAGCCTTGCCCCGGGGTGGACGCGGTCCTACGCTGGTGAGCAGGCGGTGCCCGGGGGGCATCGCTCCTGCGCCGGAAACCCCGATCGCTCCGCCTGGAGGGCCCATGCACGTCGTCTTCGGCGCCAGCGGCGCCCTTGGAAGCCGCGTGGTGGCGAGGCTTCTCGCCGCCGGTGAGCCCGTCCGGGCGGTGTCCCGGGCGCCGGGGCGGATCGCGGGGCAATGCGAGTCCGGCGCGGAGGGGGTGACGGCAGACCTCCGGGATCCCGAAAGCCTCCCTCCCGCCCTGGCCGGGGCCCGGAGCCTCGTGCTCGCCGCCCATGGACTGGTCCCGCCGTCGCGGGGAAATCACCCGGGCGAAGTGGACGGTCCGGGAGCGAGGGCCGCCATTGATGCCGCGGTTCAGGCCGGAGTCCGGCGCATCATCCATCTGTCGGTTCCAGGGGCGCACGGGGATGCCACGGCGTTCGGCAGGGTCAAGCGCGCCACCGAGCGGCACCTCGAGGCCAGCGGGGTCCCCTTCACCATCCTTCGGCCCACGCTCTTCATGGAGAACCATGCCCTCGTGCTGCTGGGGGAGCCCCTCCGCCGCGGGGCGAAGGTGGACTTCTTCGGGGCCGGAACGACGCCGCTGAACTGGGTGTCGGCCGATGACGTGGCAGGGTGGGTCGCAGACGCCGCCCTCGACCCGGACCGCCCCTCGGAGACCCTCGAAGTCGGGGGCCCCGAGGTCATGACCCGCCGGGATGCCCTGGGCGTGCTGGAAATCGTGCTGGGGAGGGAGGCCCGGCGCCGGCACCTGCCGCTCCCCGTGGTGCAGGGCGTGCGATGGACGGTTGGCGTGGTGCACCCGGGGGTCCGTTTCCTCCTGGACCTGGTCCTGGCCGAGGAGAGGGGCCGGCTGGGCCCCCCTCCCACGCCTTCCGAGCTGGACCGGAGCGGCATGACGCAGCTCGAGGAGCTGGCCTCGACCTGGGCGCAGGCCTGAGCGGTGTGGCCTCGAGCGGCGTGGCCTGGCGTGACGTGGCTTGGCGTGGCTTGGCGTGACGGGACGTGACGTGCCTCCGCCGAACGCGG
>REBP01000183.1 GCA_007692665.1 Gemmatimonadales bacterium | reverse complement strand
GCGGCGTGCTCATCTACTTCCAGATCGCCACCTGGTACCTGGGGATCTGACGGGGAGGGGGTCACATGGGCCGGGCAACCACCCCTCGGATCCGGCTTGTCATCCCCGGGGCGGGATGAGATCTTCACCCCGTGCCCACTTCTGCTGAACGATTCGCATTTTCGGAGTTCCGTTGACGCTTGTTGCCGGTATCATGGCCAGAGGCAGGGGCCCGGCGATACCGGCGGACCTCTCGGCAGTCCTGAAGCATCGCCTCCACCGGGATCCGGGGGCCGCGGTGGAGCAGATCCACCGACCTGGCATCTGCCTCTTCCATGTCGACGTGGGGGCTTTCGGGGAACCGGCCGCCCCCATCAGCGATCAGGGCGGCACGACACTCCTGTGCGGGGAGCCCCTCTACGGCTGCGTCGGTGAGCCGGACGCCCCGTCTTCCGACCGGCCGGACTTTCCCACCCGCGGCGAGGACCTCAGATCCCTCCACCGCAGGCTCGTCGCGGGCGACCTGGCCGCCCTGCGGGAGTGCCGCGGGGTCTTCTCGCTCGCCCACCTGGGAAGCGACGGGCGGGAACTGGTGCTGGCCTCGGATCACCTGGGGATCCGCCCCATGTACCTGCTGCTCACGCCCGAGTTCGCGATCTTCTCGTCGGTGCTGCGTATCTTCTCCGAGCTCCCCGGGATCTCCCTGACCGTGGACCCGCAGGGTCTGGCCGAGACTGCCACCCGCGGCTATGCCTACGGCTCCCGGACCCCCTTTCGCGAGGTCCGACGGATCGAGGCGGCCGAAGCGTGGCGCGTTCCCCGGGAAGGTCCTCCGGTGTCGCACCGCTACTTCCGGTGGGACGTGGATCTGGGTCCTCCCACCCGCAGGCCCGACATGCCGGAACGGGTGGCGAGCACCTTCCGTCAGGCCGTTTCGCGGCGCCTCCGGGACGACCGGAAGACGGTGGCGATGCTCAGCGGCGGCCTCGATTCCCGCGCCATCGTGGCCGTGCTTCGTGACCTCGACACCGAGGTCCACACCTTCAACTTCTCCATCGCCGGCGAACAGGACGAGATCTTCGCCTCGGCGTTTGCCTCTGCGGCGGGCACCCGGCATCGCTCCAGGCCGCGATCCAGGGCCGTGGATCTGCAGGGGGGGGACTGGAGTTTCCTCTTCCGGGATGCGTGGGCGTCGGATCCGTCCCGGCATGACATCCCCCGCCCCGGGATGCTCTGGTCCGGCGACGGGGGCAGTGTCGGCACGGGTGGAAGCTCGGGACTCTCCGACGCGGTGGCAGCTCACCTGGAAGCCGGCGACCTTCGGGGCGCCGCCGAGACCTACGCCCCGTCGATCCCCGTGGGAACGCTTCCGGGAGGTCATCGAAGGAACGTCGAGGCCGTTGGCCACATCGCCTCCCGGGGTGTCCTGGAAGAACTCGAACGCAGCGAGGAACCGGACCTGGTCAGGAGGTTTCTGCTCTTCCTGATGCTGAACGACCAGCGGCGCCATCTGGACGGTCACTTCGAGGAGATCGATGCGCACGGAGTCGAGCTCCACCTTCCCTTCTTCGATTCCGCCTTCCTCAAGGACGTCCTGACCCTCCCGGCGCCGCGCCTGCGCAAGCACCGTTTCTACCACGAGCTGCTGCATCACCTCCCGAAGGCGATCATGGCCGTGCCCTGGCAGACCTACCCCGGGCACCTCCCCTGCCCGGTGGAAACGCACGGCCGTTTCCCGTCGCAGTGGGGTTCCGAAGGGACGCGGGCTCAAACACTCATCGAGGCGCAGGCCCGACGCCGCCGACTGGCGTGGTTCAGGGCCATGGCCGTGGCGCGGGACCTTCCCACCGGCATGATCAGCCGACCCCGTCTCATCGCCGCCGGCCTGGCCTACCACGCCCGAATCCGGGACTACGACTACGTGCTGGATTTCGCCCGCCAGGTCCATCAGTTTGCCCGGCTGGCAAACTACCGCGAGGCCCGGTGGGCCCCGGCCCGGAATGGAGACTCAGGCGAGGGGTGGGGCTGAGCGGCGACGCAGCCGCATCACCCGCCCGCCCCCCGCACCACCTCCCGGATCGTCCCGTCGTGCTTGTTCAGGAGGAAGAACCGGTCATCCGGTCCCGTCCCGAAGCGCAGGTCCGCGCGCTCTGCCGGCTCCCTCCCCTGCTCCGCGTTCTTCTGCTGAATAAGTTCCAGGAAGGTGTGGGTCTCCCCGCCGTGCCGAAGCAGCACCCTCCGGATCCCGCTGGTGCCGCCTTCCGGCAGATCGTCCGCATCGAAATGCAGGATCTCCCCTGACGGAAAGTCCCCGAAGAGGACCCGGTTCTCGAGCCCCGGGAACAGGCCGTGCCTCACCACGTGGATCCCGGTGGCCGCCACTCGCCCGCCCATGAGCGGGTCGGTGCGGCTGTACTCCACCACCGCGTAGCTCACCCCCGGGTCACTCCGGGGGGCCTCCACGCTCACCTCGGCCCGGCTGATGAACCGGAAGCTCCCCTCCCAGTCGTTCCACCCCAGGTTCCCGCCCCGGGGCACCACGCTCACCCACTCCACGATGTTCTGCCCGATCTCGGCCGCGAACATGGTCCCGGTCTCCGGATCCCACCCGAACCGCTGCGGGTTCCGCATCCCGTAGGCCCAGATTTCCGGAAGCGCGTCGGGGTGCGCCGCGTCGTCCACGAAGGGGTTGTCGGCCGGCACGCCGTACTGCCCGTTCGCGCTGTTCGTCCCCAGCGGGTCGATGCGGAGGATCTTCCCGAAGCCCTTCGAGAGGTCCTGCGCCAGGTTCAGCGGGTCGCCCCCGCTCCCGCCGTCGGCCGAGGCCACGTACAGGAGGCCATATTCCGCGTCACCGGGCGCGAGTCCCGGCCGGAACGCGATGAGCCCCGCGTTGTGGTTCCCGTAGGGCTGCTCGAACCGGGCCACTTCGCGGGGTGCCTCTCCGTCGTAGGTGGGGGATGCGGCGTCCCGGGCGCTCCACTCGTGGAGCACGGTGTGGTGGGTATTGTCGCCTCCGCCGGGAAGGAAGTCCGCGGGCGTCTCGTTGTCGGCGACGTCGGACCAGGTGTAGAACTTCCCGTATCCCGGCGCGCCCTCGCGCCCGAAGTCCGGGTGAAACGCCATGCTCTGGAAACCCCGCTCCCGCCCGCTGGCGTTCACCCCCACCCCCCAGCGCGCCTCGTCGATGTCCACGTAGCGCACCACCTCGCGGCCGTCGTGACTCACGCTGTAGATGGGCCCCCACATGTCGTTCACGAACAGCCGACCGGTGCCCGGTTCATCGAAGAGCACCATCATGCGCGCCGGCCCGTTCTCGTGGTCGGGAATCGTGGCGAAGTCCTCGACCTCCACGACAACCAGCCCCTCCCGGGCCTCGATGTGTTCCGCGAGCGGCGTGTTCGTGGTCTGCCGGGCCTCGACGGAGAGGGGTGCAGCCAGCAGGAGGGTGGCCCCCGCCAGGAAGAGCAGCCCACCCGGGAGGCGTCCACCCGAGGTCGGGGGCAGCATTGCCGGGACGGACCGCGAGCTCGCAATGGGTGGTGGCGGGGCGGCAGCCGTCGTCGCGGGCATCGTGTTGGCCATCCTCGTGGGCGTCGCGGGCATCGTGTTGGGCATCGTCGTGGGCGTCGTGGGCGTCGTGGGCGCCATGGGCGTCGCGGGCGCCATGGGCGTCGCGGGCGCCATGGGCGTCGCGGGCGTCATGGGCGTCGTGGGCATTGTCGTGCAGGCTGGAAGAATCGGCATCTCCCACGATAGGAGGCGTGGGGGCCTTGCGGCAAGCCGGGGAGATGGAGATCTTGAGGTCGCGCTGGTTGAGACTGATTCTCAACCGCATCCCGCTCCCTCCACTTCCCGGAACCGCCATGCCGCAGGCCGATCCCAGCCCCGGGTCCACCTCCCCCCTCACGCTCGCTTCCACCCCGTCGGGTCACTGCACCTGGTGCACCCGGACGGCGCGGGTTCGGATCAGCTTCGGTCGCGCACTTCTCCTGCTGGATCCGGAGGGATTCCATCGGCTGGAGACCTCGGTGACCCGGATTCCCGATGCCCCGGGGCGCTGGGTTCTTGCCCCCGCCTCACCGGAGTTCGCCATGCTCTTCGACCGCGACGACATCCGCGAGCTGGCGTACCTGCTTCGGGAAGCCCGCGCTTCGCTCTTTGCCCTGATCGGATGGTCCGCGGCGCGCACGCCGGGCGACGTCCGTTTCACCGGGCGCTCGCAGGTCATCAACGCCTGAGATGGCCCGGGTCGTTCGGGGCTGATTCGGGCACCGAGCGAGTCCCTCGGGTCGAGTCAGACCCCGTAGCAGCGCCGGATCTCCGACAGTTCGTAGAAGTGGCGCGTCTCGCCCCAGGGCCGGCATGCTGCCGCGAAGCGCACCTCCCCTTCCTGGTGCAGCATCCGGATCAGCGTCACGCCCTCGTCGTTCGTGAAGACGTCCCACTGCACGTTGGCCGACATGGGCGACGCGATGGCTGCCCGCCACGTGCTCGTGTCGTAGTCGAAGGGCACATCGGGGTCGGCACCCTCGCTGCTTCCCTCGATTCCGAGGAAGGCCGCGAGCGGCATCAGGGCCTGGGCATGGCTGAATCGAAGCGTCACGGGATAGGGAAACTCATCTGCGAGCCACCCCTCGATGCGGTCGAGCATGTCCGCCACCAGGACACGGGCGCGGGCGTAGGAGACATCCTCGTCGGCGAAACCCGGACCGCGGTCGTAGAACGACCCCGCGTCATCCACGTATCCGAACCACGCCGCGGCGTCGGGATGCAGGAATCGCCCAAAATCCCAGTCCGCCTCCTCCGTCATGCCGATGGCAATGCTGTAGAGGCCGTAGAGTGCCTCGGCGGCATCGAGTTCGTCGGCGAGCTGGTCGTCGGGATCCGCCGCGGCCACGAAG
>REBP01000254.1 GCA_007692665.1 Gemmatimonadales bacterium | reverse complement strand
TCCCGGGTGCACCCCCCGACCGGCGCCCGCAGCACCGGCCGGGGGGCACGCTCGGGGGGGCACGCCCGGGTCGACCTCAGCGGAGGGGGATCTGCACGTAGGCTCCCACCGACGCCTTCAGGATGTCGCGGTGGTCCTGATCCAGGGGGACGCGGAGCGAAAGGCCCGGGCGCACCGGTCCGAGGGCTACGTCCGCTGTGATCCCGAGCTGGTGCAGGGAGTTCTCACCGAACTTGCCCTCGTCGGTGGAGGCGTCCCACCGGCCGCCCACTCCGGCGCCGACCCGTGCCGCACCGCGGGTCCAGTTCGTGCCCACCCCGTAGTCCACGAAGGTCGTGGAACTCAGGTCCTCGTCGTCGCCGGTGTAGAAGGCCTGCACGGTGCCCAGCCGGGCGGTGAGGCTCAGGTCCGGACGAATCCGGTGCTCCACGCGGGCGCCCAGGGCCACGGGGAAGACGTCTTCTAGGAAGGCTTCACCCCGGCTCACGTCCGCCAGGAAGCCCACGACGTCGGCGTAGCTCTCGGCGTCGGCCGTGGTGAGAGGTGCCCGGATCCCCCCCTCCAGGACGAGGAACGAGCGCAGGGAATACTCGACACCCAGGTAGGGGTTGCCGAGGACGGTGCTTGATCCGGAGAGTTCGCCCAGCGCCCCGTCCAGCGCGGCATACGCCACCGGCACGTCGATGACGGCCCGGAGCCCCGGGACGAGGAGGGGGAGCGAGCCCCCGAGGTGCCACACGGAGGTGGCCGCGGTCATTTCGAGTTCCTTGAAGGACGGGTGGGCCACCTCGACGGAGAAGCCGCGCTCGACCTGCATGGGGAGAAGGGGGCTCGTCTGCCCGGCGGCCGGCATGGCCAGGGTCGGGACGACGAGGAGGGTGCCGGCGAGGAGGCCGGCCCGGGTCATGGCATGAGGGCTCATGGTTGCGCCTGGGGTTCGAGGTTCGGTTGCATCGCCGGAAAGGGCGACGGACCGAACGTGCGCAGGCCGGGTTACCGCGCGCTTAATGGACCCGCAGCCACAGGCCCGCAGCAACAGGATCTTCAGCCGCCCACGATGATGTGGAACGGTTCGGTGGGCAGGGCGCTGGTGAAACTCAGGGTCGCCAGCGTTTCGCCGGTGGGGGCGGCAACCACGCCGACTACGAGGTGGAAGCCTCCGCCGGCGATCTCCCTCCCCATCGGCCCCAGCGCGACTGTGAAACGCCCTCTTGCGTCGGTGATCGTCCTGCCCAGCACGACCTCCCGCCTGGCGGACCTGGCGGCGACCCGCACCGCCACCCCCGGAAGGGGCCTCTGGTGGCTGTTCAGCACACTCCCCTCGAGGCGGAAGGCCGTGTCTCCCCAGTACCCCTGGTCGGAGGGGCCTGCCGGCTCCGGCTCCGGCTCCGGCACCGGGGACACCGGCTCCGGCCGAAGGGTGTCGGACGGCTCGATCCGGACCTCCGCCCCGAGCGCTTCCAGCCCGTCCCGGAGCTTCTCGGCAGCTGCAAGGTCGAGATCCTCTGCGACGATCGTCAGAAGCTTGAGGCGGTACAAGCCAGCCCGCCGATTATCGCCGGGCCCAGGCTGCGGTCTCGGTCGCGGGTCGGGCGCGGACCCGGAACCGGCGGTTCGATCCACGCTGGTTCTGGCCCCGACCGATGCCAGCTTCTGACTTATCCTCTCCGCGTCGTGACGCGTGAGATTCTCGCCGACGACCCCCAGACCGTCGACAAGCTCCCTGGCTTCCCGGAGCCCCACCCGCGCGATGTCGCGCACCTCCCTGACCACGGCGAGCTTGTTTTCGCCGGAAGAGAGGAGCCTCACGCGGAAATGTGTCATGGCTGGCCGGTACCTGGACGGGAGGAGCGTGCCTGTCCCGGCGCCGCCGGGTGCCTGAGAGATACCGTGATTGTCGATGCCGAGCCAGCGACGGGGGCAGAACCTCCACGAAGTTCCGGTCAACCTTGTGGACCCCGGGCGTGTCCTGCATGATGCACTCCGGTCCCGTACCCCGTATCGTCCCACCCTTCAGGCCCGGAGCAGGTTCAGGGCGTCCACGCCTGGCCCCGAACATGCTCCCGGCCGGAGTCCCAGGTCTCATGCGCCTCTTCCTTCGCTCCTGGCGGTTCGCGGGGCTCCTTCCGGGCCTCCTGGCCGGCACCATGGCAAGCCTGCCGGCTCCCGGACCGCTCCATGCACAGGCCGTCCAGGCGGGCCAGGACGGGGAACTCCCCCCCGCCCTCGCGCCCCTGCCCGGCGCCGCCTTCCCCGGGGCCTACCCGGGTCCCTCGCCCTGGGCCTTCCCCGTGAACCCGGAGCTGGCACCCCGCCCGGAGGTCCGGGCGGTGCGCACTGCGGATCCCATTGTCATCGACGGCCACATGGACGAGGCGGCCTGGGCCTCGGCCCTTCCGGTGGGCCACTTCGTCCAGGGGGTGCCGGACATGGGGATGCCCGCCACCCAGCCCACCGTGGTCCGCATCCTCTACGACGATACCCACCTCTACCTTGGCATCGTGAACTACGATGCGGAAATGGACCGGCTGATGATTGCCGGCCTCGAGCACGATTTCAATCCGGGGAGCGGGGACCTCTTTGCCGTGTCCATCGATCCCTTCCTGGACCGGCGCAACTCCTTTCTCTTCTTCGTGAACCCAGGGGGGGCGCTGCGCGACGAGCAGACCTTCAACGACAGCCGGAACGTCAGCGTGGCCTGGGAAGGACCCATCCGGGCCGAGGTGGCGCTGACGGATTCGGCCTGGGTGGTGGAGATGGCCATCCCCTTCAGTACCCTCCGCTTTGACCCGAACCGGCCGATCCAGGACTGGGGGATCAACTTCCTCCGCCGGGTCCGGCGCTCGAACGAGAGTTCCTACTGGTCCCCCCTCTCCCGTCGGGAGGTGATCCACCGGATGTCCCGGGCCGGGACGCTGACCGGGCTCGAGGGGATCCAGGCCGGCCGGAACCTGACGGTGAAGCCCTTCACGCTGGCCGCCGACTCCCGGGGCCATGCCGTCCCCGACGACGTGGCCGGAAGCCGGTACGATGCCGGCGTGGATCTCAAGTACGGCATCACGCCGGGCCTCACCATGGACCTGACGTACCGGACGGACTTCGCCCAGGCCGAGCTGGACCAGGAACAGGTGAACCTGACCCGGTTCTCGCTCTTCTTTCCGGAGCGGCGGGAATTTTTCATCGAGAACTCCGGGGTCTTCCAGTTCGGCGACCAGAACGAGCGCAACTACCGGATGGGGGCATCGCTACGGGACTTCACCCTCTTCCACTCGCGGCGCATCGGGCTCACCCCGGGGGGGCAGCCCATCCCCATCGTGGGCGGGGGCAGGGTCACCGGTCGGGCCGGGAACTTCGAGGTCGGCGTGCTGAACATGCAGACCGAGTCCCTGAACGGGCTCCCTGCCGAGAACTTTTCGGTGGCCCGGGTTCGGCGAAATCTCTTCGGCAACTCCGACGTGGGCGTCCTGGTGGTGAACCGCCAGGGGACGGGATCGGGGACGGGATCGGGGACGGGGACGAGAACGGGGACCGGCACCGGCAGCGTCGGCAACGGGAGCTACAACCGGAGCTGGGGCGCCGACGCCAACCTCCGCCTCCTGGGAAACCTGGTGGTCACGACCTACCTGGCGGGGACCGACGGATCCGAGGCCGGAAGCTCGGGGATTGCCTGGCGGACCGGGGCCGCATGGCGCGACCGCTTCTGGAATACCTCCGCCTTCATCCGCCGGGTAGACGAGGATTTCGACCCCGGGGTGGGGTTCGTGCGGAGGCGGGACGCGCTGCACCGCTACGCCACGGTGGGGGTCCATCACCAGCCCGAGGGGTCATGGCTCCAGGAGCTGGCGCCCTACCTGGAAGTGGACTACATCTCGAACCTGGGCGGGCTCCTGGAGACGCGCATCGTCTCGGGGGGGCTGGACCTCTCGGTCCGGAGCGGCGAGTCCGTCACGCTCACGGTGAACGACCGGTTCGAGCGCCTGGGGGACCCCTTCGCCATCGCCTCGGGGGTGGTCCTCCAGCCCGGGGACTATGATTTCCGTGACGCGGTGGTGGCCGTCCAGAGCTCCAGCTCCCGGAGCCTGACCGGGCGGGTGCAGGTGGGGTACGGCGAATTCTGGAGCGGGACCCGGACCTCTCTCTCCACCCGGGCCTCGTGGCGGCCCCGATACGACCTCTTCACCGAAATCTCGGTGGAGCGCAACCAGGTGGACCTTCCCGAAGGCGACTTCGCCGCCGACGTGGCCCGCGCTGCCGTGCGCTACGCCTGGTCCACGCGGCTGTCGGGGAGTGCCTTCCTCCAGTACAACCGCCAGACGGATCAGTGGGTCACCAACGCGCGCTGGAACTTCCGACACGCCCCCATGAGCGACGTGTTTCTCATCTTCACCCAGCGGCACCGAACCGGGATCGATGGCCCCCAGGAACGTTCGGTGGCCCTCAAGGTGACGCGGCTGGTCGGGTTCTGATCGGGGCGCCCCCGGGTATCGTCGGGGCCGGGGTCGAGACTAGCTTTCCGCGATGCTGACCCTTCTCCGAAACGCCGACCTCCACGCTCCTCGGTCCCTGGGCCTCCACCATCTCCTCGTGGCGGGAAGCCGCGTGGTGTGGATCGGCACCGAGTCCCCCGAACTCCCCGCGGCGCTGGGCGCCCGCGTCGTGGACCTGGAAGGCGCCCGCGTCATTCCCGGCCTGGTGGATGCCCACGTCCACCTGACCGGGGGCGGGGGGGAGGCCGGGGCCCACACGAAGGTCCCGCCCCTCGCGCTTTCCCGTTTCACCCGCGGCGGGGTGACCACCGTCGTGGGGCTCCTCGGCACGGACGACGCCACCCGGCACCCCCGGGAGCTCGTCACCGCGGTGCACGGCCTGCGCCACGAGGGGCTCTCGGCCTGGGCCTGGACCGCGGGGTACC